>JBDGQN010000263.1:2105-3254 GCA_042219055.1 Salinibacter sp. | reverse complement strand
GAAACGCATGGGCGTCCGGAGACGGGCGTGTTACGGTAACGCGAAACCGATCAACAACGACGGTGCCCCGCGCATCGTCGCTGAAACGCAAATGAGCAAAGCCCCTGGGTTCCGACCCGGGGGCTTTGTTTATGCCAGGGTCAAAATACCATTAGCCTGTTCCCGCTTGGCAATCGAACTTGTGACGGAGGAGCCCGAGACGTAGACTGGATCCTTGGTGGTCGACGATGAACGTGGACGCGAGGGACGAAATTCGAGCCCGCTTGGAGAAGATCGAGCGGGAACTCCATGCGTTGAAGTCTCTCATCGGACTAGGTGACGCGGATAAGAACGAGAAAGACAGCGGGCCGTTGAGGGCGGAGGAGATCGCCCAAATCAAAGGCGAACTTCAACGGCAGGGCGTTCCGAACGATCTGCTTGAGCTGGCCGGAACGTCGAGCCCGCGACATGGTGACTACAAGGACGAGATCCGAGACGCGATCCGCTCCGCTCGATCTTCATGACCGTGCTCGTCGATGCGAACGTCTTCATGGACGTGTTGCAGGCCCGTGCGGGTCTTCGGCCGAGCCTGCAGGTACTGGCCATTGTTCGGGTCCAAGATCCGCATACGGGCAGGATCTGCGCGTTGACCGTGCCGATTCTGCACTATCTGCAATCGAGAGATCATCCGGAGGGGGTCGCGCGGACGCAGGTGGCGTCCATCATCCGAGGATGCGAGATCGTCGACTTGACGGCAGAGATGATTGAAGCGGCGTTCGCGGATACGCGGATGTCGGACTTCGAAGACGGGCTCCAGTATCAGGCGGCACGAAGCGCGGAGTGTGACGCGATCGTGACGCGCAATACGGCGGACTTTCCCAGCGTCGACATGGACGTTCTTACGCCCGAAGCCTTTGTGGATCGAGCGCGGCCGCCCTCGGGATGAGACCGTCCGCGGCCACGACGGGACCGTCCCGAGCATGGGCGTCCGGAGATGGGCGTGCTGCGCTAAAGCGAAACGTCAACGGCCCCTCACCCTGGCCCTCTCCCTTGAAGGGAGAGGGAACGGGAGAGGGTGAGATGAACCAATGCGCAAAGCCCCTGGGTCCACCAGGGGCTCCGTCCTCTTATCGGTTTTGTGGGGTGTGTGAGCGTCGGGCGGCTCGTAGG
>JBDGQN010000263.1:0-2095 GCA_042219055.1 Salinibacter sp. | reverse complement strand
ATTCATCGATCCTTTCGTCGGCGAGCAATCTGCGCTACGCTGGGCCGTAACACTAGGAGGAGGCATCATCGTGACTCTAAGACAACACCAGCCGTGGACCCTATTGATCGTGGCACTCGGCTTGACCGTCGCGCTGGTCAGCCCGCCGACGACGTCTGAAGCTCAGTCATCGGGTGACGAGATTGCCTGCGGTCGGACGCTCTACGCCGAGGACTTCAGCAGCCCCGCCAGCGGCTGGCTGCGACGTTCCTCCGACGGGGCCGAGCTGGGCTACACGGAGGACGAAACGTATGCCATCTCGACGTCGATCGAGTCCAACGTGGTCTGGACCTGGGCCCCTGTCAACGGCGACAATCTGCCGGAGGACGGTTTCTGTCTCTCCGTCAAGGCTCAGGAACGCAATCTGGAATCGAATGGCGACGACGGCCGAGCCATGGCGCTCGGGCTGGCGTTCGCCGGCGAGCCTCAGGTACCAAGCTTGACCACGTTCGGGCTGGCCCCGGCCAGTGGCGCCTATCGCGTGCGCGACCGCGACTTTGACGAGGAGACCTCCGCGGACATCGTTGATTGGGCCGTCGCCGAGGAGATCCAAGGTCCTGACAGCTGGAACGAGATCCGGATTGGCGTGCGGGGCGAGGCCCTGCACGTCTACATCAATGGCGAGCGCGTCGACGCCGTGACAACGGAGACGCGGGGCGATGTCGGCATCTTCATCGAGTCCTTCGACGACGCCGACGTGCGTGGAGTGTTCGACGACTTCCGTATTCGTTCCCTCGCCGAGGACCCCGATGACGAATCCGACTGATCCGTCTTCACGCTCAGCTTCAGCGTTCAGCGCATCACAACCAGCTGCTTGACCTCGGTGCGCCGAACGTCGCCATTCGGGCCGCGCAAGCTCACGCGATAGAAATAGACCCCGTTGGCCAACGGTTGACCCGATGCGTCCACCGGGCGGAACGTCAACGCAGTTCCCATGCTTTGGCGATGCAGCACACGGTCCCCGCTCAAGTTGAAGACCGTCACGGCGACTCTGTTAACGCTTCCCGAGTCAACGATCAATCGGGCGCGTGTGTCTGGACGGAGCCGAGTTGGCGACAGGCGGACAGCATTCATCGACGCTTCGGCGCCGGTGACCGCGACTTGAGCCTGGCTGACGTCATCTGAGTGGTCCGGATCCTGATACTGGGCCGCGAGCGTGGCCCCTTGGACGTTCTCCCAGCGCTGATATTGCACGTTCGTCCGGAAGACGCCCGCGTCGGGATCGGTCTCCGACAGGGTCACCCCGAACGGATTCGAGGGGTCGCCTTCGGCCGGTTGGATCTGGATCTGCACTGTCGTCTGTTCCGCCTGGTCGGGATCGGCGTTGGCGCCCGCGTCCTCCAGCCGCAGCCGCAACGGATCGCCGAAGGCGATCTCGTCGACGGGCTGACCTTGTTCCGAGATGAACTGGAGCGTGCTGGAGATCGGCTGGGGCTGCGAGCCGCCGCCGTCCTCGACGAGCACCGATTGGGTGGTCCAGCGATCCACGCCCATGAAGAAGACGTCGTCGCAGACCGATTGATCGACCCAGTCGTTGACGAGCGCGATGAACTCGGGATCCTCAAATCGGTTGTTGTCGTTCCGGTCGTAATTGAGCAGCGTCTGTTCCGAACAAACCGACGGCGTCGACGTGGAGGACTCCACACAGGCGATGGAGACCCAGTCCGCCGTCGTCGTATCGTAGAAGTTGTCATGACGGCGCCGGGCGCCGTTGTCGATCTCCAACGCGAGGTTGGCCTCGGCTTCCCCGCTGCTGCCGTCCGGTCCCTCGATGAGGCAGTCCTCGTTGCACTTCAGGGTGACGTCGAAGACGAAAAGCTTGTCATCGCCGGGGCCCCACGGCGACGGCTCCGCTTCGTCCCCTCGCGCCAGGTTGACGCTTGCCAAGGTATCGTCGTCGGACAAGTCGTCCTCATCCACGAGCCGAACGTCAAACGACCCGGACGCCACGTCCGTTCGGGTCAACGTTCCGTCGACCGTGACTCGAACCGTGGTGCTGCCGCCCGGCGGCGGGCAGGGAATCTCCTGCGCCCTTGGTGCGATGTTGATCACGTCC
>JBDGQN010000262.1:0-24664 GCA_042219055.1 Salinibacter sp. | reverse complement strand
CCGACACCACCGGCGCCATGATGGGCGCACAGCTCGGGGCCCTTCACGGCTGGGCGGCGTTCCCGGACGAGTGGGGCAGGGGACTTGAAGCCACCGAGCGTCTTCAAAGCAAAGCCAAGGCGTTCGCCGAGGCTCTTCCGTAAATGTATGGACGTCTGGAAGGGGGAAGGGGGCGAGAGTCTAGCTACCGATCACTTTGCGTCGAAGACGCTCAAAAGCCTCCATTTCGTCCCGGGTCTACAGACGCGTTCGGCGGGAATCCGTATAAAACAGAAAAGATCGCCGACCGCCATTTCTCGGAGCTTATCAGCGGTTGGGGCCTGAGCTCCGCGAAGGTCTTGCCGCGCGGCCGTCGCACACTGAGGCAGCACGTCCTCGGGGGCAACTCACAGCATTGGAGTGCGCCCCACGGCTACGTTTTCTCGAAGGAGTCCACCATGAGGGTGTGGTTCAATTCAGGGAGTGTGTAATCCGTCCTCTGCTCGAAGGCGGAATGAGAGGGACGAAGGCTTCAGAGAGAAAACGCGTAGCCGAAGCTCATCGTAACCGCATCGGTACGCATAGACACGCCTTCCTCTGAGATTATGTCCAAAAGGCCAGGATTGTAACGAAGGTCGAAGATTAACATCTTCGAGTCATCGATCAGGTACCGCATGCCGACTCCCACCATGGCTCCCAGGTCCAAGGTTTCCGTAATGCGCTCAAAACTTCGAATCCTCTCTCCGGTCCGGTCGACGATCTCAACCCCAGAGGCGGTGCTGAAAGACGCGACGGGTCCCAGGGACACACTCGGAGTGATTCCCTCCGTTGGAATGCGTGCTTCAAAGAGAATTGGGATCTGAACGTAAGGAAACCGATACTCGGCGGTTACGTCCGGTGCTCCGAGGGTCGATCCTTCGAGCACCGCTCCCTTTTGGATGTAGTACAGTCCTGGACGGAGGTCGAGCCACTCATTCAGCTGAATCATCGCAAATCCGCCGGCTTGAAAGCTGGCCCGGCGACGAAGCGTGGAGGAGTTGACGTTGTCGAGCAGTACTCCCGTATCGCCCCGGAAGGTAGAGAGCGCCAGTCCGCCATCAATCCCCAGACGAACGTTCTGGGCCTGGGACCCGACCGGGAAGGCGGCGAGTGTCACAAAGCAGAACGCCGTGCAAAGAGCGGCGAGGAAGGAGCAGCGATTCATGGGGGGAGTAGGCAGTCGAAGATCGAAAAGCCAGAATTTCTCCCCTGTACAAGTCATCCGCGCCCAAGTTCGAGGGACTATTCATATTCGCCCACGGCAATCGCATCTTCGCGATGGGGCCTGTTCTCACTGTTGTACCGGGGCAGAACCGCCAGTAGCCACACGCTCCCACGCCCCCGTTCTCCCGTCTTTTCGTGCATCCCCCCTGTGACCAGAGGCAGCTGAGCCTCCATCGCTAGATAAGATCGCCCTGATTGTTTTATCCAGTATTTGACTTCCTCAGTGTTCCTTATTACGATTCGTACCGTTGAAAGCAGAAATTCTGCTTCCCACCATTCCGTAAGACGCGGAGGAATTGTCCTCGGCTTTGACCAAAACCACTCGACACCACTCGTACAGTAGACTGAAACTGCCATGAAGAGACTGCTAACTGCCTCGTTACTGGGACTAGCACTGCTGCTTCCCGGCGTGGCTTTGGGACAAACAGGGACAATCACTGGAACCGTTACAGGAGAGGGGGAACAAGCGCAGCAACCCCTCCCCGGTGCCACGGTCAGCGTCATAGGCACGGAGATGGGAACCGCTGCCGACGCCGAAGGGAACTACCGAATTACCGACGTGCCGGTGGGGGAGCAAACCCTCCGGGTCTCCTTCGTTGGGTACGAAACAGTCGAGCGAACTGTAAACGTTCCGGCGGGTGAGACGGTGGAGGTAAACTTCGAGCTCGCACGCGCCGTCGCAGAGCTTGAAGGGGCTGTTGTGACAGGCTACCGTAGTGAAAAGCAGCTCGAAGTGGGGGGCGCTACTGGCGAGATCTCGGCCGACGAGATCTCGAAGGTGCAGGCGAGCAATCCGACGTCGGCCCTGCAGGGCACAGTTTCCGGCATTCGCGTCACGTCGCAGAGCGGTCAGCCCGGCTCCGCGATCAACGTCGACATCCGCGGCGTCGGCTCGATCAATGCCGGAACCCAACCGCTGTTCATTGTTGACGGTGTGCAAATCTCGCGGGACAACCTGTTCGAGCTGGCCAGCGGAAGCCCGCTCGCAGGCCTCGATCCCTCAGACATTGAGAACATTCGGGTCCTGAAGGGAGCCTCGGCCGCAGCCATCTATGGCTCGCAGGCCTCCAACGGCGTCGTCATCATCGAGACGAAGAGCGGCTCGGCCGGAAACACGCGCGTCAGCTTTAGCGCCGAGTTTGGCCGCGTCCAGCGGATCAAGGACGTAAACGTGATGAACACAGAACAGTGGGCCCAATACAACGGGGCCGCCTACGCGAACACCACGGAGGCCCTCTTTGGCGTCGGGATCTCTCCGGAGACCGGACGGAAGATTGCCTTTCGGAACGGGAATCCCCAGAACTGCCCGGCGGGCATTGCGCGTTTCATCTGCAATAACTTCGGCAATGCATTTTTGGACCTGGGAACCGACACCCTGAATACCAACTGGCCAAACGCCGTCTACCGGAAAGCCTTCACGCAGAGTTACGACCTGACGATACGGGGGGGCGGAGAGAATACCACATTCTTTCTTTCTGGAAATTACGCCATCGATCAGGGACAGATCATTGACTCCGAGTTCCGGAACGGGGGCATCACGGCGAAGGTCGACCACCAGCACCGTGAGTGGCTGTCCGTCACGGGGAAGGTGAACGCCACCACCCAGAACATCAAGGGGACGATCTCCGAAGGTCCCTTCATCAACAGCCCGTTCTGGTCGGCCTACTTCGCCCCGCCGAATGCGCCGATCTACCAGGATCCGGGCAACCCGAAGAGTCCCTTCAACGGAACGCCGAACTTCGTCTTCTCCTTCAACCCGGTCCAGCAGGAGCAATTCAACGACCGACAATCGAACCTCACGCAGGTACTGGCCAACACCGCGCTGAACTGGGACTTTGGCGGCGGCTTCCGTGCCCGCACGTACGGGGGGCTCCAGTACCAGGACACGAACGAAAAGGAATACGAGGATCCCCGGCTGCCGGCGCAGACCGCTCAGGCGTTCAGCGCATTCGAGCGTCAGGTCGACTGGAACGTGAGCCAGACGTTCACCTACGACGGGACCTTCAGCGACGCGCACAGCGTGTCGGTCCTGCTCGGTGGCGAGTACAAGCAACAAACTGAGATCGTGGCCTCCGCGACTGGGAATGAGTTCCCAAACTTCTTATTCCGCAACCTTTCGACGGCCGCCAGCGCACAGAGCGTCGGCTACTTTACCACGCAGTACCGTACCCTCAGTGCGTTCGGCAACGTGGATTACGTGTACGACAACACGTACAAGATTGGCGGAACGCTCCGCGCCGATGGCTCCTCTCGCTTCGGTGAGAACAACCGATACGGCCTCTTCGGCACGGTTCAGGGCTACTGGAGGCTGAGCGAAGAGGCGTTCCTGCAGGACCTTGACTTCCTGTCGAACCTGAAGCTCCGGGCCAGTTACGGAGTTGTCGGGAACCAAAACATTGGCAACTTTGCCGCGCGTCAGCTCTTCTCGGGGGGAGAAGTCTACGGCGGTGCTGCAATCAAACCCACCCAGCTCGGAAATTCGAATCTGACCTGGGAGTCGAAGCGAGAGATCAACGTCGGTCTCGACGTGTCGCTCTTCCAGGATCGGATATCTGCCACGGTTGATGTCTTCCGGAGCGACTACGAGAACCTGCTCCTGAACCGTGATCTTCCGCTCGACAGCGGGTTTGGCAGCGCCATCAGCAACACTGGCGAAATCCGAGTAGAGGGATTGGAATTCCGTTTGCAGACCCTCAACCTGGACTTCTCGGGCTTCCAGTGGAGGACGGACTTCAACATCGCCTTCCTCGACCAGGAGGTGTTGAAAACCCTTCCGGGTCGCAAGGAGATCTCGGTTGACCTTGAAACTGACGATGAGGGCGACCTGGGTGGCAACGTCTACCGCGAAGGTACCGCACCAGCCCGGTGGGAACTGGAGGAGTACGCGGGTGTGAATCCGGCGAACGGCGTGCCGATGTACTACGACCGCAACGGCAACCTCACCTATCAGGCCGACACCGAAGACCTGAAGCTCTGGGGCAACACGAGGGCTAGCTTCTACGGGGGGCTTAGGAACACCTTCTCGTACGCGGGCCTCTCGGCACAGGTCTTCTTCCAGTACGACTACGGGCGAGAGACCTTTAACAACGATGCCCTCTTCCTCCGAAGCAATAACTTCAGCTACGCCAACCGGAGTACCAAAATGCTGGACTACTGGAAGAAGCCCGGGGATGTCACAGATACCCCACAGCCCCGAGTATTCTTCAACAATACCTTCAGCGAGGCGGGCTTCCCCGGTGGAGCCTTCAACAGCACTCGCTACTACGAAGACGCGTCGTACATCCGTCTGAAGCGGGTTCGCATCAGCTACTCCCTGCCGAGCGATTTGCTCGAGCGGGTCGGCGGGTCGTTCCGCAAACTGAGCGTATACGTGCAGGGCCGCAACCTGGTCACCTGGACGAACTACACGGGGTTCGACCCGGAGGATGTCGGTAACGCCCTTGGCAGCTACCCGCAGGGCAAGACCTTCGCCGCGGGCATCGACATGACGTTCTAACACCCCTTTCTATGTCGGCGGATCCATGCCGGCGGGGGAGGGAGAAGCTTCCTCGCCCGGCATGATCTTCTAAAAGAACTCGGCAGCGTCACTCCTACACAACATCTGACAGTTTGGTTATGAGACGCACGCTAACGATCTTCCTTCTTGTTACGGCCGTGGGCGTTTTCCTTACAGGCTGTGATCAGTTTGATCTCAGCGGTCCACAACCCAGCACATCTGTATCTTCAGACCAGGCCTTCTCGTCTGTAGCGGGATTCAATGCGGTCCTCAATGGGGCGTTCGACAACCTTCAGTCCGTTAGTCGATACGGTCAGCAGTGGCAACTGTACCCCAGTGCCCTGGCCGATAATGCTTTTTCCGGCGGTGGATCCGGCCGGTACGACGCCGTGATCCCGAATAATACCAACCTGGGCGGCTACGGAAACATGTACTCGGCGATCAACATCGCGAACAGCATCATCGCGAACATTGACGGCTTCAGCCCAGATCTTCCGTCGGATCAAGCGGAGCAGGTGAAGGACCGGATTGAGGGCGAGGCCCGGTTCATCCGTGCCTTAAACTACTTCGATCTCGCGCGAAATTACTCGTACGAGCCCGGCCAGGAGATTAAGAATTTTGGTCTCGGTGTCATTATGCGCCTGAAACCGACGAGGTCGGCGGCGGACGCCGACTTTCGGTCTCGAGTATCCAACGATTCGGTGTACGCTCAGGTTGTGAACGATCTGACCCGGGCCACGACCCTCCTGAAGGGCACCAATCTTACGAAGAACGATGGCAACCGGGCCGCGGCGTTTGCGCTGCTTGCGCGCGTGCAACTGTATCAGCAGAACTGGTCGGCGGCAAACGCGGCGGCTGAGAAGGCCCTCAACCTCGCGCCAAACGTCGTTGGCACGTCCCCTCCGGACCTGTTGGTGCCGCAGGGGCAGTTTAAGTCCGCATGGAGAGCCCCGACTCATCCGGAATCGATCTTTGAGTTGTCAATGCAGCGAGGAGAAGATGGAAACGCTACGTTTAGCAACTCTGCGCTCTCGGCTCTAAGCTACGCTGAATGTGCCAGCGGCAAGTGTGACGAAGGTGAGTTTCGCGAGTTCAGCTTCGAGGTGACTCCGAGCCCGACGCTCCCCTACATGCAGGGGGACATCCGCCTATCCCTCATCGATACGCTCAGCAACGGCACGCCAGTGCTGGGCAAGTACACCAACACCATTGATCGCTTTACCGACCGAATTCCCCTCATTCGCGTCCCGGAGCTGTACCTGATTCAGGCCGAGGCTCGTGCCGAAGGGGCGTCGGGCGATCCGCTGGAACCGCTGAACACCCTTCGGACGGCCCGCGGCCTGTCGGCCATCACCGGCAACCCGAGCGCCTCGGCCATCATCGACTCCGTGTACGTGGAGCGCCGACGCGAGCTTGTGTACGAGGGGCACCGGTGGTTCGATCTCAAGCGACGGGGCATGGACGTGCCGAAGCCGCAGCCCAACGCGTCGTTGAATCCGCTGCCCTACACCAACCGGCGTATCCTGGCACCGCTTCCGACGGGTGAGGTGACCTCGAATCCGAAGCTCACGCAGAACCCAGGCTACTAACCGACGCTGTCTCCGCCACCGTTCCACCATTCCCCACGGAATTTGCTACCAACCACACTCATAGCGATGAAGCATACGACGCGAGCTCTACTTGCCACCTTCCTCGTCGCGACTGCCCTCGTACTCACCGGCTGTTTCGAAAAGTTCGGGGGAACCCTTGGGGACGCGAATAAGATCGCCTTTGCCCTCCCGCTCGTCGATCAGGGGCAGGCCAGCGATAGCCCCGCGAAGACTTTTGTCAACGATAGTATCGCTGGGGGGAGTACCATCGGATTCGAGACGGAACTCATCGGAAGACAGCGCTCCTCCCCTACGGAGGTCCGTTACGGCGTTGTGAGAGATAGTGTGATTTACACAAAGAAGGTACCCACAGACACCGGTTCCGGTGAGCCGCGGATCGACTCCACGCTCCTGGCCCGGCCGACGACGGCCGAGGAAGGCACGGACTACACGATTCCAGGCACCTACACGCTCCCGGCCGACTCCAGTTCGGCGAACCTCCCGGTTCAGATCCTCGACGACGGAGATTCGCCCGGGGAGGAGACAGTCCGGCTGACGCTGCGGATTGACGGCAACCCGGAACAGAACCTCGAACCGGCAGAGCAGCTTCGCTACCTTGAAGTCTACATCCAGCCTGATTAATACCGCTCTATCCGGCACGAACCCGCGCCCCGTCCAACCTCCGTTGGGCGGGGCATTTTTATTGCAGGTTCGGTGTCCGAATGTGCGAGTTTGATGAACGTGCGCCGGGGTAGGACGTATGATTATCAAGTTTATATCTACAGCCATCAGCCGTCTATCCCGCCGTGTTCGGTGCAGTCCAGGTCCGTTCGGCAGTGTTCGGTGTACTGATCGCCTCTCTTCTCTGTCTGGGATCACACCCGGATACGGACTTCGAAGAGGGGGTGATGGCTTATCAGAACGGTCGTTACGAGACTGCTCGCGTCCTTCTGCGAAAGGTGTTTCTGCAAACTCCTGCCCGGGTCCACGAGAAATGGGGAGCCGTGGCCTTCTGGCTGGGGAAGACGTACAAAGCCTGCGGGCGCACCGACTCGATGCGGTGGGCCTGGCGACGCGGGGTAAAGGCGCTGGAGGACGCCAATCGGTTTGATGCGCCCCTCTACGACGCCCACCTGTGGGCACAGTGGAACGGTCCGGCCGACCGGAAGGATGCGGTCGCCACGTACCTGTCGTTACTCCGACGTGCGGGTCCGAACTTGGACACTCGTGCGTATCCGGTCCTCAGACGCCACGTCGCCCAGCTTCTCCCCCTCCTCACCGATCGGCAGGAGAAGCGCATCCGCCGAAAGGTGAGCGATCAAGCGTCTCGACTCCGTTTCCGTGCGGGAGCGGGCAAATGGTTGGTGTCGTGGTGGCGGCGGCAAGATCCTCTGCCGGTGACCGCCACGAACGAGCGCGTGGAGGAACACCTACGACGGGTTCGTCACGCCGCCGACCACTTTTCCGCCGAAGCCGACGTGTCGGGCTTCGACGACCGGGGAGATCTGTACGTCCGGTACGGTCCCCCCACGAATACGCACGTCATTCCGTTTATGGATCTCGGATTTTTGGGCGACGTCGTGCGCTTCGGCGTCGGGGTTACACCCTCCGACTTTCCAAAGAACGTCATCTGGAACTATCCCCAGGTGGGAGAGCAGGGAAGCTACCTGTTCGTAAAAAAGGACAACGCCTACCGGCTCGGAAAAGCGATGGATCTGTTTCCGCCGGAACTGAAACGAAACTACAATGCGGCGGACCGGAGCCAAAATCGAGCGTATTCCTCGCTGGCCGCGATGCGGTATATTTACGAACATCTGGCGATGCACTACCGGGACCCGGGCAATGTCTATCCGGAACTGGTCCGGTATTTCAACAAGCAAGACCACCTCCGGACGATGTTCCAGGGAACTGAGATTGGGGAGGGGCCGGGTTCGAAAGAAGTCCATCGCACGATGGGAGTACCAGCCCCAAACGACATTGCCAACCGCACTTTGCGTACTGCCGAGCTGAAGGAGAGAAGGTTTGTCCAGAGACGCCGGAGGAAAATGCCCCGTTCAAATTCGGAGGTAGCAACTGCTGAGTCGCCCCTTCCTGTTCGGGCACGTCCCATTCGCTTCCTCCGCGATGACGGATCGACCCGCGTGGAAGTGCTGTGGGGAGGCCTCGCAGGCACTCGGAAAGAGACCGGTCCTCAGCGACTTACTGCCTCCCTGGTGGCATACGACGCCAACTATGAGCGCCGAAACATGAAAATCACGCGCCATCGTCTCCGCCCGCGCCAGGGCAAGACCCCTGCGCTACAATCACAGGTTCTGTCCACGACCGTGAAGGACGAGCCCTATCACCTTGCGATGCAGTGGGAACGGTACGAACTGCGCGGACAAGGGGCGAATGTGCGTCTTGGAGACCGGACGGGTCGCAGGACGATCTGGTTCGACAGCCTACGAACCCTCCAAGCGTCTCGGGACAAGCTTGAGATGAGCGACCTGCGGCCCATGGTCCCGTCGGGGCAGCGGTTCGAGGTCCCCAATCCTACCGAGGAGGCGATTCCCTATCCGTTTTCCTTCCTCTCCGTGGACACCCCGCTTCTCCTCTACTTCGAGGTGTACCACCTGGCGTACACGGCGCAGGATCGGACCCGATACAAGGTCGCCTACGAGTTGAAACGAAAGAACGAGGGAGGGAAGATCCTCGGGCTCTTCGGGGGAAGCGAGACCGAACGGACCGAGACAGCAAGCACGTACACGGGGACCCAGAGGCGAGCTACGAAGGCTATTCGGGTCGACTGGAAGGGAGCGTCGGGAAACACGCCCCAATCGGTGACGATCACGGTTCGTGTAACTGATAAGACAAGTGGACAAACGGTGGAGCGGAGCATCGACTTCCAGGTGACCTCCAAGAAGGACCAGTAGAGCCCTCTGCTTCGTCCGCTCTCGTCGGAAAGATTCTTCGACTTCGCTCCGCTGCGCTCAGGAGGACTCGTATTCTGGAGGAGCTTTACCGGCAAACGGTCGAAAGCGGTCCGGTAGCTATGGGGGCAACTCCGGATCGGCCGTTTCGGCCCGTGGACGGACAGTGGGACGCCCATCCCGCCGGTTCTACGAGCGGGCCCGCTCCTCGGCCGAGATGAGATCCGGGTCCCTGGGCATCGTTGTGGGCCGGGCGTCAGTCGGGGGGGCAAACTCCCCAACAAAGTCGATCTCGGTTTCGAGCCGGTAGCCGGTCTCCTGCTCTACCGTGTCGCGGGCGAGCTCGATGAGGGCACACACGTCCGCGGCGGTGGCCTGGTCCGCGTTGACAAAGATGTTGGCGTGACGGTGCGTGATCATCGCTCCGCCGATCCGCGTGCCTTTCAGCCCACAGTCGTCGATCAGCCGACCGGCCCCGACGCCCTCGATCTTTTTAAAAATAGAGCCCACGCTTGGCTCGGTGTCCAGCGGGGGGTGTCGCTGGGCGCGCCACTGCAGGTTGGCGTCCATGATGGTGCGCATTCGGGGCCGACGGCTGTTGGGATTCAGTTGGAAGGTTGCCGCGAGCACCACGTCGTCCCGGTCGTGGAGGATCGAGTAATCGTAGCCGAAGTCGAAGTAGTCGACGCCTACGGTTTTTCGCTCGCCCTCTTCGGTGAGCAGCTCGGCGGAGTGGACGACCTCCTCGAAAAACATGGTTCGTTCACGCTCCGGGGGCGGAGACAGAAAGTGCAGGTTTTGCCACAGCGCTCCCCCCACCGTCGAGGGGATGCCGACGTAGTGCTCCAGCCCCGACAGGCCCGCCGACACGGCCTGCTCGATAAGATCGGGGTACACGATGGCCCCGCTTTCGGCCCGGAGGCGCCCGGTGTCCGGGTCAAGATCGGTGTGCTGAGACCGGTTGTGGATGACGAGTCCCCGGTACCCCCGATCCCCCACGATCACGTTGGCGCCTGTGCCGAGGAGGAAGAAGGGGAGGTCATGCTCCCGGGCCCTCCGCGTCACTGTGGCCAGCTCGTCGGCCGTGCGAACGTCCGCGTACCAGTCGGCCGGCCCGCCCAGCTTGAACGTGGTGAAGGGGGCGAGGGGCACCTCGCGGCGAAACCGGGCGGGGCCGAGCACTTGGCGGAACGTGTTCGCCACCGACGACGAAATCATCATGGAGCCGCAACGGGAGATGTTCGTAGAGACATCTTCAGAAAGTCACCGCTACACTGCACACGGAAAGCCGGGCGAAGTTTTCCGGTCCTGGGAGATTTTCCGGCGATCCCACATATGCCCTACAGGTTCGAAGGACCCTGAATTTGGATACGGCCACGCTCGCATGGAGAACCAACCGGACCTCGACGGCTCGTTCTTTGAACAGGTATGGGCCGTCGTCGCCCGGATTCCCCCCGGCCGCGTCACCACCTACGGCGACATTGCCGAGTCCCTCGGGCGCCGTGGGGCCGCCCGCACGGTGGGTTGGGCCCTCAACGAGGCGGTGGGCACAGACCTGCCCTGCCATCGCGTGGTGAACCGCAAGGGCGTGCTGACGGGCAGGCGTCACTTTGAAACGCCCCGCGTCATGAAGGAGCGACTGCGCAGCGAAGGCGTCACGTTCGTGGCGGAGGACCGCGTGAACCTCGACGCGCACCGATGGAAACCAGATGAAGAGGGGGAGAAGCCCCCCGAATTCTGGTGAGGGGCGTCCTCCACACCGCCACGAGCCGCCTGAAATCAGCACGGTCGGCTTGACACTCTGCCTCGCCAACTTGACATTAACGGAGCGTAATGGAAAACTCTTCAAACCCGGTAAACAACCGCACAGCCTCAGCATCACCAAAACATGCGGTTGTTTTTAGTGTCGGGCCTGACGGAGATGGGGAAGCGTCGAATCACTAGGTGGCGGCTATTGCCGGAATCCATGACGACGTTCTGGGAGGGGTCTTCTGGTTGAGAAGAGTTGGTGATCGGAGACGCGTGGCGTCCACGGCCCGGATCCGTTCAGGCTTTCTCTCCAAGCCCATTCACGACGATTGTACCTACGCATTCTGCTGCTCATCCACTTCAATACCGATTATGCTTCGAAAGGTACTAACTGTCCTAATACTGTTGGCCCTGCCGGCGACGGCGCTGGCTCAGGACACAGGCACCATCGCCGGAACGGTCGTCGATAGTACCACCTCCGAGCCCTTGCCCGGAGTGAACGTGACGGTGCAGGGGCTAAACATTGGGGCTGCGACGGGCGCCAATGGCCAGTTCGAGATCTCCGGAGTTCCTGCTGGGGAGCAAACGCTGATTGCCTCGTACGTCGGATACGCACGGAAAAATCTGTCCGTGGAGGTCGAAGCCGGACAAACCACGAACGTGAACGTCCGAATGGCCCCGAAGGCCGTAGGCCTGCAAGATGTTGTCGTGACGGCTCTGGGAGTGGAGCGCTCCCAGCGAGCTGTGACGACGGCCGTTCAGGAGATTGAGGCCAGTGACGTAAATAAGACGCCCACCGACAACTTCATTAGCTCCTTGCAGGGGAAGGTGGCAGGAGCGAGCATTCGGACTTCGAACGTGATGGGCGGGTCAAACAACATCGTGCTCCGGGGCTACAGCTCCATTACGGGCAATAACCAGCCGCTCATTGTCGTCGACGGTATCGTAATCAACAATCGGCGCGGGACGAACAGTGCCAACCAGAACGAAGGAAACGGTGGGTTCGACTTCGGCAACGCCGCCTCGACGATCAGCCCGAGCAATATCAAGTCGATCTCGGTACTGAAAGGGGCCGCCGCGGCGGCGCTCTACGGATCTCGGGGAGCAAACGGCGTGATTCAGATCACGACGAAGGACGGCTCGGGACAAGAAGGGCTGGGCGTCTCCTTCTCCTCGGAGGTCCAGTTTACGAAGGCGTACAATTTCATGGACTATCAGAACAAGTACGGAGGTGGATCGAGCACAGCCTTCCGGACCCTCGATGGGGATTATCGGGCTGATGACCAGTACGTCGCGGCGTACGCGATTGACGAATCCTTCGGTCCCCGGCTGGACGGCCGAAAGGTCCGGCAGTGGTACAGTTGGGACAACGTGAACGGCCTGAAGGGGCAAGCGACGCCCTGGGTTGCTCACCCCGACGCCGTCGAGGATTTCCTCCGCACGGCCACGACGTACAACAACAACCTGGCAGTGTCGAACTCGGGGGAGTCCTACAACTTCCGGCTCTCGCTCAGCACGAAGAATGAGCAGAGCGTGATGCCGAACGGAAACCTGGAAAATTATGAGACCCAATTCAACGGCACGGTCGACGTCAGCGAAAATCTGTCGGCAACGGCCTTCGTCCGGTACAGCTACCGAGACGTGAAGGCCCGATCCGGAACGGGATATGGGTTTGAGGAGAACCCCTTTGCGGCGTTCAATACCTTCACCCAGCGCCAGCTCGATTATGGGCCGGACAGCTACATGCGCGACTACGAGCGGCCGAACGGGCAGCAGCGAGGCTGGAATTACCTGGGTATTGCGGGAGCACAGAACCCGACCACTTTCAACTTCACGGACAATCCCTACGTGAACCGGTACGAAAATTACGAAACGGATGACCGGCAGCGCGTCTTCGGGAAAGCAAAGATCAGTTACGACTTCACGGACGCCCTTAGTGGGCAAGCCCAGGTTACGACCGACCACTATACGGAGCGCCGTGGAGACCGTACGGTGCAGCTTTCGACCGAGGATCCACCCGGATATTCGGAGACGACCCTCGAGGTGCAGGAGATCAACGGTGAGGTTCGGTTCGACTACTCCAGCGACCTGACGTCGAACATAAGCCTCTCCGCATTTGGGGCCGGCAAGGTCCGCTACGAGACGTTCGAGAACTTTTCGGCGTCCACCTCAGGAGGGCTTTCCGCGCCGGGCGTGTACACGGTTGAAAACTCGGTCGGACGACCGAACGTCAACGACTATTTCGAAGAAAAGATGGTGTACAGCGTATACGGGTCGGCCAACGTTGGGTACAACCAGCTGGTGTACCTGGAAGGAACGATCCGAAACGACTGGTCCTCGACGCTGCCGGCGGATAACAACTCGTTCCTGTACCCCTCGATTTCAGGAAACCTCATCTTCACGGAACTGGAGGCGCTTCAGGGGCAGGACATCCTCAGCTATGGAAAGATTCGAGCCAGCTGGGCCCAGGTCGGAAACGACACGGATCCGTACCAGCTTGGTGCGACGTTCCCGCTGGGGACCCCCTTCAAGGGGCAGCCGCTGCAAAACGTGCAGCGAAACAGTCCGAACCCGAACCTGAAGCCGGAGGAGACGACCAGCATCGAGGTAGGGGCGAATCTGGAGTTCTTCGATAGCCGAATCAAGCTGAACACCACGTACTACCGCAAAGTAACGCGGAATCAGATTCTGCAAATCGGGGTGTCCAGTGCGTCCGGATTCAACCAGGCGCTCGTCAACGCCGGAGAGGTCCAAAACCGTGGATTGGAGGCAAGCCTCACGGTCACGCCGATACAGACCGGTTCGGCGCAGTGGGACCTAACGGCCAACTTCAACAAGAACGTAAACGAGGTTGTTGACCTCGCGAAGGGGATTGACACCTACGTGCTCGACGATGCGGTCTTTGGCCCGAATGCGGTGGCCAAGGAAGGACAGGCGTACGGTGCCCTTACGGGACCGAAGGTCTTGCGCGACGCCAGCGGAGACATTGTTTACAGCCGTGCCGGCGTGCCGCGGACGACGAATGAAAACAAGACCGTGGGGAACTTCCAGCCGGACTGGACAGGTGGAATCTCGACTACGTTCTCCTACAAGAACCTGACAGTGGACGCAACCGTGTCCGGCCAGATGGGAGGAAGTGTCTTCTCGGTCTCAAACATGTTCGGCCAGTACAGCGGGCTCATTCAGAGCACGGTTACTGGCAATCAGCGACAAACCTACGTCATTCCCGATGGGGTCGTGCTCCCGAAAGGCACGGACCCGAGCAACGCTTCGAACGTGGAAGGCACGCCCTACGAGAAGGCCGTCAAGACTCCCCGGATGCCGCCGGGCACGTTCTACAAGTTCGCCTTCAGTGGCAGAATGAGCCACTACACCTATGACGCCACGCACTTCAAGCTTTCGGGGGTGTCCCTCACCTACTCGCTGCCTCAGAAGTGGCTGAGTGACTTGCCGCTTCAGCAGGCAAACGTTTCGGTGACGGGAAGCAACCTGCTGTTCCTCTACAAGGAGGCCCCCAACATCGATCCGGGGGTGACTCTTGGAGCCGGAAACCTTCAGGGATTTGAGGCCGGGCAGATTCCGACCCAGCGGACCTACGGCTTCCGCGTCAACCTCAAATTCTAACCGACGGACCTACTGCCTCCTTCTGCCCGCGGCGGCGAAAGGCCGCCGCGGGCGACGTGGGGTCGAGCTCTCCAGCGTCATTTGCTCAACAGAACTGCTTAGACTATGATACACCACGCCACAAAGACGACCCTTTTCATTGGGGCTTTGGCCCTGACGTTGATTCTCGGGGGATGCGATTCTCTGTCCTCCTACAACAACAACCCAAACGCGCCAACGTCCGCAAACCCGAATAATGTCCTCGCCAAGGCCCAGCGCGACCTCGGATTCGAGGTGTACGGATCGAATCCGACGATGCGCGGGACAAACATACTGGCCCAGTATACGACCCGAAATCAGTACGTAGGTCAGTATGGAGGGGGTGCAGTAGGGTACGGTTGGAGTGGCTTCTACACCGCCCTGAATGACCTGAAGAAGGTGAAGGAACTGAGCAGCAGACTGCCGAATGGGAAAAACATTCGGGCCGTGGCAACCATCACGCAGGTGTGGGCCTTCCAAATTCTGACGGACACCTACGGGGACATTCCGTTCAAGAAAGCCTTGCAAGGGGCCAAAAATCGTTCGCCGGCATACACGCCGCAGAAGGTAATCTACAAGTCCCTCATCGATTCGCTCAACAAAGCCATCGGCAATATCAACGTTTCGGGCAAGGGGCCGTCGGGTGACCTCTACCTCGGGGGGGATATGGAGAATTGGAAACGGTTTGCCAATGGGCTGAAGATGCGCACCGGCATCCGCGCCATTGACGCGGCCAGCGGCAACTGGGCGAAGAATGCGATTACGTCGGCCACTGGAAAGGCCCTCCAGAGCAACGATGACAACGTCTACTTCCAGTTCGCGACGAGCTCTACGCACCGAAATACGTACTACGAAAACCGGTTCGTAGATGGCCGCGATGACTTTGATGCGGCCAGGCGCTTTGTGGAGGCAATGAAGCAGTACGGGACGAATGATCCCCGCATGGATGCTTACTTTGAGGGAACGTCGAACACGGCGCCCCCCTGCGCGGACGGGTCCGGAAAATACAAGGGCTTCCCGTTCGAGGCAGAGCAGCAGGCGGCGACTACGTTGAAGACCGGCACTCCCTCCTGCAACTTCTCCCGCCCGGATGCGTGGTGGCCGGCCGGCCCGAGCGGGCAGGGCGACGCGTTCGCCCCGATCATGTACTACGACGAGATTCTGCTCACGAAGGCCGAGGCGGCTGCTCGGGGTATTATTTCCGGGAACCCGAAAGATCTCTTGGAGAAGGCCATTCGCAACTCCGTCGATTTCTACGGCACCCAGACCGAAGCCGACATCAGCGGCTCCAGCGCCCAGACCGACGCTTACGTTCAGGCGGTTCGGAATGACTACGATCAGCACGGATACGAGCAGGTTATCGGAGAGCAGCGCTGGATTGCCTTTTACTTCAACAATGTGCAGGGCTGGAGCACTTTCCGTCGCCTCGACTTTGGCGGATGGTTGGGGCCCCCGGTCGGCGGTGTGGCGAACGACTTTGCCGGCTACATCCCGCAACGCCTCAGCTACCCCTCGAGCGAGCAAAACCTCAACTTCGAAAACTACAAGAAGGCAGCCAATCGCCAGTTTGGCGGCATAAGCGGAGAAGATGAGGCAGGCCGCATTTGGTGGGAGAAAGCCACTGACCCGCTTCCGACCCCGCGGCAGTGGCCTTCTCCGTAAACGGATTGCTCGCCCAGGGTCGGGCAGCGGACAGGTTCCGGCAAATCTGTAGGGACAGTCGTGGGGAGTCCCTGCTCCTGCCTTAGGGGCAGGGCGCTCTCCCGCGTTGTCCGTAATCTGCCACGACCCGCGAGGCATTTCGCCGACGAGATAGTGCCTCCTTTCCCTTATTGCTTGATTCTTTGGAATACTCTACAGACACCATGAATCGTATCGCGACGATAAAATCTCTTCTTCAGTCCGGTCTTCGCCAAAGCCTTCGGGTCGTCCCGATCCTGCTCCTGGCAGGGCTAATGCTGGTCGGGTGTGACCAGAGCTCACAGAACGTTACCCCGAAGCCGGGAAACAAGTACGTAATCACTCAACACAGCACGGCAGCTGGAGATGCCAACACTGGGTCTCTAGTGCCTTCCCCCACGGTTTCTGTGCCGGACACGGTTGCCTACTTCGTACAAGGGTACACGACGAAAAAGGACTACACGTGGAACGTCAACGGGAATCAACCCCCGAAGCAAACGACGGCCGATCAGACCTACCGCTGGAGTAGACGCGGAGGCGAGTTCATTACGGTAGTATACGCCCCGGGGGATCCCGTCACAGGAGGCGGCCTTCCGGGTACGATCTCAGTGACGGTTGACGCCACCCCGGACGACATTAAAACCGAAACGATCAATGTGGATGCTGCGGTCCGAGACGCCGCGAGTAGTCAGGTTGCCCGTTTTGGCGTCTTCTCGACACTTACGAATCTTGCGACTACCTCTGGGATTGCCAAGGTCCTTGGGCAGACAGGATCGACCTTTTCGCTCTTTGCTCCGTCGAACGCCGCATTCGCGTCGGGCGGCAACCCGGCTGGAGCGCTCGGAGCCAATCCGACCCAGGCCGTAGACGCCGACGAGAAGGCCACCTCAAGTGTGACGGCCGACCTTCTGAAGTATCACGCTGTGAAGGGAGATAGCCTCACGTCGGGCGACCTCCCGGCGAACAACGTGCAGACGCTGCTCGGAAACACGACGGTTTCCGTGACTGCGGATATGGTGGCGCAGGCCAACATCCCGGCGACGAATGGGGTGATTCATAAGCTCAACACGCCACTCTTGCCCCCGACCGCCTCGGTCGACTTCACGGACCGCACCGTCGACACACTATCGGCTGGAGGAGGCGGAAGCGCCCCGGATACGCTGACGGTCGACGGCTCCTTCATTCCAGAAGGTGGAGGCTTCATCGTGCTTCACGACAGCACGGAGCTTCAGAATCAGGGGGCACTTGCGAGTATTGTCGGAAAATCGGGATACCTCTCACCGAACATGGTGAAAAACAAGGTGAAAGTTCCTCTGGATGAGACGATTTCCGACACGACATCGATTGGTGCGATGCCCCACGAGGACACCAACGGCAATCAGACGTACGACTTTGAGACGTCGGCGGGGTCACAGGATACGCCGTACACGCTGGGAGGAGCGCCCGTCCTCGACTATGGGGTCGTTAAGATTGACTAGCTGAGTCTTCGAGCATTGGAGACGACCTCCCTATCAAACAGGCCGACTGTCCCTTCAAGGGGCAGTCGGCCTTTTGTTATCGGGGGCCGTGTGTCGAGGGGCCGGTAGACGATCCTCCTGTAACGCTGCTCGGCCGTCGTGCGTCTCAGTAAGCAACGCGGCCCGGGGCGTGGCGGGCGCAGTGTTCCTGGAGATGCTTTACCGATCGACTCACGGATCCCATGGCTCTGTTTTCGTTCCGATCCCTGTTCGAGTCTCGATTGCTACTTTTCGGTGTGCTCCTAGCCCTTATGGGGAGCTGTGACGCCAGAGGCGGGAGGAATGACCGGGGCTCAAACGCCAACTGCGTCGTGGACACAGAGGGCCTCACAAAGGGAGCGGAACGGGGAGCCATCGAGGCGTTGACGAATCCCCCGATCCTCGACGCCGACGAGGTGGGAAAGCTTCAGGACAGCGACCGCGTTATCGGCCTGCTCGCCGGAGAGACCCCGCTGGCCGTTCCGATTAGGCTTCTGCAAGCGCACGAGATCGTCAATCTTGATCACTGGCTCGACGATCCCATTGCCATCACGCACTGTCCGCTCACGACATCAAGCCTTGCATTTGACCGGGGGGCGATCAGCGGTGCCGAGTTCGAGGTATCCGGCTTGCTTTTGCACAACAATCTGGTGATGGTTAACGCGCAGACGAACGAGTCGCTCTGGCCCCAGATGCTACGGTCCCCCATCTGCGGATCTGCGTCCGGCGCCCTCGAGATGGTCCCGATTTTGGACCTCAGGTGGGGCCACTGGCGGAAACTGCATCCGAACACAAAGGTCCTCCCGGTTTCGATGAACAGCGAGTCGTCGAGCGCGAGCCGACGGACCGTGTCCCGTTCCGTTGGGCACAATGCGTCCACCGGGTCGGGCGAGCAGTCTCCGTCCGGGCTGGTGCTCGGCATTCCCAACGCTTCGCTCGGAGGAGTGCAGAAAGCATCCGAAGGAACCGCGATTGCGATTCCTTTTCGCACCCTGGACGATGGACGCGAAGCACGCGTCGTGGAGGTGTCGGGGGATGAAGGGCCCGTGGTCTTCTGGCACCGAGGGGCGCGGGCAGCGATGGCCTTTGACACCTCGACCTCCTTTTCGGTGAACGAGAACGGCCGTTTCGTCGATGATGCGACGGGGAGTGTCTGGACCTTGGATGGGCGGGCCGTTGAGGGCCCCAGACGGGGAGAGCGCCTTTCCCCGGTAGCGACGGCCTATGTGGCCGCCTGGAGTGCCTGGTCCGACTTCCACCCGGACACAGAGGTGTGGAAGGGAGAATCGTAGTATAAGTGATGGGTTAGGGAGCAGGGCCCGCGGAGCTCGCAGGCGTCAACGGAAGAAACTCTTGCCCTGACCGGCTCCCGTCCGATACTTCGTGCCTATATTCGGTGTGCATATTGTCGAAAGCGAAAAGGTCATACGGCGTGCGTCGCGGCGATCCGATTCAGCAGACCGTTTCTCTCGCTGTTCCCCCCTGGAAACAGAGGCGGCGAAATAGAACCGGCATGGAGGCGGTGTGACACCGGCTGCTGGGGGTAGATATGTCCTTTCGGTGTCCAGCAGGTGCCCGGGTCTAACAGTGTCTCTCCCGCTGGCGTACGTCTTGGGCTTCGCCTCCATTTTCTGCCTCAGTGTCAACAGGCTTTCGTCGTAGACGGGCCGCTACGTGTCCCTTCAAATCTTGTTGGAGATGTTCGGCTGGATGCCGTTCGGGCCTGGCCGAAGGTGAGAGGACTAGTCGGGCATTTCGGGGAACCGAAAGGGCCTTGCCTTCAGGACACTGCCACCTGCTTCCCGCCCCTGCGTTCGACGACTGCCTGATCACCGGCAACGCTCAGAGGGTCGTGATGGTCGTCCTCGCTAGTCAAATGCAGTCTAACGACTCTGTGGGAGACAGACGAATCGCGATGTCCGCCCGCACTCTTCATCCTCCTGTCTCGAGGGCAGAGGCACGAGCAACGGACTGGCTCACTACGCGTGTTGACGGTTTGTTTTCGGTTCTGCACAACCGGCCTCGTTCCCCGAATCAGTTTTTAGTGATGGGCATTGACACCGCCGTCTGAAGCTCCTCTATAACTGGGGGAAAATTAGTTCCCAAGTGCCTCAAAACGAGTGACTCAAAATTCGAACCCATCCTTCGATTCGGCCCGCTCGATGCTGGCCGACCGGGAACAAGACTAGGTGCAGTTGTAAGAAAACCAAAATGTGTGGAAAACAAGAAAGCCCCTGCGGCCTCTAGTCCTTCGTCTGAGGCCCATCTGGGAGGAGCATGAACTATACTCTCCGGGGACAGCACTCCAACCGCGAATAAACCTACCCAGTGGAATGCGTTTCAATACACGGACCGGTTTTTTCCTCTTGTTTATCTCCTGCATGCTCGTCGGCTGCACGAGTTCTTCGAAACCTGTTACCGTTTCCTACGCCCCATCCTCGGGACAAACGACCTATGAGACCGAACGGATGCAACTGGAGGATCTTCAATTGAGGTCGGGGATCGATGAAGGAAGTCGGTACTACGTGAAGGTATCCGGGACATGCTCCGGAAAAAGCTGTGCGCCCAAGACATACACCCTGAACTTCATGAAGGGGGGGCAGAAGTTGGTTGAGATCGACAGTCGAGATGTTCAACTCACTGTGGGCTCGGAGACTATGTCCTGGGATGATCCGATGGGACGTGGCATCAATCAGACAGCGACCATTCGTAGTGGGACGTTCGTGCAAATCGCCTTAACGAGCAAGCAACTGGTGACGATCGGGGGGGCCAAAGAGGTGAGCGGAACCGTGGCGGGGGGGCGCTTCTCGATTTCACACGACGCTCGGGCGCCCATCCGAAGGCTCTTGTCTCGGATAGAGAAGACGGAGGCGGACAGCTCTGCTGAAGGCCAGTCCAAGTCGGATGACCTTCGGTAACTTCGGGGGCCTCCCGACGCGTTATCGCAGAATTCTGCAGGCTCGGTATCGCTCCTTCGAATTCACGGCTTCACCGACGATACACCGAAGGGAGATGTAAGGAGAGGGGTTCTGATATCATCTGCGCCGAATCGTTGTACAGATTGTGAGCGGTCGGTGCGGTCAGCAAATCGGAGCTGGAATGTAGATCCTGCCTCGATCTCGATGTAGGGACGACCGGCGGGTCGTTCCTACGTGGACGGATGAGAGCAGAAGTGTACAACGAAAGATCGCAATTGGTATGAAATTGCCCCGTGTCGTTCTGCACGGAGGGGCAAGGAATTGGGTCCTGGCGAAGAGACACGGGGGATGGGAGGTACCTCCGCAGCTGAGCACATTGTGGGAGGGATCGCTCAGTCACATTTTCCGCAGGACTATCGATGGTGAGCCTCCGTTCCAACATATCAACGTCTATGTCAACGTCACGACTGTCCCTTCTACGACGCCAGAATCCTCGGGGAACGATCCCGTTGCGCAGAAGGGCGGGGGGCTGGTTGATTACGACACTGCTTCTCATTTTGGCGGTTGGACCCGTTCCAGTTCGTGGCCAGGAGACGTCTCAGAACGCCGTGCTGCGGGGGTTCGTACGCAGCGAGGCGGGAGGAAAGCCGCTAGGGGGGGCTAACGTCGTACTCCGACAGCCTGGGGGACGGATTGAATCCGCCGTCGCCACCAACGATGAGGGATTCTACCAGCTCGCCAAGATTCCGCCGGGGCGCTACCGCCTGCAGATCACTTTCATTGGCTTTCAGGCCTACCGCGACACCCTTCGTCTCGAGGCCGGAGCCCGACGAACGGTGTCGGTCGAACTGGCCTCGGCCACAAGGCGGATGAAAGAGGTGACTGTGGAGGGAGGGCGGACTGTTGGGGAGGCCCAGTCTGGCCTGCGGGAGATTCGCACCGCGGACATAAAGAACGTCCCGACTCCAGGGCCGGGGAGCGATCTCGCCTCGTATTTGCGCACCCTGCCCGAGGTGACGACAACGGGGGATCGGGGCGGTCGGCTTTACATCCGGGGCGGTACGCCGTCTCAGAATCTCGTGCTTGTGGACGGGACCCCCATCTACAAGCCGTTTCACATCATTGGGTTTTATTCCGCCTTCCCGGGGTCGATTGTCTCCAGTGCCAACTTTCACGCGGGGGGCTTCGGGGCAAAATACACAAGTCGCATCTCGTCGGTGATGGACGTGCAGATCCGGCCCGGGAATACGAAAGAGCTTCAGGGCAGCGTGGGGGTAGGGCCCTTTTTGGCCTCTGCCCATCTGGAGGGGCCCTTGCAGAAGGGGAGCAAGTCCTTCTTGGTCCACGCGCGACACTCGCTCATCGAGCGCTCGGGGCCGACCCTGCTCGGGCAGGACGCTCCCTACGAGTTCTATGACGTAACCGCCAAGCTCCACACCCAGGGCGCACAAAATCAGTGCTCGTTTACCGGGGTGCGAACCTACGACCGGGGACGGATCGACCCCGAAAACCGGGCCTCCTTTCGGTGGAGCAACACCTCCGTGGGCGGCGAGTGTCTCGTTTTCAGCGACGAGTCGGCCCAGACGCTGCACGTGAGTTTTGGAACGACTCACTTCAACAACGAGGTCCGGTCCACGGACGGGAGCGTTCGGGCGGCGGGGACGTGGAAGGTGCGTACCAAGTTTGACCTAACCCAGCCCGCGCCCTGGAGGGGCACGCTGCGATGGGGGGGCAAGGTGCAGGCCGACGATTACGATTTCCAGCTGCGCCAGCCGTTCTTGGGGTTTGAAAGCGACGATCGGTTTCTGCTCAGTGCCTCCGTTTACGCCGGCGCCGAATGGAAGGTGACCGACGGGCTCACGATCCAGCCCAGCATTGGGGGACAATCGCTCTTTGAGTGGGGAGGGGTGTCCGTCGATCCGCGCGTGCGAGTGTCCTACCAGCCAGGGGGGGACCGCCCGATGACCCTTACCGCAGCCGTCGGGGTCTACCATCAGATTCCCACCACCGTCACCGATGAGCGTGACGTGGGCTCGACGTTCCAGGTGTGGACGCCCAGTCCGTTTCGGAAGCGTCCCCTCCGCGCTGATCATGCCCTGCTCGGCTGGAACCAGCGTCTCCTCTCCGACCTGCGGATCTCGATTGAGGGGTGGTACAAGCGGTTCCAAGACCTGCCCGTGCCGCGGTGGACACCGCTTGTGCAGTTCAACACCAACTTAGTGCGGGCGGACGGCACCGGATATGGGGTCGACCTGTCGGTCCAGTACGAGCGGGGGCCTGTCCGCGTCGACCTTACGTACGGGTACGGACGGGTTCGGTATCGGGCCTCCAAGAACCGCCTCGGGGCATGGGTGGGGGATCCGATCATCGAGTATTCGCCGCCGCATGACCGGCGTCACAAGCTTGGAATTGTGACGTCCCTGGACGCAGATTGGATTACGGCCAATCTGCGGTGGCAGTACGGTTCCGGACTGCCCTTTACCCAGGTCTACGGCTACGATACGATGCTCGAAATTCGGGGCCTCCGGGACGACCCCGAAAACGTCGTGGGCCTTCCCCGGGCTCTCTACGAGCGCCCCTATCGATCCCGCCTGCCGGACTACCATCGGCTCGACGTGTCACTGAGTCGCTCGTCCGATGTTGCTCCGAACGTCCGTCTGTCTGCGGAGGCCGGAGCGATCAACGCTTACAACCGGGCCAACGTGTTCTACATCGATCTCTTTACGCTCGATCGGGTTGATCAACTCCCTCTCATCCCGTACCTCACCCTTCAGGTGAACGTCCAGTAGCGAAAAGAGCACGTCGCGGTGCGGCACCTGTCCGTTTTTCTGTCACTCGCATTTCCCTCTACACGCCTGATGCAACTGCCTGCGTTCTTCGGTCGCCCGTACAGTGGGCCGGTTCTAGCGGCGGTGTTCGGAACCCTTCTGCTGGTTTCGGGAGGCTGCGACCCGTCAGTGACTATACTCAAGCCCTCCGACCAATACCGGTTCTCCCTGTTCGGGGCTCTCGACGTGGCGGCCGACACGCAGGTCATTCGTGTGGAGCCCCTTGGGGACACTAGCCGCATTGGTGCCCCGCCGGACCTCGGTGCGAGCGTAGTGCTCGAAAATCTCGATGCCGGCACTCAGATTCCCCTTGCTGACTCATTCGAATTGGTGAGCGGAGGCGCCGCCCGTGTGCACAATGCCTGGACGACCGATTCCATTCTTCCCGGCACGGACTATCGCGTCTCGGTGCGTGTGGATGGGAGCGTGGTGACGACGGCCACTACGACCACTCCCACACATCCTCCAACCCTCAAATATGACCCCGACTCGACGAAGGACAAGCCCTTCCTTCTTCCGTGCGAATTGACTTTTGGAGGTAAGCCAATACAGGCGGAGAATACGTTCTCATTCCGTGTCACCAATCTCGATGCTCTGGCCGCGGTCCAGGTTCGGTATCCCGTGAAACTAGGGGGGCAACGGGGAGTCTCGAACTTACAATTCGATCACTACGACGATGTCACTTACAGGCCAAAGATCAAGCTGTATCGCGTGTCTGTTTTTTATGGTCGAGATATCGTCAATCTAAATGACGAGCAGACGCTGACGGATCGATGTCCCTCGCAAGCGGAGTTTGCAAAGCCTTATGCCGTAGCCACTGTAGCGGCGGGGGGGCCGGATTGGCCCGACTGGCGGGGGGCGTCGCTCGAAAATCTGGCTCGCCCGGACACCTTCTCGAACGTGCAAGGGGGGCATGGCTTTGTCGGAGGCATCTACTCGGACACCCTGCGTGTCCCCATCCGCCCCCGCGAGTGACGTCGAAGACTGGGCGCCCTCTGCTCTCATCGCACGTCTTCTGAACTTGGCCTCCCGAAATCCATTCAGAGAGTCCGAGTCGGCCCGCGAATCGCACGTTCCAGCAGAATGAGCACTCAGCGAACGGCCCTCGTCACCGG
>JBDGQN010000261.1:628-4617 GCA_042219055.1 Salinibacter sp. | reverse complement strand
CCATCATCGACAAGGCGGACATCGTCTACGTCAACCCCGTCAACACCGGCTTCTCCCGCATCCTCGACGAGGACGTGAAGCGCGACAAATTCTTCGGCGTCAATGCCGACGTGACGTACCTGGCCGACTGGATCGACACGTTCGTCTCGCGGCACGACCGCTGGCGCTCCCCGAAGTACCTGATCGGGGAAAGCTACGGCACGACCCGCGTCGCCGGGCTGGCTGGGGAGTTGCAGAACAGCCACTGGATGTACCTCAACGGCGTCATCCTGGTCTCGCCTACGGGCCTTGGACTGGAGCCGGCCGGGCCCTCCCCCCGCTCCGAGGCGCTGAAGCTCCCCTACTACGCCGCCACGGCCTGGTACCACGACCAGCTGCCGAGCACCCTCCAGAACCGCAGCCTCCAGGACCTTCTGTCCGAAGTCGAGAACTACACCGTCGAGGAATACATCCCGGCCGTCACGCGGGGCGGCTTCATCGACAGCACGCGGCGACAGAAGGTAACCCAGCAGGTGGCGCGCTACGCGGGCCTCTCCGAACAGTTCGTGGATAACCACAACCTCACCGTCCCCGCTGACGCCTTCTGGAAGCAGCTGCTCCAGGACCAGGGCCGCACCATCGGGCGTCTCGACTCCCGCTACAAAGGCGTGGACACGAAAAACGCCGGGGCCGAGTACGACTATCCGCCCGAACTCGCCTCCTGGAATCACGCGTTCGCCCCGGCCATCAACCACTACCTTCGCAACGACCTCGGCTTTGAGACGGACCTCACGTACAATCTCTTCGGGCCGGTGCGCCCGTGGGAGGACGAAAATAACGACACGGGCGAACAGTTGCGAAAGGCCATGGCCCAGAACCCGTACCTCCACGTCATGGTGCAGTCCGGTTACTTCGACGGGGCCACGGACTACTTCTCGGCCAAGTACGTGATGTGGCAACTCGGCACGCGCGAGACGCTTCGGGATCGGCTCCGCTTCGAAGGGTACCGCAGCGGGCACATGATGTACCTGCGCGAGGAGGATCGCGGAACGGCAAACGATCATCTCCGCTCGTTTATCGAGAACTCGATTCCGGAGGCCGGCATGCCCGCGAAGTATGGGCAATAGGCGTGGGGGCGGGTGAACGTTTGGACGTGTGGAAGCTTGGACGTGGAAAGAGAGGCGTCCCTCTTCCCCAACACGTCCGCGCCTCCACACTTCCATACCTCCCTCCTTAAATTGCCGCCACGACCTTCAGCATGTCGAGCGCGGTGATAACCCCGCGGATCTGTCCGTCCCTGGTGACAAAAACGCGGTGGATGCCGCTTCGGTGCATCACCTGAGCCACTTGCTGGACGGAGGTGTGCTCGTTTACGTCGTAGATCTGGGGCGTCATGACGTGTTCGGCGGTCGTGTCGCCCCCCTGGCTCACCCGAAGAGTATCGAGCTCCTCCTCGGCGTAGTGGGCCGCAAGCTCCGAGCGGTAGAACGAGGCCGGCTGTTCGGACGCGGGATTCCCAGCCGTGGTATTGTACCGTGCAATATCGGTTAGCGAAATGACCCCGACCAGCATGTCATCGTCGACGACGGGTGCGCCGGAAATTTCGTGGTCGATGAGGAACTGCGCGACGCGGTCGATCGGCCAGTCGGCCCCGACGGTTTTCACGTCCGTCGTCATCAGGTCCTTGGCGCTGTTCCACTTCATAGCGGGGATCGGGAAGACGGTTTGGAGGAGAATATCGACGGCTCAATGAGACACAATGGCCTCTATCGATGCCCCCGTTCCGTGTTGCGGGGCCCTCGTGGAGCGGCAGCGAATTTTCTCAGGGACCGGGCTTCCCTCAACGGCGGAAACGGAACTCCACGGGGCGTCACCTCGTGGGCACTTTTGTGCACGATGGGCCCGTAGCTCAGTTGGTTAGAGCCGCCGACTCATAATCGGCTGGTCGTAGGTTCGAGTCCTGCCGGGCCCACCTTCTCTGAGTGACTCTTGGCCCTCTCCCCTTTGGCGACGCAGGCGCTATGCTCTATTCCATTCAGCATCTTGAGTGGAAGCGGTCGGACGAGACCGAGTACACCGACGTTACGGGTGCGATTGAGAAGGGCTCGGTATCCGCCACCCCACATCCGGATCCCGACGTGGACCGGCCGAAGGGCTACTCGCTGACGCTGAAGCTGACGCCTGACAGTACCGACTTCGCCGATGCGTTGCAGGACGCGCTCCTGGACATAGATCCGGCTTACGTGACCGTGCACCTGGAGGGGCTAGACGTCCCTATCGAGAGCCTTCCCGTCAGCGTAAGCAAGGTGCCGTATCCAGGCGATCAAAACACTGCGGAGCTGGGCATCCCCCCCGACGGCCACGACCTGCTCCACGAGCACTTTTGATTTCCACCTCTCTGTGCCGGAGCGCGTCGGGGCCCGTTGCCAGATGCACCGGTGAACGGACATACCGGTGAGAGGCATGCATAAAAATAAGGTGTACAACGACTCGCCGCCTTTCTCCATCTACCTTCCCCATCATGGAACCATACGGCTCCTCCACCGGCAACGGCTCGGCCAAACAGCCCTTCTCGTGTCCGGAATGCGACCGCACCGTCGGGCACGCGAATGTCCTCACAGGCGACTTTTCATTCGAAGACGTGACCCCCAAAACCACCCGTCCCGACGGGACGCCGGAATTTCAGGAAACCGAACTGGACAGTGGTCCCCAGAAGGCAATTGAGCTTCGTTGTGACTTCTGCGGGGAGGAGTTTATGCTCGGCGTCGAGACCGGAGAAGAGAACTAATCCCCCTGCAACTCCGTCTCGTTTCACCGAAAAGCGGGGAGGGGGCAATACGTCGACGACTGATACAGATATGACCTGTCTCGTTCGGCTGTGCCTCACCCAACAGGGAGGTCTCAAGAGAGACTCCCTGCTGCTTCTCGTTCAGGAACTGGCGCGTTCATGTCCTTCTCGGCCTTCCGGCTCGCCTAACGTGCCGACGAGTCGCCCCCCGGTCTCCTGCGCCGCGTCTGGGTGCCCGACGGGAGGTCAGCGTTGTAGTACCACGTAAAGCCGCCGGCGATCACGATGAACGCCAGGACGAGCCCACCCATTTCCCCAGGCGACGTTTTCGGGGCTCCAATTTTGGGAAGGGCCACGAGCCCCCCAACGAAGACGACGAATCCGAAAATAAAAACCCCAAAGTACTCGGCAATAAATTTCATTGAGAAGCGGTCTCGGCCTGATCGACGAGGTCGGCGAGAATCCAGAGAGAGGGCACCCACAATCCCACGAAAATGGCCGCCTGCTTGCCGCCACTGCTGCCACTGAACCAGAGGAAGAGGGAGAGTGCGAGCGCCACCACACCGGCGGCAAAGATCCAGCCTTTGCTGTTCGTCATTGGGGTGCTCGGGTTGCTGGAGGAAAAAATGAGTACAGAAGCTGACAGCGAGACGGCTTTTCTCTGTCTTACTTCATTCGTCTTATTTCTGAACAGGGTTCCATACGGTCCCGAGCGGGCCGGGGATCCGGCGGAGCGGGAATCGTTGCAGCCGCCCCACATTGTACCCCGAGAGGGTCGAGGACCTACCCCTCCGGTTCCGAGAGCGCCGCGTCCTCCTCAAAGCGAGCAACCCCCTCGGCCGACGCCGCCTCGTAGACCGGTTCGAGGGCCTCTATCAGCGCGTCGTTGCCCCGCCAGAGCGGAAACTTGCCCAGCTGCTTCGGCAGGGGGGCGTGCGAGGGCGGCGTCTCGATCGCGCCATAGACATCGTCGGGGAGGGACGGTGCGTCCCAGAAGTCCTCGTCGGCCTGGAGGGGCTGCACATCGGGCGACGCGTCTTCGTCTAAGCCGTCCTCCCCCAGCGCCGCCTCCACGTCGCCCCCGATTCGATCCATGAGGGCGCCCTGCCGCATCCCCCGCAGGCGGAAGAGGAGGAACGGATCGCGGTCGAACTCTTCGGCGAGCAGCAGATAGACCGCCGCGATGTGCTTGCACGGGTTCGACCAGTCGGGGCAGGAGCAG
>JBDGQN010000261.1:0-610 GCA_042219055.1 Salinibacter sp. | reverse complement strand
CGGCGGCATCTCGCCCGCCAGCAGCGCGGCCGCAAAGTACGGCTGGTGGCGAAACGCGTCGACCAGGTCGTCCCATTCCTCGTCGTCGTAGGGCCGCAGCCGAATGGTCACGTCGTACGGATCGGCCCGAGAACCCTGCACCGCCGCCGTGACCATCCCTTCCTCCACCTCAATGCTGGTGACCTGCCCCTTCCGCGCGTAGCGTTTGGCCCGTGGCAGCCGGTTGGTGAGGTTGAACCCTTTCAGGACCTCTTCCCAGCGCTCGCCCCACCAGGTCGTCCCAAACGCCCCGCGCTGCGACTTGGCCTTAATCCCGCCCTTCACCTCCCGCGGTTTGGTCTTCTCGTAGTGCTGGTACCAGGCCATGGGCTTAGTCTGTCGTTGAGAATGAGAATCTGAGGGCTGAGGCTTCGTGAATCGGAACGTATTGCGTAGGGCGTATTGCGTAGGGCGTACCAATCCGAGACGAGCTCGAAATACGCAATACGAAATACGCAATAGACACGCCCCTCACAGCTCTCCACCCTGTGGGCTACCTCCCCCCATCGGTCGACCGCAATCGAAAGAGGTCCTTCAGTTCGTCGGTCGAGAGCTCCGTCACCCACGCCTC
>JBDGQN010000260.1:0-3357 GCA_042219055.1 Salinibacter sp. | reverse complement strand
TTTGAGGCGGCGTGGAACGGGTTCCTGCGCCTCTATAACCTTCTCCAGTTCCTCCCCCATACGTACCCGGTTTCGTCGGATGCGGGCGCCTTTTGGGGCTACGAAGATCTGATTGGGGAGCGCTCCGCAGGGGAGGAAAATGGCGCCGTGTCCGGGGCAGACAGGTTCGACGAGGAGGCCTGGGAAACCGTTTTTGAGTACGCCCTGGATGATGTCCGAGATCTCCTTGGCCCGCTGCATGAGGCCCGCGTGCCCGCACCGGACGTGCCTTTCGGGCTTCAGCGAGATGGGCAAATCGTGGCGGAGGCGGAGCTTGGTTGGCCCGACGAGAAAGTAGCCGTACTCCTGCGGACCCAGACGAAGCATAAAGGCACCTTCCAGGAGCAGGGCTGGACGGTCTACGAAGTCACGGAGGTAGAAGACAATCCCCAGGTGCTCCTCGACGAGATCAATTAGAAACTGTGTTCACTGCGCACTGACTGTCGCCAATTCCGTTTTCGCCAGCGATGTCGGACGTCAAGGTGGCCATTTCGGATCGGTTTCTGGAGGCGTTTTCTGAGGTGCCGAAGAGCAAACAGAAGAAGGTCCGCCGGTTCATGACGAAATTCCGCCAGGATCCGACCCTGCCCGGCATCAACTACGAGAAAATCGAGGGCGCCAAGGACCCGAAGCTCCGCTCCGTCCGCATCGATCAGGCGTACCGGGGAATCGTGCTGAAGCCCCAGCAGGGAAACGTCTACATGCTCCTCTGGGTCGATCACCACGACGACGCGTACCAATGGGCGCGGAATCGTCTCGTCCAGATTCATCCGGACACCGGGAGTCTCCAGGTCATCCCGATGGAGGACGGAACGGTGCCCCTCTCGAACGGAAACGAGGAACCGGAAGAGGACGCGGCGGACGACCTCTTTGCCGAGCATCGGGATAGGGAGCTCGTACGGCTGGGGGTGCCGGAGGCGCTCCTCCCCCTCGTCCGGAGCATTCGCACCGAGGAGCAGCTCGACGAGGTGCAGCCGTACCTCCCGGAGGAGGCCTACGAGGCGCTCTTTCTCCTGGCCGCGGGGTATTCGCAGCGGGAGGTCGACAATGAGCTCGCCTACCGGGACCAGGACGTGGATCCGGACGACTACGCAGCCGCGCTCGACCGGCCGAACTCGAAGCGGCGATTTGCGGTGGTCGAGAACGAGGAGGAGCTGGAGCAGATGCTCGACGCGCCCCTGGAGATGTGGCGCGTCTTTCTGCATCCGTCTCAGCGCCGACTCGTCACGATGCACGCCAACGGACCCGTTCGCGTCCTCGGCGGGGCGGGCACCGGCAAGACTGTCGTGGCCATGCACCGGGCCGTCTGGCTTGCCGAGAACTTCTTTACAGATCCGGACGACCAGCTTCTGTTCACCACGTTCACCAAAAACCTCGCCGCGGACATTGAGGAAAACCTGCGCCTGATTGGATCCGAGGAGGCGCTTTGTCGCATTGAGGTCCGAAATCTTGATGCCTGGGTGACCGGATTTCTGCGGGACCAGGGATACGAGTATTCCGTGGACTATGGCGGCGACCGGACCGAGGACCTTTGGGGGCAGGCCCTCATGGTCGGCCCTGACGACCGTTCCTCAGAATTCCTGCGCAACGAGTGGGAACAGGTCATCCAACCAAACGGGATCACGGCCGAGTCGGAATACATGCGGGTGAGCCGCATCGGGCGGGGCACGCCCCTGCAGCGCCCGAGCCGAAAGGAGATCTGGCCCGTGTTTGAGGAGTACCAGCGGCTCCTCGAGGAGCATCACCTCCGTGAGCGTCCCGGGGCGCTCCGGGATGCCCGCCGGATCCTGGAGGAAGAAGGGGACATTCTTCCGTACCGGTCGATCCTGGTCGACGAGGCCCAGGACATGGGGAAGCAGGCGTTCAAACTGATCCGTCAGATGATTCCGGGCGGCGATCAGGAAAACGATCTGTTCATTGTTGGCGACGCTCACCAGCGCATCTACGACCGGCAGGTGGTCCTGAAGCACTGTGGCATCAACATCATCGGCCGCGGCTACAAACTGCGCGTCAACTACCGAACAACGGAAGAAAATCGGCAGTGGGCCGTCGGGCTCCTTGAGGGCACCGAGTATGATGACCTCGATGGTGGGGTTGACGACCAGGAGGTGTACAAGTCGCTGATGCGGGGCGAAGAGCCGCAGGTCCACGTCTTCGATACATTTCAGGAGGAGGCCCACGCCATCGCGGCCTATCTCGACGACAGCGACACGGAGCTCCGCAATACCTGCCTTATCACGCGGACCAAGTCGCTTCTGGACAACTACCGAGGTGCACTCCGAGCGGCCGACTTGGAGACGTACGTCATCAAACCCAGCCGGCCGGAAGACCGGTCTCAGCCGGGCGTTCGGCTCGCAACGATGCACCGCGCTAAGGGACTCGAGTTTGAACGAGTGATTGTGGCGGGGGTCACCGAGGAGAAAGTGCCGCACCGCCGGGCGCTCTCCCAGGCTGACGACGAGGCGACGCGGGAGCAAATCCTCAAGCGGGAGCGGTCGCTCCTGTACGTGTCAGCGACGCGGGCGAAGCGAGAGGTGATCGTCACGTGTCACGACGCGCCGAGCCGGTGGCTGCCGACTTGAATCGTTTGCGGGCAGTCTCGCTGTTCAGGTGAGCTCCGAATACACTTTCCATCCCAGGAAAAATTCAACTTGATCTCAGTAGTCACATGGTTCGGTTCCTCCACACGGCAGATCTTCAGATCGGCAAGCCCTTCAACTGGGCCAGTGGGCGAGCCCAGAACAACCTTCGGGAGGCCCGGGAAAACGCCATCGGTCGGATCGGCGACGTTGCCGATGAGCACGAGGTTGACTTCGTGCTCATCGCGGGCGACTTGTTCGACGACAATACCGTCGCCGACGACATCGTCAGCCGAACCTGCGAGCGCCTCTCGGGCATTTCGGTTCCGGTTTACATCCTGCCGGGAAACCACGACTTCGCGGGAAGCCCCTCGTGCGTCTATCAGCGAGACCCGTTTCGGAGCCGAAAGCCCAATCACGTCCGAGTCCTGGACAACCCGGAGCCGACCCGTGTAGAGGTGGACGCGGGGGCGGACGTAATCATTCTTCCGGCGCCCGTGCGGCGCCGAAATGAGCGCGGCGACCCGACCAGTCACATCACCTCCGAGTTTGGCCGCGAGGACGCCCCAGAGGCGCTTCGGGTGGGTCTGGCCCACGGCGGCGTCGAAGCCTTTGGGGCCGGCGACGCGGCCTCCCGCATCGACCCCGAGCGAGCGGAGGAGGCGGATCTCGACTACCTGGCCCTCGGCGACTGGCACGGCACCAAACAGGTGGGGCCTCGCACCTGGTACTCCGGCAC
>JBDGQN010000026.1:0-5055 GCA_042219055.1 Salinibacter sp. | reverse complement strand
ATTCGACAACGCCTCGTTTATGAACACTATATCTATAATGTTCATTACGCTAGCATGGGCTCGCCGACAGGTCAAGGGTTTGGCGGGGTCGCTGGAACGGCATCTGGCACTGTAATGTTCAATTCGGCGCAGAGCGATTTGGGCCCCACATCGACTGCAGGATGTTGAGGGCTCATTCAGGGGTTAGAGGTAGCGTGATCGGTCCGCACTCTCGGGCAGATCGAACACTGAGACGATGGTGAAGGGTACGACTGGCCTAGACCGATGGCGTGGCGCATGCCGTTCTCATCGTGGGTGCCGGAGACGTTGTGGAAACGTCACGGGGGACCGTCCATCAGTCGCTATTGTCGCCTTCTTCGGACGCTGCCGATGTCTTGAGCATCTCCAGAAATGCTGCCGGCGGGATTACTTGGATGTCCTCGTATTCTCCTAAGTCGGTCAGATGCGGATCGCCGCTGACGATGTAGTCGGCATCTGCTGCGAGGGCGCAGGCCAGGATGAGATTATCGTCGGGATCGGCGGCGATGACATCCACATCTGGCAGGTGTGTGTGCAACGTGGCAATCGATCTGAGGTCGTCGAGATACTCGGCGATCTCTTCTTCGCTGAGCTGAGCCTTCTTCTGGATCCTCGGATAATGCAGAACGCGGCGGGTTTCGGACAGAATCCCCTCAGCCAGATGGAGCTCATATTTCTCCGGCTGTCTCATGATCTGGTCAGGCACGCCCCCACGGTGCCGTTTCAAAAGCCCACTCACCAGAACATTGCTGTCGAAGACGACACTAGGCATCGGCCCGTTCTTGCCTTACCGCCTGGATCGCCTCTTGGACGTCCTGCTCAATCTCCGCCTCCGGGATCGCTTCAGTGCGGGCATGGACTTTGTCGAGCAGCCGGTTGAGTCGGTCGGCAGCTTCAGTCTTATCCATGACCACCTTGGGCTTGAGGACGATCTGGTCGCCGTCCAGCTTAGCCTCCAAGTAGTCGCCCTCCTCAAGCTGGAGGGCATTGCGGATCTGGGCCGGCAGCGTAATCTGGCCGTGCCGAATCACCTTGATAAGCGACATGCGAGGCTCTCTCCTTTCACGATCATCGATGGAGGGCAGAGGGCCTATCCATCCGTTTACGTGATTACGTGTTTCCAGTGTAGCGAGGGGGTGGCGAATGTCAAGAGCCCACGACACGCGGGCTTGCCAACGCCCGGCGCGCCAGCTCGAGGCGAGAGGGCGTGGTCGACAATCGTCACGTGACGCGTTACAGTGGGTCCGTGATCCAGACGCTTGCCGACAAACAGACCGAGGAGCTCTACGTTAGCGGACGCTCGACGCGGCTCCCGGCGGACATCGTTGAGCGCGCGCTCCGCAAGCTGAGCTATCTCGACAACGCGACGCGTCTGGACGATCTGCGGGTTCCGCCGGGCAACCGGCTCCACAAGCTGACGGGCGAACGCGATGGCCAATTCGCCATCGCGATCAACGATCAGTGGCGCATCCCTTTCCGGTTTGAGCACGGCGACGCCTACGACGTCGAGGTCACGGACTATCACCGGGGGTGAGACGATGAGCATTGCCAACCGTCGTGAGCGGGAAGTGCGGCCGACGCATCCGGGCGAGCTGCTGCGCGAGGATTTCCTGCCCGATTACGGGCTGACGGCCAGCCAGCTCGCCGAGGCGCTGGGCGTCTCGCGCCAGACGGTGAACGAGCTGCTGCGGGAGCGCCGGGCGGTCAGTCCGGCGATGGCGTTGCGGTTGGCGCGATTTTTCGGCAACTCGCCGGAGTTCTGGCTGAACGGCCAGCGGGCCGTCGACCTGTGGGACGCGGCCCAGGAGATCGGCGACGAGGTCGATCACATCGAGCCGGTCGGCTCGGCCTGATCAGCGACGGGCAGGTCGGCTACGGAGAGCCTTGCTGAGGGTCCATCCAACGACGGGCTCGACGACCGACCGTCACGCGAGATAGGTGAGCCTAGACGACCTTCGCACTCGCAAACGCCCGGCGCGCCAGCTCATCGCGCTTGCGGTTGGTCAGCTGGGCGTAGACCATCGTGTTTTATATCCTTGTACCCGATCCAGTCTAAATCTGTGGATCAGATGGGGATAGTGAGCTCTTCACGGGCATTGATCGAGATCCTCGCGAGCCACTCGTCGAGCTTTGACCAGTAGCTCTCACAAACATCGATGACATGTTCTGGGTTCGACAACTGTCCCTGCATGACGAGCGAACAGAGGGCATCGAATCCCTGGGGTCGGTGAGCCAGCCCCAGCGCTTCCGGAAACGCTGAGGTGGCCCTGTTAAACGTCTTCCGATGCGCCAGAGCGACCATGCATGCGGCATGCTTCGCAAGTTCGACCGCTAGCGTGGGCAAGTGAGCACGTTCTCCACGGTGGTTAGCGTTTCGCAGCTTCCCCATGAGTTCATACTGTTCCCCCACAACGCTGTCTTTGATCGCTTGGTGGAATGCATCGTCGGATTGGGAGGCGGCCAGCTCTCGAAGGTGTTCGAAGAGGTGCTCTGGGTCGTATCGCGGTTCCATGTCGAGGTACTTGCCGTGGGTCATGGGCCAGTCGACGTCGACGGTCTTGGCTTTCTGTTCGAGCACATCCTGACTACGGACATTGACTTCAGCTTTCCACTCGCCGGTGCTCCACTCGTAGCGGTGGTCGACAGTTGATCCCGTCACAGCGCATATCATTTCGATATCTGAATACGGGCCATCGTCACCGCGGGCGGTTGACCCGTGCAGGCCGATTGCTCGGACGTCATCCCCATACGCGGTGAGCAACCGGTTTTGAATCTGCTCGACAAGGGCACGCCGATCGGCATTCGTTCGGGCGGTTGGTCCATCCATATCATCGTCGGGGTGCGACGTCTGCCGCGATCTGATTCAACTCACGGATGTCCATGCAACCCGCCCTATTCCTGCTGGTGGGACAACTTTAGGTGTTCGGGAGGATACGAGGGCAATGTCCAGTGGATGTAGGGCACACCCGTTGCCTTGTGGAATTGGTTCGCACTTTCGATGGCCCGGTTGAAGACATCCTTGAACGTCGAAAGATCTTGCTCCTCGATGGAGTCAGCGATCGCCGATAGGTGGCTCCGGCTGAAGGATTCGAGCTTGTCAGTCAATGCCTCGCTACTCGTCAGCCCAGCCGCATGGAGCAGGCTTCGCGCAACCGTCACTTGGTATTGGGCCAAGTCCCAGTTGCCCCGTTCTGCAGCGTAGTAGAGGATCCAGAACCGATCGCTCAACTCAGCCATGATGCGCGGTAGACCGGGCAGGATCTCTGGCAAGTCATCCAATGGAATCTGCCCATGGTCCGTTTCGATAACGGGCTTCTGGTCCGTCAACGTCGAACCTCCTTCCGTGGCTTACGATAACCGCGGCCCAGCTGAGCCACAAGAGGTTTGTGCTAAGCGATCGGTTTCTTCATTGCCTGTAGCAGCTCTCCCGTCTCACCTGAATACTTGTGAGTTCGTTCAAACCCTCGACGTGTGTAAAACCGGATCGCCGCCTCATTCGAGGGTTCCACGCCCAACGTAAGCACCGCAAAACCTTGATTCCGGGCCTCGGCTTCAGCGATGTCCATCAGTGCCGTGCCGATCCCGCGACGCCGATAATCCGGGTGAACGCGCGCGTGGTGGATGAGTGCCGTTTGCCTCCCTTCGGCAAGCTCGGCATTGCTCCAAACCAGTTGAACGGTTCCCACCACCCAATCCGCTTGCCAGGCGCCCAGAACGAGGCGCCGACCGGCCTCCGCCTCTTGGAGGTCCGACTCGACGTCTCGACGAATGCGACGGCGCTGAGCGGGCGATGCCTCGGGATAAAGGCCGAGGATCGCGTCAACGCTTTGCAGTCGATCGATCGCCGTGGCCATCGTTACAGGGGCGTGTAGATCTCGACCGTGTGGCCGGCGGGATCGGTCAGATAGGCCGTGCGGTAACCCCACGGCATCGTCTCCGGCGCTCGGTGAAAGCGAAGCCCGTCGGCGACGAGCCGTTCGTATTCGGCATCGACGTCCGCCACCTCGAAGTGGAGTTGGACCTTATGCGGTTCGGGCAGCGCTGTGCCTCGGTGCAGGCCAAGGTCCGCTCCATTCCCCGTCAGCAGCACGAAATCGGGGGACTCCCAAGCGACGTCCAGCCCCAGATGTCGGACGTACCAGGCTTTCACTGGCGCCGGATCTTCGACAGGGAGCGTCAAGTAGGTGAGTTGAGCCATCGTGGATCGTTGATCACGCCGGAACGATTCCTTCTCAAACCACCTTCGCACTCGCAAACGCCCGCCGCGCGAGCTCGTCGCGGGTGCGGTTGGTGAGCTGGGCGTAAACAAGAGTATTCTGAATGTTCTTGTGGCCGAGCCAGTCCTTGACGAACATGACGTCCATCTCGGCGTCCAAGAGATGCACGGCGATGGAGTGCTTCAAGGCGTGGAACTTCCGCTTCTCCTTCGGCAGCCCGGCCCGCTCCCCGTACTTGCCCATCATGGCATACAGCGTTTTCCGATGGATCGGCAGGCCCTGGTTGGACGGGAACAGGATCGGGGACGTGTCTGAGCGCGAGCGCAGGTAGCGCTTGAGCTCGCGCTGGGCCTCCTTGGTGAGCGGGTACTCGCTGGAGATCGATCCCTTCAAGCGCCGGATCCGGATCTTGAGGCGCTCGAAGTCCACGTCGTCTCGTTCGAGCAACCCGATCTCGCTGGCGCGCAGGCCGTAGGTGTAGGCCACACGGACGATCGCCTGGTCGCGCTTGGACTCGATCACGCCGAAGAGGCGCGTCAGTTCGTCCTGGGTCAGGTAGTGGATCGTGTCGGTGTTCATACGGGGCTGTCTCCTGTTCCGATTCTCAGCGTCTCCAGCACCCGTGGCCAGTATTTCGTCGCCGCCTCCGCGTAACCTTCGGCGGTGCCGCCCAGGGCCATTTCAAGACCCATGAAAAACGGTTCCCGTGAGCGGCCGCGACATGGGAGATAGGGAGGCTCGAGCGCATGACCGGCGCCTTCGCAAACGAGGTGCTCGTAGGGATGCTCGTAGCCGTGCCGGTCAAGCCGGTCGATCAGCC
>JBDGQN010000259.1:0-26137 GCA_042219055.1 Salinibacter sp. | reverse complement strand
GTGGAAGATGAGGAAGGCACGATGGGCCTCGGCAGCGGCATTGTGTGGGACTCCAACCCGGCGGCGGAATACGAGGAGTGTGCGCTGAAGGGGGCGTTTCTCACGCAGAAACGGTCCGTGCAGGTCCGGGCCGCCGATCCTGAGGAAGATCTGAAGCTCATCGAAACGATGCGTTACGACGGGGTCCAGATTCCGCTCCTTGAGCGTCATGTGGAGCGTCTCGCCCGCTCGGCGGCCTACTTCTCGTTCCCGTTCGACGGGGATCGGTTTCGGCGACGGGTGGAGCGGGCGGTGATGGGGTGCGGCGGCGCGACGCTCAAGGTGCGGGCGACGCTGGACCGGTGGGGCGGCCTCGAAGTGACCACGACGCCGATCGAGGAACCGACCGAGCAGCCGTGGCGGCTAGGGGTGGCCGAGGTCCGCGTCGACCGCGACGATCCGTTCTTCTACCACAAGACGACCCGACGTCACGTCTACGAAAAGGCGTTGGAAAACGCACGGTGTGACGGGTACGACGAGGCCCTTCTCCTGAATCAGGACGGGGAGGTGACGGAGGGGACCTACAGCAACCTATTCGTCCAGAGCGGGGAGAAACTCTTCACGCCCCCGGTTGCATCGGGACTGCTGGCGGGGGTCTACCGCGACCACGTGCTGGAGACGCGACCGAAGGCGACGGAACGGGTGCTCACCCTCGACGACCTCCGGGCTGCCGACGCGCTCTACTGCTGTAATGCAGTACGTGGGTGGTGTGAGGCAGTGCTTGAGGGACCGGTACTCGGCGGACCTTGAAGTTGAAATTGACGGTTCAAATCCATACTCTGATCCCTCCATCTTAAGGCCCGACCGGCGGCCCGGCACCGCGGAAGAAAGCCCTTCCACCCGTCTACTCTGGGAGGTCCCTCAAGATGGCCCCCGCGCCGCCATCGGGCCCCGAATCTCCGCGCTCGTACCTTCGAATCCTTCCTCGACGAAATTTCCCTCTGCGCCATGGCCGAACAAGACGCCACGATCGAAGCTCGTCTCTCCGATCAAGAGTATTTTCGTCCCTCGCCCGCATTTGTGGGTCAGTCCAACGTATCGGACCCGGCGGTGTACGACCGGTTCGACGACTTTCCCGACGGGTTCGAGGAGTACGCCGAGCTTCTGGACTGGGAGGAGCACTGGGACACCGTGTTCGACGGTTCGGAGCCGCCCTTCTACGAGTGGTTCCAGGGCGGAACGCTGAACGCATGCTTCAACTGCGTAGACCGACACCTCGACGAGCGGCCCAACCAGGCGGCGCTTATCTGGGAAGGGGAGGACGGTACGAAGCGGACCCTCACGTATCGGGACCTCTACCGAGAGGTCAACAAGATGGCCGCGTCGCTGAAGGACGTGGGCGTGGAGCAGGATGACGTGGTGACCCTGCACCTGCCCATGGTGCCGGCGTTGCCCATCACCATGCTCGCCTGTGCCCGCATCGGCGCGCCCCACTCGGTCGTCTTCGGGGGTTTTTCGGCGAGCGCCCTCGCCCAGCGGGCCGAGGCTGCCGACTCGGACGTGATCGTGACCATCGACGGCTACTACCGGCGCGGCGAGTTTCTCCACCACAAAGAAAAGGCCGATACCGCTGTCGAGGAGGCCGACACCGACATCGACACCGTTCTGGTCTGGGAGCGGCATGCGGGCGAGCTCCACCCCGAGGCTGAGGTCGAGGAAGGGCGCGACGTACTCGTTTCGGAGCTTCTGACAGAAAATGAGCGGGCCCGTGTGGAGCCGGTCTCGCGGGATGCGGAGGACATTCTGTTTCTCATGTACACCTCCGGCACCACGGGCAAGCCCAAGGGCGCCCAGCACCGCACGGGCGGATATCTGAGCTACGTGGCCGGGACCTCAAAGTACGTGCTCGACATCGAGCCCGAAGACACCTACTGGTGTGCCGCCGACATCGGCTGGATTACTGGCCACTCGTACATCGTGTACGGCCCGCTCGCGCTGGGCACCACGAGCGTGATGCGGGAGGGGGCGCCCGACCATCCGCACAAGGGCGTCACCTGGGAGATTGCCGAACGCCACGACGTAGACATCTTCCACACGTCCCCCACCGCGGTCCGCATGTACATGAAGTGGGGGGAGAAGTATCCGGCCCAGTACGACTTTGAGTTCCGACACATGACGACGGTCGGGGAGCCGATTCAGCCCGAGGCGTGGCTCTGGTATTATAAGCACATTGGCAACGAGGAGGCAGTCATCGTCGACACGTGGTGGCAGACCGAGACGGGAGGGCACCTCATCACCAATTTGCCCGCCATTCAGGACATGAAGCCCGGCTCGGCCGGACATGCCTGTCCCGGCATCCAGCCCGCTATCTACGACGACAATGGCAATCCGATGGCGCCTGCCAGCGGGCGCGCGGGGAACCTGGTGATCGAGCGGCCCTGGCCGGGCATGCTCCAGACCGTGTATGGCAACGACCAGCGGTTCATCGACGAGTACTGGCGCCGCTTCTCCGACACCGACTCCGACGACTGGCGCGACTGGGTCTACGAGGCCGGTGACGGGGCCGTCCACGAGAAGGATGGCTATTTTCGCATCCTGGGCCGGCTCGACGACGTGATGAACGTGGCGGGCCACCGGCTCGGCACGATGGAGCTGGAGTCCGCCGTGGCCCAGGTCTCGGACGTGGCAGAGGCCGCCGTGGCCGCCCGGGAAGATCCTCAGAAGGGCCATGTGCCCGACGTGTACGTCACTGTTCGGGAAGGCGTCGTGGAGTCGGAGGAGGTGCGGGAGCGCATCATCGAGGCCGTCGAGAAAGAGATCGGTGGCTTTGCCCGTCCCGCAAACGTCATCTTCGTCGGCGACCTGCCGAAGACGCGCTCCGGAAAGATCATGCGTCGTCTCCTCGAAAACATCTCTAACGGCCAGGATCTCGGCGACACCACCACGCTCCGCGACCCCAGCGTGCCCGAGCGTATTCGGGACCAGATGCAGGAAGCGTGACGCGCGGGGACGGACGCGTCCGCAGGTGCGTGTCGCCTCTTGGCCCGATTCGCGCTTTGGGCATCATGTATCCGATCAGGGCTTGGGGGGCACGAGGTGTGTCGTGCGCCTGGGAGACGCCGTTACCGGGACCGGCGACGGCGGCTCTCGGGGGAGGAGCGAACGGGCAAAGAAATCCGACGGGTCGAACCGCAGCCGTCGGACGGTGAGACTCGCCTCTCCGCTCCGCATCCATCCCTCCCAGTGGGTCGGCGCCGGACCCAGGGACGGCGGGTCGACGAGAGTGGGGCCGCCCGCAAGGGTGGAAGCGTGTCCCCGGCCCGGCCGGTCGAGGGGCGAAAATCGGGTTGTGCTCAGTGGAGATAGTTCCGATAGCCGGCGAGAGAGGCTGTCGGCCGACCACACCGGGAAATAGCGGCGGTTCGGTGCCACGCGCGCCCACCGCCACTGTCGTACGTCGGCCCCGTACTGCGCGGCAAGTTGGTGGACGGCCCGTCGAAACGTCCGCCGGCGGCGCGGCCCGGCAAAGAACGCGGTGTCGGACGGCGAGGGCAGCTGCCCCACGTCGGTTCGGTAGAGGCGCATCCACTGCTCGAACAGGACGGCCCCGATGCTCGAGGACTCGTAGACGTAGGTCCAGTTGCGGAGGTAGGTGAGGGCGGTCGTCACGGTCGGATCGGTTCCCGCCAGGGGGGCGAGGTCGGGCACCATGCGGGGCAGGAGGGCGGCCGCCCAGGTGCTCGAATCGCTCCGGCTCCAGCGCGCAGGAGCAACAGGGCCTCGCGCCCGATGGGACTGCAGGGCCTCGGCCTGACGTTGGGCCCAGGCGGAACGGCCCACCAGAATGGAGTGTGGACTGCGGCTCACCACGGGGGGCTCTCCCCAGACCCTCCAGGTGCCGCTCGAATCGAGAGTCAAGCCTGCGTTCTGAAATAGAGGGGCCTCCGGCAATGACGACGAGTCGGGGGGGAAGCCAGAGGCGACTGTCCAGGGGGCGACCGCCCGTTGGGTGCGGAGGCCGGGCCATTGGAGGACCCAAGCCGAATCGGCGGGGCGCGAGGGCAAGAGGAGGCCCCCGTCGTAGCGTTGCACCTCCACCAGGTGCTCGCTGCCGGAAGCCAGTTGGATGCGTTCGTGGCGTGTGTTCAGCCGAGCCGAGTCCACCGACACGCGCTTCAAGTCCACCGGGCTACCAAGGAGGGTGGTCCAGGCCTGCTCCCCAGTGGTGCCGGTGGGAGCAAGGAGCGTCCCCGGAAGGGTCGCCAGCACGGACTTCTCCGCGCCTCCCAGACGAAGTGTCACTTCCTGAAGGATCGGTTCCGCGGTGGCCCCGAGAACGTGGCGGGCGAAGAGGACCGCCTGTGCTGGCGTCCTCTCTGGTCGCGCCGCCCAGGCAATGCTGCGCTGTCGGCCGTGGAGGTGGAGCCATCGGCGCAGGCGACGATCCATGTCCCAGAAGTTAGATCCCCCAGTACTGTCGGGGGGAGAGATCGTAGAGAGGTTGGTCCCCGTCCACGCCAGCAGCCGCGTGATCGCCAGGGGGTGCCAGGGGCGCCAGTGTTGGGGAAGGAGCGAGAGGGAGACGAACGGGGCCCGGTATTGGACGCGCTTGGAGGCGAGGGCGGCGTTGAGGCCTCGCACGTAGGCTTGCAGGCGCCGCCGGGTGGTTTCGGGAAGGCGGGCGTAGGTGCGGCGGGCGTGGTGGCCAAAGCCGAGCCGCCGGGCATGCCGGTCGAGGGAGATCAGTTCGTCCCCGAACGCGGCAGAGAGAGTTCCGAGTGCCGTGCGGCGCCAGACGGTGACGGTCCACGGGCGCGTCATGCCGTGCAGGTAGCCCAATGCCGTCAGGGCATCGGGACGGGTCTTTGCGTTGAGAAGAGCGGTGTGCCGGTTGGTCCAGCCGATCGAGACAGTATCCGAGAGGCCGGCGATTGGCTGGCGGGCGGGCGGCTCCGTGGTCGGGCCTCGCAAAATCCACCAGAGGAGTACGCCCCCGGCCAGGACCATCACCAGTGTGAGGCCTACGGTAACGCGTCGAGACACGGGAGCGACGGGAGAGCGGGAATCAAAGAGGCGGCTTTTGTAGTCGTCGGACTACGTCGAGTTCTCGTCCAGCCAGTGTCTGAAGTCGCTCAGGGACTTCGCGTTGAGACACTGCTCCGGTGTCAGCCCCCCTTTTCGGGCCACGGCCACGCCCCACTTCGTGTTATCGAGCTCTTGGATGGCGTGGGCGTCTGGGTTGATCGAGATGAGGACGCCCTCGGACGTGGCCCGTCGCACCCAGCGCCAGTCGAGGTCGAGCCGGTGGGGGTTGGCATTCAGTTCCAGCGCAACGCCGTGTTCGGCGCAGGCTCCGATCACGCGCTCGTGGTCGACGGGGTACCCCTCGCGTCCAAGCAGGAGACGCCCGGTGGGATGGCCGAGGATGGAGGTGTGCGGGTGTTCGACCGCCCGGACGAGCCGCTCAGTAGCCTCCGCCTCCGTCATGCTGAAGCCGGTGTGGACGCTCGCTACGATGAGGTCGAAGCTCGCGAGGACCTCCGCATCGTAGTCCAGTGACCCATCCTTCAGAATGTCGCTCTCAATGCCGTGAAAAATTCGGAACGCGTCGCCGTCGTCGCCCGCAAACTGCTCATTGAGACGTTCCACCTCGGCTTGTTGCTCGCGGACGTCGTCGGGCGAGAGGCCACCGGCAATTTGGAGCGACTGGCTGTGGTCGCAGAGGCCGAAGTAGGAGTAGCCGCGCTCCCGGGCCGCCTCCGCCATCTCACGGATCGAATGAGCCCCGTCGCTGTAGGTCGAGTGGTTGTGGAGGCAACCGGACAGATCGGCGACCGTCAAGAGGGAGGGGAGGCGGTCGTCGTCGGCGGCCTCCACTTCCCCGCGGCCTTCGCGGAGCGCCGGGTCGACGTACGCGAGGCCGGCGGCGTCGTAGAGAGCGGCTTCCTCGGCGACGTCGTTGGGCGGGCCCGCGATCTCCTCGACCGCCGCGCAGTGGTCGGGGGCTCCGGTGGTGCGCCACCACGCCGTGCCGAAGCGGTCGGGAGACGTGCGGTGGATTCGGAGGGGCATGCCGTCCGGAAGCCGTCCGGTCACGATGCCGTCTTCCGCGGCGGACGCTTCGTCGAGGCGAGACGAGAGCCAGTCTCGGACGGTCCCCCACGCGCGGGTACTCACCAGAATCGCGGCCGCCTCTACCGTTGGTTGGTGACGGCGGAGGGGACCCGTGACCTCCGCCCGCTCCACTGCGGGGATCGCCCGGAGATCGTCCAGGAACGACTGGGTGGCGTTCCACGCCTCGTCGAGGCGCCATTGCGCATCGTAGCGACGTAGTTGGCGAACGTTATCTAGAATGTTCTGCTGCGTCTTGGCCCCAAAGCCCTCCAGCGTCGTAATGCGGTCCGCTTCTGCAGCCGCCTCCAGTTCGTCTAACGAAGTGACGTCGAGTTCCCGCCACAACCGGCGGGTTCGTTTCGTCCCCAGGCCCTTCACGCGCAGGATGTCCATCAACCCGGGCGGCACAGCGCTCAGCAGCTCATCTCGTTGTTCGAACGAGCCCCCATGGAGAATGTCTGCCACGTGTTCGGCCATTGCCTCCCCAATGCCGTCCACCTCTTCGAGCGTGCCGGACCGAAGGCGATCCGCGACAGCCTCGTCGAGCCCGTTCACCGAGCGTGCCGCGCGGGAAAAGGCTCGAGCCCGGTACGGATTGCCCCCTGTAAGCTCCAGCAGGTCGGCGGTCTCCTGAAGACGTTGAGCAACATCGTCGTTACGCATCGACTGAGAGGCAAGCACGAAAAAATTGAAAAAGACAAGACTAGAGTCGAACGTAGAGGTCTTTTTTCGTAACATACCGCAGTCCCACGCCGATTCCAATGAAGGCCTTCCGGAATCTGGGCATCGACGGAGCATCGAGACGACCCAGTTACGACAAGTGCGAGCGAAAAACCGGATAGAAGGCGGGAGGAAAATCCCGTTCTTTGACAACCTCTACCGGACTGCCTATACTAGGTAGATGTGGAGCAAGCCAGTTCCGATTTGCTTTCACACGTGCCGAGAATACTACACTTTGTGAGGCCGGAACCGAGGGGAGTCAATTTGAGAGATCTGTTCGGTAGCGTGAAGAAGCTCTGAACGATTTCGCTGGGCCTCGGAGCCCCGGCATCGCACCCGCACCCCCATCTTTTTCCCAAATAGACACGACTGAGCACTAGCCACTTATGGTGATTCTGGATAAGTTGTCGGTTCATCTTTTGCTTCTGCTGCCCCAGGGCGGTGGAGGCGGTGCCATTAACGCCCTCGTTCAGCGCTTCAATGAAGGCGGAGAGTGGATGTGGCCCGTTCTCATCTGCCTCATCGTCGGGCTTGCAATTTCGTTCGAGCGTATTATTTCATTGAACCGCGCCGACATCAATACGCAGGCTTTTCTCCAGCGCGTGAAAGAGGCCCTTGACGAGGGAGGCATCCCCGCCGCTGAGGAAGAATGCGCCAACACGCGCGGTCCGGTGGCCTCCGTCTTTCAGGCCGGACTTCTGCGGGCCGACGAAGGCATCGACGCCGTAGAGGAGGCGGTCGTGTCGTACGGGTCCATCGAGATGAGCTTCCTTGAGCGAGGCCTCGTCTGGCTGTCGCTATTCATCAGCGTCGCCCCCATGCTCGGATTCCTGGGCACAGTGATCGGTATGATCAGGGCATTCGACTCAATTCAGGAGGCCGGTGACATTTCGCCGCGCCTCGTGGCCGGTGGAATTAAGGTGGCTCTACTCACTACCGCCTTTGGGCTTATTGTGGCGGTCATCCTTCAGTTCTTCTACAACTACGCCGTGTCGAAAATCGACCGGCTGGTGGCCGAGATGGAGGATGCGTCCATCGAACTGGTCGACGCACTCGTGGCCCTGGAGCGGGGCGAATCTGCCACCGCCGAGAAATCGATCCCGGAGAGCGTGGGCGAACGAGAAGAGTAGCCGCCCGATCGGCAGGCCTGTTCGGCAACCCCGGGCAGGCCCTGTCTCTGCTCTTCGAGCCTTTCCCACCCGATAGACTGATACCCCTTCTTATGAGTCAGAATGCCATTCTCCCCATTGCCATCTGGGCGGCCATTGCCCTCGCGGGCTTGAGCATCCTCGGCATGGGAATCTTCGGCCTTCGGAGTCTCGTGTACGGCAAGGTGGATCCATTGAGCATCGTGATGATTGCGATTCCCGGAATCCTCCTCGTCATCCTCGGATTTACGATGCAGACCTGGGTTCAGGCCGGCATCTACACTCTCGTGATCATGTTCGGGCTTGCCCTCCTCGGGCTCTTATTGACCGGGGTGCGACAGCTATTTATATAGCTCTTCATTTAGCTTTGGCCTCCCCGAGCACTCATCGAATCGTCACTGGTAGTAGCACGCTCGTATTATGGCTGGACTGTTGGACAAGCGTCGTGAAGACCGGGAGGAAGCGTCTATCCCCACCGCGGGAATGGCCGACATTGCCTTCCTGTTGCTCATCTTCTTCCTGGTCACCACGACAATTAACGTCGACACGGGGATCGGCATGACGCTGCCCCCGAAACTGAAGCCGAACCAAAAACCCCCTCCGGTTAAAAACCGGAACCTGATGAAGGTGCTGGTGAACAAGTCGGGGGAGGTCCTGATCGAGGAGGAACGCGCCTCCATTCCCAACATCCGGGACCGCGTGAAGAAGCACGTGCTAAACTACGGCCAAAACCCGGATCTGGCTGACAGTCCCGACGACGCCGTGATCTCGATCAAGACCGACGCCAAGACGCCTTATAACACCTACGTCAAGGTTCTCGACGAGGTGTGGATGGCCTACCGTGAAATCTGGAACCGGATTGCCAGAACGAACACGATTCCCGGGCCAAAATCCAAGTCAGCGGGTCTGAAGAAGACGTACTCTAGCTACCGGGAATACTACAATTCCCTTGGGCCTGATCAGGAGAACAAGATCCGAAATGCCTTCCCTGCCCAGATCTCGATTGCCGAACCGGATACAGGCGGGTAGGCGTTCTGGAAGCGGAGAGTCCTCACTCACTTTTTGCGCAACCAAACTGTTGTTCTCATGGCCTCGCAGAAGTTTGAACGGCGAAGTACGAGTACGGAGCCGGAATTTACGACGGCTTCGCTCCCGGACATCGTGTTTATGCTGCTGATTTTCTTCATGGTAGCCACGGTGCTTCGGGAAACGAACATCAAGGTGCGCACCAAGCTTCCGAAGGCAGAGGCCCTGAGGAAGATCCAGCAGAAGCGTCTGGTTACGAAGGTTCACATTGGCCCGCTCAAGCGGGGTGAAAACAAGGGGGAGACGGCCATCCAGATCGGCGACGCTCTGATTGAGGACCGGCGTACGATCCGGCAGATCATGTACAACAAGCTGCAGGAGCAACCGCAGTTGATCGTGTCACTGAAGGTAGATCGGGAGTCGGAGATGAAAATCGTCAATCAGGTGCAGCAGGAACTCCGTGAAGCCAATGCTCTCCGCATTAACTACTCCTCGAACCGGGAGGGCCCGCCTCCGTCCTGACCGCTGCGTCGTCCCGCCCAAAAAAGCTCTGCTCTCCGGCAGGGCTTTTTTGTTTTGGGGGCTCCTGTGAGGGCGGCCTGAAGTGCCGAAATTCTCGACATGGGGCACCCCTACGAAGCTGTATACTCACCGAGCAAACTGCTTCTTCTTTATGCCTCATCATCTCACTCTTCTTCCCGGCGACGGCATTGGGCCTGAAGTAACCGAGGCCACCGTTCGTGTCATTGAAGCGGCCGGCGTTGACGTGGTTTGGGATCGTCATCGCGTTATCGGGGCCACGGCGGTCGAGCGTGGACGTCCGGCCCTTCCCCCCGACGTCATCGACTCCATTCAAGAGCGGGGCACCGCGCTGAAGGGACCCGTCACGACCCCTGTGGGACAGGGCTTTACGAGTGTGAACGTGCAGCTCCGACAACGCCTTGACCTCTACGCCAACGTGCGTCCCGCGACGTCCCTGGAGGGGATCGACACGCCCTTCGACGACGTCGATCTCATTATCTTTCGGGAAAATACGGAGGGTCTGTACTCGGGAATCGAGTACTTCGACGAACGTCTCGAAATCGCTGACTCCATTGCCCGGGTGACGACAGAGGGGTCCGAGCGCATCATCCGGTTCTGCTTCGAATATGCGCGGGCTCACGGCCGAAAGCATGTGACCCTGGCTCATAAAGCCAACATTCTGAAGAAGGCGTCCGGGTTGTTTCTCGACATCGGACGGGAGGTGGCGGCCGAGTATCCGGAGATTGAGTTTGATGACAGCATTATCGACAACCTGTGCATGCAGCTCGTGACGAATCCCGAGAATTACGACTGCATCGTGTCGACAAACCTCTTTGGGGACATCCTCAGTGACCTTACGGCCGGGCTCGTGGGCGGACTGGGGGTGACGCCCGGGGCCAACATCGGGGACGAGTTGGCCGTCTTTGAGGCGGTGCACGGGAGTGCGCCGGACATTGCGGGCCAAAACGTGGCAAACCCGACGGCCATGCTCCGGACCGCCGTGATGATGCTTGAGCACATCGGTGAGGAGGAGGCCGCCGCGGTGATTGAGGAGGCGCTCTTTGACATGTATCGGGAGGGAGACGTGCTTACCCAGGACGTTGGGGGCGACGCCACTACTTCCGAATTCGCCGACGTACTCGCCGACCGGGTGCGCGAAATGGTAGAAGCATAACCACTGCGGGACCTTACGTGTCATGATTCAACGCATCCAAACTGCTTACTTGCTCCTCGGGGCAATCGTGCTGTCGAGCCTGGGGCTCTTCGAGGTGCCCTGGAGCGGCTCGGCCGCGCGGGAATTCGCCTGGTTCGTCCCGTCGCTGATTGGCCTCCTGGTTCTTACGATCGGGACTGCGATTGTGGCGATTTTTCTATACGACACCCATGAGCGCCGGAAAACCCAGCGGAAGGTCGTTTATGGCGCTCAGATCCTGACTCTTTTCCTGGCGATCGCCTTGTACGGAGGGCTGTATTGGGCGGGCACGTTGACCTTCACAGGACCGACGGGCATCCTCTGGGCCCGATCCGTAGCACTTCTCGTTCCGATTTTCGGCTACGTCTTCTTTCGGCTCGCTCGTCGGGATATTGAGAAGGATATCGAGAGCGTGGAGCGAAATAGACAGGGACGAATCCGGTAACGGTCGCCTCAGGCCTGAATGCGATGTCCGCCGACTGGCCCCCTCGAGTCTACGTCGTTCTCACCCTGGGCGTCGTCAGCTTTGCCTTTGCACCGATTCTGGTGCGATGGGCGGGCGACGTGCCGGGGCTCGCCATTGCGGTGTGGCGGACGGTGACTGCGGCGGTCGTCCTGCTCCCGGTAGCGGCGGTGCGGATTGGGCCGGAGGTGCGTCGGTTTACGCGTTCCGACGTGGGGCTCATCGGGGGAGGCGGCGTGTTCCTGGGGCTTCATTTCATCGCCTGGATTGAGTCGCTCTACCACACGACGGTCGCCAGCGCCTCCGTCCTGGTGACCACGAGCCCGATCTTGCTCGCGGTGCTGGGCTACGTGGTGCTCGGGGAGGACCTCCGCCGGTCGACTGTGCTGGCGATCGGGGCAGCAGTGGGGGGCGCGGCACTCATCGGCTGGGCCGACGCCGGGACCGTGGTTCTCGGACGCGGGGCACTCGTGGGAAACTCGCTCGCTCTCGCGGGGGCCGTGCTCGTGAGTGTGTACCTCCTCATTGGACGCGTTGTGCGCCAGAAGGTGTCATGGCTGGCGTACGTGACGCCGCTCTACACGGTTGCCGCGCTGACGGCCCTCCTGGCTGCCGTGGTGAAGGGGGTGCCCCTGTTCGGGTACTCCTGGACCGTCTATGGTCTGTGCGCGGGGCTTGCGCTCGGGCCTCAAGTGCTGGGGCATGGTTCATTCAACTACGCGCTGGAGTACGTGCCGGCCGCCATCGTGGGCCTGCTGGCCCTGCTGGAGCCCGTGGGGGCGTCGATCCTGGCGTACGTGCTGTTCGGCGAAGTCCCCCCGCCCACCTCGATCGTCGGCATGATCGTGGTGCTAGCGGCGGTGGCGGTCGTCGTGTGGCGGCGAAACGCGGGGGCGGACGAGGAGGAATAGAACCCGATCCTCATCCCAGTGAAGCAAAGTTCGAGGTGGGCAGCGCCGTGAAAGTGCGTCGGCCCCGCAGGAAATAATCGACCGGAATCAGTCCCCGGTAGGGCGGAAGAATCATCGGGTCGGAAGGGTCCGGTCGGGTGTCCCGATAGTGGTACCGCATGCGGAACGCGTCCCGGTAGGCGCGCAGGATGGCGCGGGCCTCCTGGGTCTTCCCCAGCACGAGGGTCCGCCCGAGGGCCGCAGTGTCGCAGGCCATGCGGAGGGGGAGCGTGTTCCGCCAGGCCGACGGCGGCAGGTTTTTGTAGAGCATGAGCAGGCTGTTGCGGAAATTGTAGTACGTCTTCCGGGGGGACGATTGGGGAAGGGAGGCCCCGCCGATGTGGTAGACGGTGCTTTCGGGTGCCACTCGCACCCGGTACCCGTGCCGCTGGAGTCGCCAGCACAGGTCGATTTCTTCCATGTGCATCTCAAATCGTTCGTCGAGCAGGCCCACCTCGTCGAGCGCCGAGCGACGGAGCAGGAGAGCGGCGCCGGTGGCCCAGAAAACATCGCGGGCGTCGTCGTACTGCCCCCGGTCCCGCTCCATTGTGTCGAAGAGGCGTCCGCGAGTGAAGGGATACCCGGCGCGGTCGAGGGAGCCTCCGGCCGCGCCGGCGTACTCGAACCGGTCCCGGTCGTCGTACTGGAGCATTTTGGGCTGCACCGCGGCCACGTCGGGGGCGCTGGTGGCCTCGTCCACGAGGGGGGCCAGCCAGTCGGAGGGTACCTCGACGTCGTTGTTGAGAAGCACGACGAAGCGTCCGGTAGCATGTGGCAGCGCGGCGTTGTTGCCGCGGCAGAACAGCCAGTTCTCGGGGTGGCGCACGATTTTGACCTCCGGATATTCCTGCGCGACCCAGGCTGCAGTGCCGTCTGTCGAGGCGTTGTCGGCGAAGATAATCTCGACGTTCGGATAGTCGGTGGCCACGACCGAGGGGAGGCACTGCTGAACGACTGACTTGGCGTTCCACGAGACAATGACGATGGAGACGGGAGGGGCCGCCATTACGCGTTGTGGGGTGTTTGGCGAGATGACGAGGTGATGGGGGAGTGAGTTGGCGGGGAACTGGTGTGCAGGGTAGTTCGAACGACTGGATGGAGAGAAACATACCCGGTGCCCCTCGACAATGGAACGCGACATCAGGGCACCGGCGCTGTATACGGGGCAACAGTGCAGTGGGGCTTCGAAGTCCTCATAGACAATCAAAGACAACAGGGGTCGAGGTTTGGGGGAGGGAACTTCCCTGGAGTCGATCCGCTCCCCCACCGGAACAGGTTTCTACGGGGCGCGTCCATGTGACGTCTTGTGAGGCCCGTCCTCTCGTCTGGCTTGGCGTTCCCCAGCGATGTGGGGCCGACCGAACGCTAACGCCAGAAGACCAATCGGCCGCCCGATCTGATTTGGCCCGGTCGGATCGCCAAAGTGCCACTCCGTGCGGTTGAGCACGACTGTGAACGGAGACGTCTGCGGCAGAAGTCTCGTCAGAAATCGGCCAAGGGCCGGACATCAATCCTGCCCATGATCGCGAACGGAGCTGGGATGAGAAGAGGTTGCGATTGAGATCACGACCTTACTGTCTGGCGCCGGGCCCGTTCAGTTTTTAAATCTGTCTGGTTTGGATCTGATACAGAAGGCGACGTCGAAACTACTGGAATACATACGGGGGCTGAACGATTTTTGGAGGATCGGAGTTAAGGAGCACGTCGCATGGTAGGGGGTGTGGCCGGAGGCTCCATCGCCGTTTTTTCATTCGGATCTGCGTTGGCCCCGAAACTTTCAGGGAGGCGGTTCGTGCATCCGCGTCGACGGCTTCTCGCTTTGATTGTACGACTGAATCCTAACGTAGCGTCATGAAAGAAGGCCTGCATCCCGAATACGACGAAACGACCATTAAGCTGGCAGACGGAAGCGAGATCACGACCCGCTCCACGATGGAGGACGAGGTGTACGAGTCCGAGATCGATTCGTCGAACCATCCCTTCTATACCGGACGGCGCCAGTTCGTCGACACGGCAGGCCGCGTCGAGAAATTCAACCGCCGGTACGGCCTCAATGAGGACGACGAAGAGAACGAGGCCGAAGAATAAAAGAAGCTTTCCACATTTTGAAGAGACGAACAGGCCACCTGTGCCGAGCGGGTGGCTTTTTTGTTTTTGCGTTTGCGTTGAGCATTGACCGCTCTCGTAGTGAACGGGTACGGGGGGTTGTGCAACCTGTCCACATGCCAGCGTTTCCATGAGCGACCTCAATCCGGTTCAGATCATTGCCGCGAAGCGCGACGGGGAGGCCCTTTCTGAGACTCATTTGAAGGCGTTCGTCGACGCCCACACGAACGGGACGGTGCCCGATTACCAGATGAGCGCCTTCCTGATGGCCGCGTATCTCAACGGGCTTTCGGGGGCAGAGGCGGCGGCCCTGACCGACGCCATGTTGGCTTCGGGCACGCGCATCGATCTGTCGGATGTGCCTGGCACCAAGGTGGGAAAACACTCGACGGGTGGAGTTGGGGACAAGGTGTCGCCCATTCTGGTGCCTCTCGTGGCGAGTTGTGGCGTACCTGTAGCCAAGCTTAGTGGCCGCGGTCTCGGTCACACCGGCGGCACGCTCGACAAGCTGGAGTCCATCTCCGGCTTTCAGACCGACCTGAGCGTGGAGCAGTACCGCCGACAGGTGTCGGAGGTGGGCGGCGTTATCGCTGGACAGACCGGGGACGTGGCTCCGGCCGACAAGAAGCTCTACGCGCTCCGAGACGTGACGGCGACCGTCGACTCGATCCCGCTCATTGCGGCCTCCATTATGAGCAAGAAGCTGGCGGAGGGCAACGACGCCCTCGTACTCGATGTGAAGTGCGGGCGGGGGGCGTTCATGAAGAATGAGGCAGATGCCCGGGCCCTGGCGGAGAAGATGGTAGCCATCGGGGCGGAGCACGACACGCCCGTCGTGGCGATGATGACGAACATGGACGTGCCCCTCGGCCGCGCCGTCGGCAACTGGCCGGAGATTCAGGAGGCCATCGCCTGCTTGCGCGGAGAGCATGCCGACACCCCTCTCATGCGTGTCGTTCGGGGACTAGCGGGAGAAATGCTCGTGTTGGGCGGGGCCGCCGACTCGCCCGCGGAGGGACGCGAGAAGGCCCGAGAGGTTGTCGAGAGTGGCTCCGCATGGGAGCAATTTCGTCGCCTCGTCGAAGCGCAGGGAGGCGATCTGTCGGTCGTTGACGATTCAGGGGCGCCTTCTGACGGGGGGCTGGTGGCCGAGGTGAAGGCGCCCGCCGGAGCGGACGGCTACGTGGCGGATCTCGACGCCCTGTCCATTGGGCAGGCCGCCGCGGAGCTGGGAGCTGGGCGACAGACGAAGGGTGACACGGTCGATTCTGTTGCCGGACTTACGGACCTCAAGAAACCGGGCGATCCGGTAGCGGAGGGCGACGTACTGGCCCGGCTCCACTCCAGTGTGTCGCCCGACCTCGAGGCCATTCGGGCGGCGGTACGGGACGCCTATGTCTTTTCCGACGCCCCCCCGGCCCGCCCTGCGGCCCTGAAGGCCCGCTACACCGCCGACGGGTGGACCGATCTCAAAGACGAATCCAGGGGAGAGGTGTAACAATTCGAGTCCATGCAAAGTATATGAAGGACGCATTCACAGTCTCCCCAATACCGACCCGCTGCTATGTCTATTTGGTCCCGCTTTAAGCGCGCTGTGAAGTCGCTTTTCGGGGGCGCCGTCTCCGCGATGGAGGATCCCCGCACCATTCTGGAGCAGAACATCCGGGAGCTCAACGATCAGGTGCCGGAGATGAACGAAAACATCGCCACCGTCAAGGCGAACAAGATCATGCTCGAGAAGGAGGTGAAGAAAACGAAAGATCAGGTCGAGCAGCTCTCCAATCGCATCCGCACGGCCCTCAAGTCCGACCGCGAGGACATTGCCAAGAAGTACGCCAAGCGACTTGAGGACAAAAAGGAAAGCTTAGAGCGAACCCAGGAGCAACTGGAAGGGGCCGAGCGGGCCTACGAGAAGGCCCTCAAGGTCAAAAAAGCGTTCATGCGCGAGAAAGAGCAGAAAATTCAGGAGGCGAAGGATGCCCTACGGCAGCACGAGCGGGCGCAATGGCAGGCCGAGATTGCCGACACGATGGAGCAGTTTGAGGTGTCGGGGCTCGACCAGACCCACGACGAAATGGTGCGTCGGCTCGACGAGCAGTCGGCGAAGAACGAGGCCCGCATGGAGATGGCGCTCGACTCGGTGGACACGGAGGCCATGCAAATCGAGGAGGATGCCGAGGAGCTACGGGCCCAGCAGGTCGTTGACGAGTTCAAGGCCGAGATGGACATGGCTGAGACCGGGGAGGAGTCGGGCGAGAAAGAAACGATCGACGTGCCAGAGGACGAGGAAGTGGAAGAGCCCTCCAAGACGATCGGCAAGCAGCGTAGCTCGTCCGAGTGAGGAGTGGAGACTCGAGAGTGGGGAGGGAAGAAGTTGCTGTCTCCTCTTCCACACTCAGCATACCAAATTCCGACCCCCGAACTCCGCACTCCACATCCGACATCCTGCCATGACCGACGAGGAATTCCAGCGCATCAAAGAGACCGAGAAGAAGCACCTCCGCGCAAAGAAGCGCTTGCGACGGGCGCTGAAGGCGCAGCCCGGAGACTACTTCCTCGCTCCGCTCAGGGCGCTGAAGCAACGGAATGAGGTGCAGAACGTCGTGCAGCGCATGAAGCAGGGGGCAGCGCGGCTGCTGGACGAGACTGAGTCCCTCGTCGACTCCCTCCGTCACAACGTTGCGGAGAATGAGGCCCGCTTTGACCTGGCCTTCGACGATGAGGTCATGAAGGACGAGGACCTGCACGCGGCTGAGGAGGAACTGCGAGAGGAACGAGCCGAAGCGCTCGTGCGACGCATGAAGGCGGACGAGGAGGCTTCGCCCCGTCCCCGCCCGTCTGCTGAGGAAGCCGACGAGACATCCGATGCTGCTCCGGAACTGGACGGGCCGGACAAAACGATTGGCCGCATGGGTGATCTTCGTACCGACGACGCATAGCTCCCTCTGTCCGCCCGTAGGGTTCTTCCCGTAACTGCCGTACCGCCATGGACGACGACGTGAACTACACGAAAGAGGCCCTTTTTAACACCTGGAACCTGGTGTTTCTGATCACGGTCGCTACCGTGGCGGCGGCCCTCGGGATTGTGGGCCTTCTTCCAGAATGGCTTCCGGCACTGGTTCTCCTCGTCGGAGGCGGAGCCGAGCTGGTCTATCTGGGGGTCATGCCTCGTACGGAGCGGTTCCAGCGGTATGTGCGCGCCGAGAAGCGAGCGGAGCGGCACCAGGCCCCCTCCCAGCGCGAGATTTTCAGTCAGCTCCGCAATCAGAGTCAGCGGCGCTACGCCAAGCTGCGAAAGCTCAAGGATCAGATTCAGGCGAACTACCAGAAGCTCAGCTACGCGTCGCAGGGCATTCTCACCAGTCACGTCGACAAGATCGACGGCCTCCTCGACTCCTACCTCGATCTTCTGCACCAGCGGGAGCGCTACCGGGACTTCATGGACAGTGCCACGGAGGCCCGCATCCTAGACTCAATCGAGGCGCTGAAAAGGGACATGGCCGACGATCCCGACCGGGTGAAAGCCGTGAAGCAGCGGCGCCTGAAGGTGCTGGAGCGTCGGTTGGCTCGCTTCCGCAAGGCCCACGAAAACCTGGAGATCATTGGGGCGCAGCTCAGCACCATCGAGGACGTAGTGCGGTACATCCACGAGCAGTCGTGGACCCTGCAAAATCCGGAGGAGGTCACGACGCAGCTCGACACGCTTCTGCAGGAGGTCGAGGAGACGCAGAGTTCCATCCGCGAGATCGAAGACGTATTCTCCGCCCCGACCGACTATCTCGACGAGGAGATGGACGAGGATCTTGAGGCCCTCGACGCAGAGCTAGACGCTGCGACGGAGGAAGACCTCGATCTGCCGGGCGAAACGGACGGGTCGGTCTCCGAAACCGACGAGCCGTCCGGGCGGTCGTCACGGTCCCGAGTCCGAGAGTAGCGACCTGTCGGCGTTTTTCGTTGAACGTTGGGACGTTCTTTGGCGGAGATGGTCCCGAGCAAATACGACTCCAAAGTCCTGGAGGGACCCCGTGCGTTTCACTCAACGGATCGCTATGTGCCGACCGCCGTCTCGAGTCGGGAGGCCTCGTGCGGTGCTCAGTGCCGTACGTAGACGGACAGCCCCTTACGCGTCGGCGGTTCCCTCGTCCCGTGTAGGAACGGGTGGTTCCCCCCGGCGCCCGTAGGCCAGCACGAGCTTGAGGTGAGCAACCGTAGGCTCCACCAGCCCCAGCGATTGGAGGCGCTCCTGCGGAGTTTCCGGTAGTTTGGGCGGACTCACCCGTCCCATCCACAGCTCCATCTTGTCGCCCAGCGCGTGTGGACCTGGGAACTGGCCTTCAGGCAGATGGGTCGTGTAGAACGCGCGCTTGTCTTGAAGGCGATTGCGTACCTTCTCGGCCATGTCCGACAGCTCCGGGCGGTCCTCGGCGACCATCGCCTTTCCAAGAAGGTAATTCCGGTACGTGAACGGAAGGTCTAGGAGCGTCTCGATGATGCTCGGCGCATGTTCGGGCTCGTCCTCCAGTCCCACCTCTGCCGCCCGTGCCGTCGCCGTCGCCACGAGGGAGAGCGTTTCCTCGGCCACCAGTTCCGGGTCGCTGCCGTCCATGTTGCCGATGCTCTCGAGAACGGCGTGGGTGAGATCCTGCGTGAGGCCCAGGGCGCCGACCGTGGCGAAGGCCGTGAAGCCGGCCACGCGGTCGAGGGAGGGGGCGTCTCGGGGCATAGGAGGGAGGGGGGAGACGCGATTGGGAGAGGAGACCTGCTCGAGAAGCGAAGTCAATTTCGTGACGTGTGATTCGTGAAGCGTGAGAGGAGAGCAGCTCCCCAATCACGCATCACGTCTCACGCAACATCCCGCAGGTACGCCGAAGGGATCGTCCGGCCAGTGAGCGAATCAATTTTGCGACGGGGTTTCGGCGGCGGCTTCGCTCTTCCAGTTGCCGCTCTGCCCCCCCGTTTTAGCCCGCAGGTGCACGTCGCCGATCCGAATGTCTTTGGTAATCGACTTGCACATGTCGTAAATCGTGAGTGCGGAGACCGAAACGGCGGTCAGGGCTTCCATTTCGACCCCGGTCACCCCGAACGACTTGGCGAAAGCCCGGATGTCGATGGCCTGTTCCTCCTCGTTGAACGTGAAGTCCACCTCCACCCCATTGATCGTGACGTCGTGACAGAGAGGAATGAGCTTGTCCGTCTGTTTCGCGCCCATAATGCCGGCGATTTGGGCAGTCGTCAGGGTGTCCCCTTTCTCGATGTCGTGATCTCGCACGCGCCGGTATGCCTCCTGCCCCAGATGAACTCGCCCGACGGCAACGGCGGTGCGGGCAGAGTCCGACTTCTGAGAGACATCCGTCATGCGGACGCCCTCTTCGCGTTCGGAAGACGTAAGCGTAGAGGAGTCAGGCATAGGTCAATCGGCAACAGGACAGTGTGGGAAGAGCGAACAAGAGTCCGTTTTGGAATTCCGCACTCCGTCCGTTCGAATCGGAAGGGAAACGCTTGGTTTCGAGGAAGTGCACGGGACCGGTCCGGTCATCCGTTCGGCCAGTCGTCTCGCGTGTAGACCGGAGTGCCGTCAATATACGTGGCAACGATCTCCGTGTCGGGGAGGTGCGAGGCGGGAACGGACATGAGGTCTTGGGAGAGCACGACAAAGTCGGCCCGCTTTCCGGGCGAGATGCTTCCCAGTTCGGGTTCCCGAAATGCTGCGTATGCGCCTCCCAGGGTGTACGCCCGGAGGGCGGTGGTGCGATCGAGGGGGTCCGATGGGGACCATTCTTCGTCCGGGCTCTCGGAGTCGCCGGGGCGGGCAACGGCGGCGAGGAGGCCTCGAAGTGGGGAGATCGGCTCAACCGGCGCGTCGGATCCGAAGGCGAGAGCGGCGCCCGCGTCGTGCAGGCTCGCCCAGGCATACGCCCGATCTGCGCGACTGGAGCCGAGGCGGTTCGGAGCCCAGGCCCGGTCGCTGGGGGCAAACGCCGGTTGCACAGAGGCGATGACGCCGAGGTCCCCGAATCGGGCGCGGTCCCTGGGGGCGACCACCTGGGCATGTTCGATGCGGGGACGGCGGAGGGGGACTCGGCATTCCCGCGTGGCCGCCTCATAGACGTTTAGCACCATCCGGTTCGCACGGTCGCCGATGGCGTGGGTGTTCACCTGAAATCCGCACTCCACGGCCGCCTCCACGTCGCGTTGGAAGTCGTCCCGATCATAGAGAAGCAGGCCGCGGTTTCCCGGATCGTCGGCGTAGTCGTCGAGCAGGGCCGCCCCGCGGCTGCCGAGCGCTCCGTCGGCGAAGAACTTGACCGATTCCACGTCCAGTCGCCCCGATGGATGGTGAAGGGGGCCGTGCTCGCAGAAGTGATCGAAGGCCGCCTCTCGTCCGTCGATCATGGCGTAGACGCGGAGCGGAAACTCGTCCTCCTCAATGCGCCGCTTGAAGTGACGAATCGTCGTGAGGTCGACCCCCGCGTCGTGCAGGCCCGTGATGCCGTGCTGCGCCGTGTGATTGAGGGCGGCGGAGAGGGCGCGGTCTCGCTGCGCGTCGGTGGGGGGCGGAAGAGACTTCTCCACCAATTCCATCGCGGTGTCCACGAGGATGCCGGTGGGGGCACCGTCGGCGTTGCGGGCAATGCGCCCCCCGTCCGGATTGCTCATTCGGCGGAGACGATCGAGTCCTACGGTCGCGTCCAGCGCCGCCGTGTTGGCCCATCCAGCGTGCACGTCGGTCCGGGTGAGCCAGACCGGGCGCTCGGGGAAGGCCGCATCGAGAAGATTCCTGTGCGGAGCGTCCGAGCGCGGCCATCTCGTCTCGTCCCAGCCGTGCCCGCGGAGCCAGACGCCGTCCGGTAGGTCGCGCTCGCTTGCAAAGGCCTTCAGCGTTTCCACCACCGCTTCGGCGGAGGCGGCACCCGCCAGATCGGCCCGCCCCAACGAGTAGCCCAGCTCCACGAGGTGCGCGTGGGCATCGATGAAGCCCGGGACGACGGTTTGCCCCTTCGCATCGATGCGGGGGGCGTCCGGAAAAGCTGAGAGGAGTTCTTCGTCGGAGCCCACGGCAGAAAAGCGCTCGTCGCGTACGGCAAGGGCCGTGGCGGTCGGGCACCGGTCATCGACGGTGTAAATCTGTGCATTGTGAAGAACGAGCTCTGGAGTCTCAGATGCCATCGGGGAGCGACGGATGCTGTGTAAAGTCTAATGACAGGACGGTAGGTCGAGATGGTATCGGTTTTCGGAAGCGCTTTTCGTGAAGAGGTGGTTACTGGAAGCGCTTTGTACTGAAAAGTGGTTTGACACTAACAGTCCCTTCATTGAACTAGAGGATCCCCCAGTACAGGATTCGGCTTAGCTCCGAAGCGTCCGCCCCGTCCTCCGGACGAGCGGTTCCCATTCCGGCAAGGCGAACGACACGATCATGGGTCATTCCCTTCCACCCCCATCCCTCGTGCCCTCTCGCAATCGCTCGTCGCTCGGTCCCCACCGAGAACGATCGAACTGCGGCGTTGGAATCCTCATGGATCTGGACGGCGAGAAGAGCCACTCGATGATCCAAGAGGGCCTCGGGGTTCTCGAGCGTCTCGATCATCGGGGCGCCCGCGGGGCTGAACCCAACACGGGCGACGGCGCTGGGATCCTCCTTCAGAAACCCCACGCGTTCTTTCGGAGCGTCGTTTCAGGGCTCGGGGACGCCAATTCCTATGGCGTCGGGCAGTTTTTTCTCCCGCCGGACGCGGACCTTCAGCCCGCCCTCCGCGACCTCATCGACCGGCGCGTGCGGGCCGAGGGCTTCGAGTCCATCGCCTGGCGCGACGTGCCGACCGATGCCTCTGATCTGGGCCCCACGGCCCGCGCCACCGAGCCCGACGTGTGGCAGTTTTTCGTGCGGCCCACCGAGCCCGTCTCGCCCGAGACCCTCGACGCCCGCCTCTACATCCTCCGGCGCCTCATCGAGAACGACGTAGCGGACTCCGACCTGGAAGACAGCGAGACGTTTTATGTCTGCTCGCTGGACCGGCGCAAGATCGTCTACAAGGGCCTCCTCACGAACGCGCAGGTGCGGAGTTACTACCCGGAGCTGTCCGACGATCGTGTGCGGTCGAGCCTCGCGCTGGTGCACTCCCGCTTCTCCACGAACACGCTGGGCGCGTGGCGCCTGGCGCACCCGTACCGCAACATCGTCCACAACGGGGAGGTGAACACCCTCCGCGGCAATCTGAATTGGATGCGGGCGCGGGAGAAGGACCTGCAGTCGGACGTGTTCGGGGAGGAACTGGAGCGCATCCGGCCCATCACGACCGAGGCGCAGAGCGACACGGCGGTGCTCGACAACGTGCTGGAGGTGCTTGTGGAGAGCGGCCGGTCGCTTCCCCACGCCCTCCGCATGCTCATTCCGGAAGCCTGGAGCAAAGACGACCGGATGGATCCGGCCCGCCGGGCGTGGTACGACTACCACTCCACGCTCATTGAGCCCTGGGACGGGCCGCTCCTTGTGGCGTTCACGGACGGGAAAAGTGTGGGCGCAGTGCTCGATCGCAATGGCCTGCGGCCCTGTCGCTACTGGACGACGCACGACGACATGCTCGTGATGGCCAGCGAGGCGGGCGTGGTGGACCTGCCGCCCGAGCGTGTGAAGCGAAAGGATCGCCTCCAGCCCGGGCAGCTCTTCCTGGCCGACGCGGAGGAAGGAGGCATCGTGTCCGAAGAAGAAGTGTTCGACCGCCTGACGGACGAGAAATACGCCCGCTGGCTCGACGAGCACCGTACGCGGCTCCGCACCCTCGTCTCTGCCGACACCTCGCGCGGCGACCTCGTGCCGGAGGCCGACCTCAGCCTGAACGGCGATCCGAATGCGCTCCCCCGTCGCCAGCGCGCCTTCGGCTACACGCGGGAGCACGTGCGTCGCCTCATGCAGCCGATGGTGGAGGACGGCAAGGACCCGGTGGGGGCGATGGGCAACGACACCCCGCCCGCCGTCTTGTCGGATCAGGACAAAACCCTCTTTACGTATTTTAAGCAGCTGTTTGCCCAGGTCTCGAACCCCCCCCTCGACTACATCCGGGAGGAGCTGGTCACCTCGCTGGAAAGTCACATTGGCCGCAAGGGCAACCTTCTGACAGAGAGCCCAGCGCACTGTCGGCAGCTGCAGCTCGACTCGCCCATCCTGAGTGACGCAGAGCTGAAGGCGCTCCACCACGTAGACACGAAGGGCATCCAATCGACGACGATCGACACCACCTTCGAGCAGGACACGAGTCTGGAAGCGGCCGTGGAGCGCGTGCGCGAGGATGCCCGGCAGGCCGTCGACGACGGTGCCGAGATTCTCTGTCTGTCCGATCGGGCGGTGGGGCCCGAGCGCATTCCCATGCCCAGCCTGCTCACCGTCGGGGCCGTCCACCACCACCTGATCCGCTCGGGCCACCGCACCCACGCGGCGGTAGTGCTGGAGAGCGGGCAGCCCTGCGCGGTCCATCACTTCTGTACGCTTCTGGGCTACGGGGCCGACGCCGTGCATCCGTATCTCGCCTACGCCACCGTGCGCGACCTTGCGGCCCGGAGTGACGAGGTTGCCGACCCTGAGACCGCCATCGAACGCTACATCGGCGCCGTGGAGCAGGGGCTCCTGAAGGTGATGGCGAAGATGGGCATCTCCACGCTCGAAAGCTACAAAGGGGCGCAGGTCTTCGAGGCAGTCGGCCTCAACTCGGACGTCGTCGAGGACTACTTTTTTGGCACCACCTCTCGGATCGAAGGGGCGGGGATCGAGGAGTTGGACGCGGACGTGCGAGAGCGGCACCGCAAAGCATTCGACGTCACCCTTCCGGGCGCGATGGACCTCGATACCAGCGGGGAGCTCTACTGGCGACGGGACGGGGAGCATCATCAGTGGAACCCGCAGACGATCGGAAAACTCCAGCACGCCGTCCGCCGAAACGATCAGTCGGCGTACGACGAGTTCGCGACTCTGGTGAACGAGCAGCAGAATCAGCACCAGACGCTTCGGGGGCTGCTCGACTTTGACGCCGATCCGGACGAGGCGATCCCGCTTTCCGACGTCGAGCCCGCCGAGTCCATCGTGCAGCGCTTCTTCACGTCGTCCATGTCGTTCGGGTCGCTGAGCCCGGAGGCCCACGAGACGCTGGCCGTGGCGATGAACCGAATCGGCGCGAAGGCCAGCACGGGGGAGGGGGGCGAGCAGGTCGATCGGTTCGGCACCGAGCGAGAGTGTGCGATCAAGCAGGTGGCGAGCGGACGGTTCGGCGTGACGAGCACGTACCTCAAGAACGCCGACCACATCGAGATCAAGATGGCGCAGGGGTCGAAGCCGGGGGAGGGCGGGCACCTGCCGGGGCAGAAGGTGAATGAGCTTATTGCGAAAACGCGGTACACCACGCCGGGGGTGTCGCTCATCTCCCCGCCCCCGCACCACGACATCTACTCGATCGAGGATCTCGCGCAGCTCATCCACGATCTCAAGAGCGCCAACCCGGACGCCGACGTTCACGTGAAGCTCGTCGCCGCGGCGGGCATTGGGGTGATCGCTGCGGGCGTGGCAAAGGCGAAGGCCGACGCGGTGCTCATCAGCGGGCAGTCCGGCGGCACCGGGGCCTCACCCAAGACCTCCATCAAGTCGGCGGGGCTGCCCTGGGAGCTGGGCGTGACGGAGGCGCAGCAGGTGCTTCTGGAGAACGACCTCCGCTCCCGCATTCGCATCCGTGTGGACGGCGGCCTCAAGACGGGGCGCGATGTGGCCGTGGCGGCGCTGTTGGGGGGAGAGGAATACGGCTTCGGCACCGGCGCGCTCGTCTGTCTGGGCTGTATCATGCTGCGGAAGTGTCACTGCAACACCTGTTCGGTGGGAATTGCCACGCAGGACCCCGAGTTGCGCAAGAAGTTCGTGGGGGAGCCCGAGCACGTCATCAACTACATGCACTTCGTGGCCGAGGAGCTGCGCGAGATTATGGCCACCCTCGGCTTCCAGACCGTCGACGAGATGGTGGGCCGCACCGACAAGCTCCAACAAATCGACACCGATCATCCGAAGGCCCGTCGTCTCGATCTGAGTTCCATTCTCCATCGTCCGGCAAGCGACGACGACCCGCGGAAGACCCGGGAGCAGGACCACGGGCTTGCCGGATCGCTCGACCACACCCTCGTCACGGAGGCGACACCGGCCCTGGAGGAGAAGGCGCCCGTTCATCTCACGCACGAGATCCACAACAGCGACCGCACGGTGGGCGCCCTGCTCAGCTCCGCTGTGACGGGTCGGTACGGGCCGGAGGGGCTCCCCGACGATACCATTCAGGTAGATTTTGAAGGCGTGGCGGGGCAGAGCTTCGGCGCGTTTCTGGCGTCGGGCATCACGCTGCGGCTGGAGGGGGAGGCCAACGACTACGTGGGCAAGGGGCTCTCGGGGGGACGACTCATCCTGCGCACTCCCGACTCGGCCGGCTACGTGGCCGACGACAACATTCTCCTCGGCAACGTGGCGCTCTACGGCGCGACCCGCGGCGAGGCGTATCTCAACGGACAGGCCGGTGAGCGTTTTGCGGTGCGCAACTCCGGCGTGCAGGCCGTGGTGGAGGGCGTGGGCGACCACGGCTGCGAGTATATGACCGGCGGCGTGGTGGTCGTCCTCGGCGACACGGGCCGCAACTTCGGCGCGGGAATGAGCGGGGGCGAGGCGTACGTGTTGGACGAAGAGGGCACGTTCGAGCAGAACGTGAACCGGGGGATGGTTCGCGTGGAGCCGCTCACGGACGACCGGGACCGACAGCTCGTCCGTCGCCTCGTCGAGACGCATCTGCACCACACCGGCAGTGAAAAGGCCAGGCGTGTGCTGGACAACTGGGAGCAATCCGTCGAGCAGTTCCGCAAGGTCATGCCCGAGGCCTTTGCGAAGCAGGTGGAGGCAAACCTG
>JBDGQN010000258.1:2542-7339 GCA_042219055.1 Salinibacter sp. | reverse complement strand
ACCATTCCGCCGTGAGGAGTACCGGTGGGGACAGCGATCCGGACGAGGAGATGGAGGATCTGTTCTACTAACGTATATTTCTGATAGCCAAACTCGAATCATGGCGACGCAATCCCGGGGAACCTGCTACTTCTGCGACTCGGACTACGCAAAAGGCGGGATGGTCCGTCACCTGCGGGCGTGCTCGGAGCGGGAGGCGGCGATTGAAGCGGCCAACGGCGCATCGGAGACGATGTATCACCTGCGGGCCGAGGACGAGTGGGGGCGGCCCTTCTGGCTGGATCTGGACGTGCGCGGATTGGCGACCCTCGAAGACCTCGACCGCTACCTGCGGGCCATCTGGCTGGAGTGCTGTGGGCATCTGAGTCAGTTTTCGGTCGGGGGTTGGGGGGGCACCGAGATTCAGAAATCCCGTCGCGTGGACCGGGTGTTCGACGACGACACGGAACTAACGCACATCTACGACTTCGGCACCGAGTCGCGCACCCTCATCCGGACGATGGACGTGCGCGAAGGGCCGCCCACGACGGAGCATCCCATCGAACTGATGGCGCGCAACCACAAGCCGGAGGCTGTCTGTATGGAGTGCGACCGGGCGGCGTCGTGGCTGTGCGTCGAGTGCATGTACGAGGAAGACGCGTCGGGCACGCTCTGCGACGAGCACGTTGACGAACATCCGCACGGCGCGTATGGGGCGCCTATGCCCATTCTCAACTCGCCGCGCACGGGCATGTGCGGCTACGACGGTCCCGCCGAGCCGCCGTACTGATCACAGTCGGGGTCGGGCACGCTCGTGCTGGTTTGAGCAGCTTCTCCCGTGCACCCACGCCCTCGCACTCTACACGCCCCCAGACGCCCGCGTCCTCGTCGTGAAGCAGATCGGTGAGAGGGTCGACCGCCGTAGGCCCGTAGAGGCGCAGCTTGTCTGTGAACCACCCGTTGAAGTAGTCGAGGCTGCTCTGGCGGTACTCGTGGACGAAGAGAGGAAGGCCCTCCTCGTCATAGCCTCGTCACAGGAGGCGTTCATTTTTGCGGAGGGGGCGTGGACAGAGGCGAATCGGTTCAGCCGCGCCCGCCAGCGGTCCGAGGGGACAGGTATCACCGGAGCCGTGTGTCATCGTCCCACGGTGTGCGGAGGCTCGACGAAATCGTGTCGGATACAATCCTACGATTGAAATGACTGCGCGCTCCCGGTAGTTTACCTGACCCTGAGGCCGGGCGATTCGATCGGCCTCGCCCTGTCCGCGTCCCCTCTCCGACACCGCCCTCTCCCATGCCTGACGCCTCGCAGCCTGCGACCGACTCCACCCCCACCAGCGATCCGTCTTACGACCTCATCGGGGCCCGCCGCTCCCCGCTCGACGCCATCTTCGCCCCCGACAACGTGGCGGTCATCGGGGCCAGCGAAACGCCCGGCAGTGTGGGCCGCACGCTGCTCTGGAATCTGGTGAGCAACCCCTTCGGCGGCACCATCTTTCCCGTCAATCCGAAGCGGGACAGCGTGCTGGGCATTGAGGCGTACGACGGCATCGGCGACGTGGAGGCGGACGTGGACCTGGCCGTCATCGCCACGCCCGCCCCCACCGTGCCCGGCATCGTGGAGGAGTGCGGGAAGGCCGGGGTGGAGGGGCTCATCATTGTCTCGGCCGGTTTCCGCGAGGTGGGGGAGGAGGGCGCCGAGCTTGAGCGGGAGATTCAGGAGATCGCGCAGGACGCCCACATCCGCATCGTGGGCCCGAACTGTCTGGGCGTAATGCGCCCCCCGAACGGGCTCAACGCCACCTTCGCCGGGTCGATGGCAAACGAGGGGGACGTGGCGTTTGTCAGTCAGAGCGGGGCGCTTCTCACCTCCATCCTCGACTGGAGCTTTCGGGAGAACGTGGGCTTCAGCGCGTTTGTCTCCATCGGGTCGATGCTCGACGTGGACTGGGGCGACATGATTGAGTACCTGGGCGACGACCCGAAGACCGAAAGCATCGTGCTCTACATGGAGTCGATTGGAAACGCGCGGTCGTTTCTGTCGGCGGCGCGGGACGTGGCGCAGAGCAAGCCCATCATCGTCATCAAGGCCGGGCGCACTGAGGCCGCCGCCGAGGCGGCAGCCTCCCACACCGGCACCCTCACCGGCAGCGATGCGGTGCTCGACGCCGCCTTCCGCCGCAGCGGCGTCCTGCGGGTGGACGACATCAACGACCTCTTCTACATGGCCGAGATCCTCAGCAAGCAACCCCGGCCCGAAGGGCGCAACCTGACCATACTCACGAATGCGGGCGGTCCCGGGGTGCTGGCGACCGACGCCCTTATCGGAGGCGGCGGCGAACTCACCCCGATCTCCGACGAGGCCATGGAGCAGTTCGACGAGATTCTGCCCCCGGCCTGGAGCCACGGCAACCCCGTCGACATCCTGGGGGACGCCGATCCGGAGCGCTACGCGGAGTCGCTCGAGGTGGCGGCCAGCGACGCGAACAGCGACGGCCTGCTGGTCGTCCTCACGCCGCAGGCCATGACCGAGCCCACCAAGACCGCCGAGCACCTGCGCCCCTATGCCCGCGACAACGACAAGCCCATCCTGGCCAGCTGGATGGGGGGCGACGCCGTAGCTTCCGGCGAGAACATCCTCAACGAGAGCGGTCTGCCCACCTTCGCCTACCCGGACACGGCGGCGCGCGTGTTCAACCACATGTGGCGCTACAGCTACAACCTGCGAGCCCTGTACGAAACCCCGAGCCTGCCACAGGATGAGGAGGGCGTTCCCGACCGCGGGAGCGCGGAGGAGATCGTCGAAGACACCCACGAGAGCGGACGGGTGTTGATGACCGAGTACGCCTCGAAGGAGCTTCTCGCGGCCTACGGCATCCCGACCGTCGAGACCCGCGTTGCCGAGTCGCCGAGCGAGGCGGTCGCGGCGGCGCAAGAGATCGGCTACCCGGTGGCCGTCAAGCTCCACTCCACCACCATCACGCACAAGTCCGACGTGGGCGGGGTGCACCTCGGCCTCACGGACGACGCGGACGTGGAGCAGGCCTTCGCCCGCATTAAAGAGGGCATAGAAGAAGGCTTCGACGGCGTGACCGTGCAGCCGATGATTGACCGCAGCGACGGGTACGAACTCATCATTGGCAGCAGCATGGACCAGCAGTTCGGGCCGGTGCTGCTCTTCGGCTCCGGCGGGCAACTCGTGGAGGTATACGAAGATCGTGCACTCGGCCTCCCGCCCCTCAACCGCACCCTCGCCCGCCGCATGATGGAGCAGACCGACATCTACGAGGCGCTGCAGGGCGTGCGGGGCCGTCAGCCGGTCGACCTCGACGCGCTCGAAACGCTCCTCGTCCGCTTCAGCCAGCTGGTGGTGGAGCAGCCGCGCATCAAAGAGATCGACGTGAACCCGCTCCTGGCCCGGCCCGGCGACGACGGCCTTCTGGCCCTCGATGCCCGCGTAGTGCTCCACCCGTACACGAAAGACGAAGAGGACCTTCCGGCGCCCGCCATCCGGCCGTACCCCCGGCAGTACATTGGGACCCACGCGCTGACCAACGGCGAGGAGATTACAGTTCGCCCCATTCGGCCCGAGGACGAGCCAAAGCTGGTCACCTTCCACGAGCGCCTCTCCGAGCGGAGTGTCTACCTGCGGTACGCCAACCTCATGAAGCTGGAGCAGCGGGTGGCCCACGACCGGCTTGCCCGCATCTGCTTCATCGACTACGATCGGGAGATGGCCCTGGTGGCCGAGCACACCTCTGAGGACGGGGACGATCACATCATCGGGGTGGGTCGCCTTACCCAGCAGCCCGGCCGCAACGAGGCCGAGTTCGCCATGCTCGTGATTGATGAATACCAGGGTGAGGGCGTCGGCACCGAGCTGCTCCGGCGGCTCGTAGAGGTGGGAAAAAACGAGGGCCTCGATCGCATCACGGCCGACATCCTGCAGCAAAACCGCGCCATGCAGCGCGTTTGCGAGAAGCTTGGGTTCGATCTCGTGCGGGGCGACGGGCGGGACATGGTGAAGGCCGTAAAATCGCTCTCAACGAACGCGAATCCGCAGTAGGGGACGACATCGGAAGACGGGGCTGAACACGGAGAACTCTGAAGAGAACTGTGGCTCTGTGAATTCAAGGTTTTTCGGCGCGGAGAGGTTCATTTCTTTGACATTCCTGTAACTGTTCCGTACCCAGCAAATACAGTATTGGCAGGTGTTCTCTTGATTGTCGCCTCCCCTGCTTTTCTCGAAGTTTGGCCCTTCCTGTTTCCGTGCCGATGCCCCTCCCGATTCCTCTTTGGCTGGTTGCCCCCGTCGTTCTTCTTGCACTCGGAGCCTGGGTTCTCTATGAGTATTACCTGCATCCGGCCTGGCGGCGGCAGCGCCGGGTCAGGCGGGCCTGTGCGAAGGCGTTCGACGAAGGCGACTACCAGCTGGAGCGCTTCCGCGTTTCTTCGGACGATCCCAGCGCCGAAGATCTGTTTTCCATTCCGCTCTTCGGCTCCGACGAGCCCTCTCGCTACTTTACGTACAAAATCAGGGCCGTCGACGGGGCGGAGCCGGGCTTTTCGGGCATGGATTCGGACGAGATTGAGCTCGTCCGGCGTTATCTCCGTCGTACCGTGGAGGTGCCGCATTTCGGGAAAAAGGTCTTGCATCCGCAGTCAACTGAGCACCGTACGAATGGTCCCTCGACGGCACCGGCGTGATTCCCTTTCGATGGTCTGCCGCGCTTACTATATTTGAGCGTGCAATTTCGACCTGTTGCGCATCGACCGTCCAATAGAAAACGTTCATGGATCGACCGGGTCTCCCCCTCA
>JBDGQN010000258.1:0-2442 GCA_042219055.1 Salinibacter sp. | reverse complement strand
TGCGCATCGACCGTCCAATAGAAAACGTTCATGGATCGACCGGGTCTCCCCCTCACTGGATTGTTGCTGTTCATTCTGCTCGGAGGACCGATGCCGGGGCCTGCGTTCGGGCAGCAGGCGCCGACGGAAGAATCCGGAGACGCGGTCATTGCGGATACCCTGTCCGGGAAAGCAGCGATTCGGGCCCTGGAGGCGGAGATGGCAGAAGGCGTGCTTCAGCAGGACCTGCCGACGCTGCGTCGGCTCTGGGCTCCAGGCTTCATGGTCAATGCGCCCCGGAACGTCGTGGTGCCCAATCGGAGTGCGGTGCTGAACGTCTTTCGCAAGGGCATTCCGGACTACACCACGTTCGATCCGCAGATCGAGCAGATGCGCGTGCGGGACGGCCTAGCGGTCGTCATGGGACGGGAGACCGTAACGCCCGTCGGCGACGCCCCCCACGCCGGCAAGACGGTACGCCGGCGCTACACGCACGTCTGGAAAAAGAACGACGACCGGTGGCGCCTGCATGCTCGACACGCCCACATCGTGTCCATCGACTGAGGTCCTCCAGCTCTCTCCCCGGCAATCTGTTGCACCTGATCCGGCTCCGGCATGGCCCGACGAGTGATTGTGGACACCGACACGGCGGGGGACGATACGCAGGCGCTCTTGTTCGCGAGTCTGACGGATCGGCTGTCCGTGGAGGCGGTTACGATCGTGGCGGGGAACGTCCCATTCGATCGGCAGGTGGAGAACGCGAAGTATACGCTGTCGCTGGTCGATGCGGCGGACACGCCCGTCTACGAAGGCGCCCGGGAGCCCCTCCTCAAAGACTTCCATCACGTCGGCAATATTCACGGCGAAGGGGGGCTGGGAGGCGATCTTTTTCCGGACACCGGCATTCCCTCGGCCGATGGGTTTGCCCCTGCCGAGATCGTCCGCCGCTGTAGGGCCGCGCCGGGTGAGCATTCACTTTTGTGTCTCGGGCCGTTGACGAACCTGGCCCTTGCGCTGTCGCAGGAGCCGGCGTTGCCCGACCTTGTCGACGAGGTGTGGATGATGGGCGGGGCGGTGCACTGTCGGGGCAATGTGACGCCCGCCGCCGAGTACAACGTCTGGGTAGACCCGGACGCCGCCAAGCGTGTGTTCGGTGCCTTCGAGGTGACGCTGGTGGACTGGGGGCTCTCCCTGCGCGATTCACTGCTCCCACCGGACGGCGTCGAGGCAGTGCAAGGCATGGAAGGGACGCTCCCAGACTTTATTGGCGGCATTATCGAACCGGTATACGAGTTCACCCGCACGGAGCAGGGCATCGACGGGGTCCCGCAGCCCGATTCCTTGACCACGGCGCTGCTGGCCTACCCGGAGCTGCGCGGGGAGATTACGGCGTATCCGGTCGAGGTCGACGAGCGGACAGGCCTCACGCGGGGCTACCTGAGCGTCGACGTAGACGGAGTGACCGATCATTCGGCTCAGACCCGCGTCGTGGAGTCGGCCGACGGGGACACGTTTTGCGAGATGATCCTGTCGATGCTGCGAGACCGCGTGCCGGATCGCGTTCTTGCGGCGTAGGCCGGGCAAATAAAAAAGCTGCCCCTCCCGGACATCCGGAAGGGGCAGCTCGTGTCGTGCGGGGCGCTCGTGGGCACGTCCCGAGGGAGATCGGGAACGCGTCGCACGGAGCGGATGGGTTACATCATGCCGCCCATGCCGCCCATGCCGCCCATGCCGCCAGCACCGCCGGCAGGCATGCCGCCGCCAGCACCGCCGGCGCCGCCGCCACCGCCGCCGTCGTCGTCATCCTCGGACTCCAGGTCGGCGACGACCGACTCGGTGGTCAGCAGCATGCCGCCCACGGAGGCCGCGTTCTCAAGCGCCGAGCGCGTGACCTTCGTCGGATCGAGCACGCCGTCCTCAAGGAGCGGACCGTACTCCTCGGTGCGGGCGTTGAAGCCGAAGTCCTCCTTGCCGTCCTTGACTTTCTGGACCACGATGGAGCCTTCTTCGCCTGTGTTCTCGGCGATCTGGCGCAGCGGGGCTTCGAGGGCCTTCTCCACGATGCCGACGCCAATCTGCTGGTCCTCATTCTCCACCTCAACGTCTTCGAGGGATTCGAGGGCACGGAGGTAGGCCACGCCGCCACCCGTGAGCACGCCTTCGTCGACGGCCGCGCGGGTCGCGCTGAGGGCGTCCTCCACGAGGGCCTTCTTCGCCTTCATCTCGGGCTCGGTGGCCGCGCCAACGTTCAGCACAGCGACGCCGCCCGCGAGCTTCGCAAGGCGCTCCTGCAGCTTCTCCTGGTCGTAATCAGAGGTCGAGTTGGCGATCTGCTGCCGGATCTGGTTGACCCGGGCCTCGATCTCCTCTTGCGAGCCTTCGCCACCGACCATCGTCGTGGTGTCCTGATCGATGGTGATGCGGTCGGCCTTGCCGAGGTAGTCGAGCGTGGCGTTCTCGAGG
>JBDGQN010000257.1:0-6751 GCA_042219055.1 Salinibacter sp. | reverse complement strand
CCGAGCCCTTCAGCACCCCCGCTGACTGGTTCAAAACCAACTTCGCCTACGGCATTACGTCCTATCCCGGCGGGTCGATGCTCGTGGACATGATGGGGTACGTCATCGGCGATAAGCAGCGCGATCAGTGGCTGAAACGCTACTTTCGGGAGCGCAAGGGCATGCACCCCGATCCGTTCGATCTGGAGCTGTTTGCGGAGCAGGAGAGCGGCCTCATGCTCGACTGGTACTTCTACCAGTTCACCCGCTCGACGCGCACGGTCGACGACGCCGTCGCGGACCTCGAGCAGCGACCGGCCGGCGACAGTGTAAACGTCGATCTCACCCTTAAGCGCGAGGGCTCCATCCGGATGCCGCAAGACGTGAAGCTTACCCTGGCCGACGGCTCCACGCAGTGGCTTAACGTGCCCCTCGCGTCGATGCACGGCCACAAGCCGGTGCCCGACGACTGGATCGTGACCGAGCCGTGGCCCTGGGTCGCGCCGAAGAAGACATTTACGGTGACAGTACCGAGCCGAGTGGACAAGGCGGTGGTTGACCCCAACGGCGAGACCCCGGACGTGAACCGCCTCAACAATTCGACTGACCTGCCCCTCAAGACGCGTTTCCTTCGCGCTCCGCAGTCACGCTGGTCGCACTATGAACTGGGCGTGCGGCCACTAGCCAGCTATGCGCACGACTTCGGCTTCGGGGGCGGCGTGCAGGTCCGCGGCCAGTACTTCCGTGGCGAGCGCCAACTTCGCGGCACCCTGACGCTCTGGCCGAAAGTGCTCTTCTCCAGCGGAGCCGACCCGGCGTTGATCGACGGACCGGGTCCGCTCCCCGGAAACCCGCAACCCGATACGGACACAGGCTCCTGGTTTGACGGTCTCGACTACGAGTTTCGTTACGAACATCCCTTCTCCCCCTTCGGAGCCCGCGCCACTGTTGAGCTTTCAGCTGCGAAGCACCTCGGCGTGCTGGAGAACCGGATTTCGTTCCGGGCGCCCCTCCGCTCACCGCTTGTCGACGTGAACGAGCGCCTCCGCTTCTCGCTGCTCCAGCAGATCAACCCGAGTGACCGGGCCTACGGGGTCGCTCGATCGGATACGGCGCCCCAGCGGACCAATCCCTGGGGCGGTTCCCACACCGTTTCCGCCCGATTTGATTACACGCTGGCCCAGGGAAGCGACCGGATTTCGGTGTTTGCGGAGGTCGGAGGAGGTGTCCGTCCATCCAAGTCGGCCAACGACCAGCCCCCTCAGGAGGCCCTGTTCTACGACCAGGCCTCCCGCCTCTCGCTGACCGCCCAGCAGACGACCGGCCTCGGCCCCTTGACCGGGCAGGCGAATTTCCAGATTGGGCTGGGGGCCGATAATCTCGTGCCTCACAAGCAGTTTGTGCTTGGGGGACGCCCCCTTGAAGCACAGTGGCGTAACGACACCTATCGGCAGAGCAGCGCAGTCTTCGAACAGCCCGTGTCGGATGCGCACCTCGTCGGGTTCGGCCCCGCAGGGCCTGTGGCCTACCTCCGCACTCCGACCAGTCGGCTGGGACTCACGGGCGAAAACATCGTGGCCGGACGTCTGTCGCTCCATGGCCACCCGTTCTCGAACGTGAATGCCCTCTCTCCACTTCGCCTCTCCGTTTTTTCTGGACTCGGCTCTACCTGGAGTGAGGCAGAGCTTCTCGCGGGCTTCGACGCGGACGACCTGAAGGCCGACGCTGGCTTCGGCGCGAGTTACGATGTATCGGCGATTCCACACCTCGGGCGCTGGACCGCGCAGTCCGACTTCCTTCAGAACCTCAAGATCGTCTCGAAATTCCCCGTCTGGGCCAGCGATCCCGGTGCACTCGAGAGCAGCAGCAATGAGTTTGAGTTCCGCTGGCTCATCGGGATCGAGCTGTAATCCAACTCCGCATGCTCCGTTGGGTATGGAAGTCTGGAGGGATGGAGGAATGGATGTACTTTGCTTCCATACCTCCACACTTCCATCCATACCTATCCCCCAGAGGACTCCCGCATCTCGCGCTGGCGCATCGGCATGGCATCGATCGTGTCGAGGATGGAGCGTGCCGTCACCGGTTCGGCGTCCCGACGCTTTTCGGTGCCATCTTTGCCCACGAGGATGACCCGAAACGAATCCGCGGGCACGTCGAACCGTTCGCGCAGCCGTCGGACCGACGCCTTCGTGAGTGGCTGCGACTCGGCGCCCGGAACGGAACGGTGCGTCCCCTGGCCGCTCCCCGCCACAGTTAGCAACAGAAGGTCACGATCCTGAAATCCTGGGTCGTGTCCCTCGATGGCCGACTCCTGCTGCGCCAGGGCGTCGCTGGTGTCGGACGGGGCAAAGACGAAGAGCAGCCGGTGCTCCCAATGGTGATCGTCCACTCGAAAATCGACAGAGTCTGCGGGCGTGGCCATGACAGCAGCGGGCATCAGTGCCAGAACGAGAACGAGTCGGAGCATGGGAAGCATCGGAGGAATTCTGGACAGCGGGCAACCATGGGCGCACCGCTGTCCGGAACGAACGTCCCAATACCTATACCCGCCGGTCCCAACTCCCGATTCCGCACACCTGCAACAGAGCTGTGAGAACCGCGGGGTCATTCCTCAGTCGTCTTTTGGGATTCCACATCCGGAGTTGTCGTCTGGGCCTCGAACTCTTCGAAGCGCGAGGCTGCAAACAGGTCGAGTGCCTCGGGCCGCGTGCCGTTTACCAGGTTTGCCAGCAGCCGACCCATTCGGAACCCATAGCCCATGCCGTGTCCCGTGAAGCCGGTGGCGAAGATCCCCTCCGGATGGCCCGGGACGGCCCCCACAACCGGGCGCCCGTCCGGCGAAAAGCCCATCGTGCCACTCCAGCGCTGCTCGATGGAGAGCGACTGCGTCCAGGGAAAGTGGGTGTGCAGGTAGCGTTCGATGGTCGCCTGTACCGCCGGGGTCGTGGCGTCGGTGCTCGTTCCCTCAGCCTCGCGGTGGGAGTGGCGTCCGCCGCCGGCTAGGACGCGTCCATCCTCCAGTTGCCGCACGTAGAACCCGCCGTGGTGGGAGTACACCGGAATGGGAATGTGGAGCGCATCGGCAGGCGCTGTGGCCAGCATCTGGGCCCGAACGGGCCGCACGAACGACGCGGCGGCGGACACGAGGTCCGGCAGCGAGGGTCCCAGGGCCAGCACCACGCGCTCCGCCTGAAAACGGCAATCAGGGGTATCGAGCCGGACGTTCCGCCGCTCCCAGTGAATCCGTTCGACCGGGTGCTGGGGGTAGACGTCGGCCTCGCTCTGTTCGGCAACGTGCCGGACGAGTTGAAGGGGATTCACAACGGCACCCGAGGTTACAAACAGCCCGCCGTGGAAATCGGCAGCCTGAATCCGGGCGTTGGTGCGTTCAGCATCGAGGTACACGGCAGGAGCCCCCGCCGCCCGCAGAGGGGAAAGGCTCTCGTGGAGGCGTTCGTCCTCGTCGGCACTGCCCGCTGCCGTAAGGCTTCCGTCCGAGCGCCAATTGAAAGTCGTACCGCGCAACTCCTTGGCCAGCAAGTCTCGGTTGGCCCGTGTAAAGTTCCACAGGCGACGGGCCGTCCGTTCGCCGTATCGCTCCAGGTCCGACAGGTAGTCCGCGTGAGTGCCCTGTAGAATGAATCCAGCATTCCGCCCGCTGGCCCCAGCGCCCAGGGTGTGGGCCTCCAGGAGGGCCACCCGTAGTGAGGGCCGACGCCGACGAAGCCAGTACGCCGTAGAACACCCCACGATGCCCCCACCAACCACCACCACGTCGTACACCGCCTGCTCCTTGCGATGAGCTTTGTGCCAGAGGGACCTCGTCATACGCTCAAATCGCGGCTACTGCCGGGGAGGATACGAAGGGGAGTGCGGCTGCCCTCTACGGAGGGGAACGCCCTGTACGGAATAAACGACTGCTCGATTCAGGTCTCAAATGCCCCCGTCGGGACGGACACGCCCTCCGCCACAGGACCGGAGACGGAACGCCCACCGCACATCTCTCCACACTTAACGCAAAACGCCCACCGCCCTACGCCTGCACGTCGACCAGGATGCGTCCTTGCACCTGCCCCTCGAGAATGTCACGGCTCGCCGCCGGGACGTCGCCGAGCTCAATCGTCCGGGCGTGAATGCACTCGAAGTGCTCGTCCGTCAGTAGGTCCGCGAGACGGCCCCAGGCGACTCGACGCCGGTCGTTCGGGCACGTGTTCGAATCGATGCCCAACAGGTTGACCCCGCGCAGGATGAAGGGGAGCACCGTCGTGTGCAGCTCGTGCCCTCCCGCATTGCCGAACGACGCCACGCTGCCGTGGCGCTGCAAGCGTGAAATAATCGCAGCGAGCGTGTTCCCCCCCACCGCATCGATGGCACCGGCCCAGGTGCCCTCCTCCATGGGGCGACGGGGACCGTCCTCGAACTCCCGGCGATGCACGATCCGATCCGCCCCGAGCACCCGGAGATACTCGTGTGCGTCCTCACTTCCCGTGGAAGCGACCGCGTCGTACCCGAGCGCGTCTAGGAGCGCGACGGCAACACTCCCCGCACCGCCCGACGCCCCCGTCACCACGACGTCTCCGTCGTCCGGATGCACATCGTGTTCTTCGAGGGCCATCACCGACAGCATCGCAGTAAATCCGGCCGTTCCCGCAATCATGGCCTGGGTCGGCGAAAGCCCCTCGGGAAGGGGCACGAGCTTGCTTCCGTCCACCCTTGCCCGCTGCGTGTAGCCCCCCCATACAACCTCCCCAAGTTGCCACCCAGTACCAATGACGGGATCCCCCGCTTCGAACGCATCATTACCACTCTCCCGCACGCGCCCTACGAGGTCGATGCCTGGCACGATGGGATAATCGCCTCGAATGACCTGCCCGCTCCCCGTCACCGCCAATCCATCCTTATAATTCAAGCTCGAATACAGGACATCGAGTAGCACGTCGTCCGATCCGACCTCAGGAAGGTCTCTCTCCTCTAGGGACTGCACGCGGGCCCGGACAGATTCATTGTTCTTGTCGAGAAGGAGGGCAGAAAACATGGGCACAAGAAGAGGCAACTCCGTAAGAACGATTTCAGGAGCATGCCACACTCTACAACGGTGTTTGTTCGAGACCCATCGGAGAGCACATCAATCGGCCCCGGGACCTTTTCAACGGAGATTCGTAAGAAGAAACGACGGATCGCACTACGCCCGCGACCAACCCAATTTCTCGTTATGAGTGTGCCGACGCCCCGACGGGTTGATTCTAGCCTGTTCGATGTCTACTCGATACGGGTAATGATGGGACTCATAGCGAGCCTTGGGCTGGTGCTCGTTGTTGTTCACCTTCCCTTGAAGGATTTTCCTGCCCGCGTGGGTTGGTCCCTACATCCGCCCGCCGAGCAGATCGTCGTTGACGAAGTCACCTCCAAGGAGTCCACGGAGAAGACCTCGAAGAAGGATGGACCGGCCTCCACCGTCCCGATCACAGACCTCCAGGCCTTGCAATCCGAGGAAAAGCCCACAGAGACTCCCGCGGAGAAATCGACGGTCTCGGAGTCTATATCGCGGGAATCCGAAAAAACCCGGCCCCTCGAAAAGGTGCGTTCGATTACCGAACTAGGCCTCACCGAGCGGACCCCGAACATCGTGGGTGGAATCGGGAATCTCTACCTCCACATCAAATATCCCCAGAAGGCCCTTCAAGAGGGGATCGAGGGTCAACTGGCCCTGGAATTTACGGTTCAGCGTGACGGAAGCGTCGCGAACGTAGAGGTCGTAGATTCACTCCACCCGTTGTGCGACTCCGCTGCCGTAGAAGGGATACGCTCGGTCCAATTTGTGCCGGCGAAGCGAAGCGGAGAGCCCATCCCCCTTCGCCTGCACCTTCCTGTGCAGTTCCAGATTACACCGACAACGAGTTCGGCACTGTCACAGGACCGGTCTCCATAATCTTCTCCCCCAGCGGTCGGCGAAACGTTCACCCGCCGGAAAAGTAATTTTCTTGGCTCCCTGAAAGCGCTTCCGACCTCACGATCCGTACACAACCTTTTGCAGTGCCCATGGCCGACCCCACCGTTGCGCCCCAATCCGATGTCGAAACGCCCGAGGACTTCCTTCCCCTGAATGGTACCGACTACGTCGAATTCTACGTCGGCAATGCCAAGCAGTCCGCTCAGTACTACGCGCATCTCTTCGGCTTTGACATCAAGGGTTACCTGGGTCCTGAGACGGGCCACGAGGAGAAGGTGAGCTACCTGATCGAGCAAAATGACATCCGGTTCGTTCTCACCTCGGCCCTGGGGCCGGACTCTCCCATCAGCGAGCACGTGCGTCGTCACGGCAACGGGGTAAAGGACATCGCACTCTGGGTCGACGACGCCGCGACTTCCTTCGAAGAGACGACGAAACGAGGAGCCGAGCCCGTGCAGGGGCCGACCGTTCACGAAGACGACGATGGACGCATCGTGACGGCCATCATTGCTACCTACGGCGACACCGTTCACACCTTCGTCGAGCGCTCGGACTACGACGGCCTCTTCTTCCCCGGATTTGAGGCCTGGGAGAACCAGTTCTGGGATCCGCCCACCGACACTGGTCTTCAGTACGTGGACCACTGCGTGGGCAACGTCCACGAGGGGGACATGGACAAGTACGTGGACTACTACGCCGAAACGATGGGCTTCTACAACATGCTTCACTTCACCGACCAGGACATCTCGACCGAGTACTCGGCCTTGATGTCGAAGGTGATGGCCAACGGCGACGAGAAGATCAAATTCCCCATCAACG
>JBDGQN010000256.1:0-11666 GCA_042219055.1 Salinibacter sp. | reverse complement strand
GGCGTAGTCGGTCGCGTCGTCAAAGAAGTGCGCTCAGAGGGGTAACCCGGGGCCCATGTTGAGATTTTGCACGTATCCCGAAAGTACCCCGTTTAGAAAATCGTCTCCTCAAAAGTGGTGTCTTCCTCCATCGCGTCCAGGATCGGACAATCGCTCGTCGGGCCCTGCCCGCCCTCACAGGCCGAGGCCAGGGTCGACAGCGCCTCGCGGATTCGCTTCAGGTCCTGAATCTTGGTCTCAACCTCGTCGAGCTTGTCCTCCGCCTGGGCCTTCACGTCACGGCAGGTTGCCTCCTCCCCAACGCGCAGGTCCAGGAGGTCCTTGATCTCTGCGAGCGTGAACCCCAGGTCCTTGGCCCGCTGGATGAAGCGGAGTCGCTTGACGTACGAGTCGTCGTAGAGGCGAAAGCCGCCGTCCGACCGGCGCGGCTTCGGAATGAGCTCCTTGCGCTCGTAGTAGCGGAGGGTTTCGGGATTGACGCCGGCCTTTTCGGCGATCTCGCCGCGAGTCATGCTGTCCATGGGTGTGTGGAGATGGTGGATAGAGAACCTAAGTTGTGACCTACGTGCTGTTTTCGACGAGACAGCGGATGCCGACAGCAGTCGAGCACAGGCTGACGGACGGCACCACGGGCATGACCTCACTCCGTTCGGCCCCAGACCGCGGTAAAAAGCACTTTGCGGCCGTCTGCGGTCCGTGGTCGGCGGTCTCTGGAGCAAGACGGTTGTACCTCACAACTTGGGTTAGAGAATGACTGAAAGGGCCCCCTCTGGATCTCCGAATGCCGTTTCAAGGCAACCGTTTTGCACCGTCATTGAACGACCGCAGGTCGTCCTACATGATCGCGTTGCCGGGCATGTGGCGGAATGCCGGTCCCCAATGAACCGGTTGAAGCTGCGCGAAGGCGATTAGCCCGCAATCCAGACCGAGAGGGTGGGCAGGAGGGTCATCTGCAAAACGGGAGCGAGACCCACGTGGTGCCCGGCGACCCGGATCGTCGGCATGACGTCCTTGTAGCGCCAGAGGTCGAGCCGCCGGGCCACCGTCTCGAACACGAGTCCCGCTCCCAGACCGAGACCGAGGAGCAGCGCGCTCCCGACGGCGCTCAGCGGCCGCACGTGCCCCGGCCCGAGGATGGCGGCCGTCACGGCGGTGAGAAGCACGGTCGCGACGGCGTCCCCCAGCGTAGCGGCAGGCAGGACCCAGATCCGCTGCCACCTCGTCCAGCGGGCCCAGCAGCGATAGAGGGGAACCACCTGGGCGTACTCCCAGACGCCGTGGAGCCCCACGGCCCAGAGAGCAACGCGCAGGCAAAAGTCGGGCGGGAGGCCGAACATGATTCGTGGAGCCGTTCGAAAACGAGGCCGAGGCGCGAGTTACGATTCGGGGGCGAACACCTGGATCCGGTTGTTGCCGAAGTCGACGACGTAGAGCGTCCCGCTTTTGTCGAAGGCCACGTCGATGGGTCGGTCGAATTGCCCTTTTTTACTTCCATGCTCGCCAAACGCAGCCAGCCGCTCGCCCTTCGCGGAGAAGAGTTTGATGCGGTGGTTGTAGTAGTCGACCGCGTAAATCCGCCCGTGGGGACCGGCCTCGACCGCCGTGGCCACGTTGAACCGCGTCTTCGTGGATCCGGGCTGGGTGGTGTTCGGCGGGACGGTCCAGCGGTGATTGCCCTTTGGCCCGAACAGCTGGATGCGGTGATTGTACGCGTCGGCCACCACCAGCGAGCCGTCCGGCAGCAACGCCACGTCGGTCGGGTACGTAAACTGCCCGTTGCTCGAGCCGGACGAGTCGGGGGTCCCCCACTGGCGGATTTGCCCCCGGCCCGGCCGGAGGAGCTGGACGCGGTGGTTGTAGAAGTCGGCCACGTAGATCCGGCCCGCCTTTCCGATCGCCACACCGGCCAGGGCGTCAAACTGTCCGGGTCCGGATCCGAAGCTCCCGATCGTGCCCTGGCTGTTCCCTTTTCGCCCGAACAGGTGAAGGTGGTCGTGGCCGTACTCGGGAACCACGAGGTGCGTGACCGGACTCTTCTGGTGGGCGGCGGCTTCGAGGTGCATGGGCCGCTGCATCGGCCCCGACGCGGTGTTCGAGGCGTCGAAGCTCCGGAGGAACGTGCCCGTCGTGTCGAACACCTGGGTCCGGTTGTTGCCGGTGTCGCTGACGTAGACCCGCCCCTTGGCGATCGTAATGCCCACCGGATGGGAGAACTCGCCGTGGGCCTCGCCCTGCGCCCCCCAGGCCCGGACGAACTGGTAGGACGGCGCCTCGGATGTCGGCGATTGGCAGCCCGTCCAGAGCAAAGAGGCGACGGCGAAAACAAACAGCGCACGAATCGAGGACGTCATGGAAAGGATCGACGTGTTGAGAGGGAGAATGGAGTCTGCAATCCAGTCGGAGGGGCGGATTGCGCGCTCATCAAAAGTGGACCTCGACCTCCAGAACGGCGTGGTAGTCCAGTTTTCTGCCCCCGTCGAGGCCGTTGTAGAGAGGAATCTGGATGCCCGGCTTGACGGCCCAGTTGCGATAGGTAATCCAGGCCCCGAAGCCGGCCCGCAGGCGGTGCCCGCCCGGACCGACCTGCCCGTGGTGATCCTCCCCGGCGAGGACGGGACCGGCCGGCGAGCTCGACTGAAAGATTTCGCCGTTGAGCTCCCCCATCAGCACGACGTCGGGCTGGTAGTAGCCGGTGAGCACCGGGCGGAGGCCCAGGGCGAGGTCGTAGAGCACCACGTCGCCCCGACGGATTCCGGTGTCCCCCTGCGTATTCAGCCGGTACCGCGCCGTGGTAAACAGCAGCCATCGACGCCCCTCGTAGGCTCCGGAAAGTCCTCCTACGACGTCGGTAGCGTCCGGGCTGTGCTCGGCAGTGCCGGTCGGGAGCGAGACCCCGCCTACCACTGCCGCGTGATAGACCCCGCCGGGGACGTTGTGCAGATAGAAGCGGTACTTGCTATGAACCCGGAGATTCCCGAAGGAGCCGAAGGCGGCGCCCTCCCCGAGGGATTCCTGATGGAGCTCAGCAATTGCCATCCAGCGCTCGGTGATCCCGTACGAGAGATGGTAGTCGAGGGCCCAGTGTTGCTCGCGAAGTGCGTCTGTTCGCTCGACTCCCATTCCGATGCCGTAGCCGCCCTGCCAGAGGGTGCGGGGCCCGCGCCCGAAGATCGGCTCGTGTCGGGCAACGTCTCCAGAGGGGGAGACCGCCGGGGATCCCTCGGGAAAGCCCTGCGCGGCTGCCTGCCCGGGGACGAGTAGGCCGACCATCAGTAGAGCGAGCACGATCGCCCCACCTGTGCTCGGGAGACGAGGAAGATCGAAGGAGGAATGGCAGGTCATGTGAGGGAAGATGGGAACGTGTAGAGTGGCGAGAAACAGGGGCCTCGCTGCGATTCATGGAGGGCATGTTCCGTATTTCGTATTGCAGCCTGGCCCGACCGCTGTCGGGGTATTTTCGTGCTTGTCTCTACGCAATACGGATTACGCAATATGCGATAGCGGTGAGCGGAAGCGGTGTGTCCTAAAAAATCACCGTCCACGTAGCATCAGGCGCCGATGAGCTTTATCACCGGAAGGAGGCCGTAGGCGAAAAAGGCCCCGATTCCGTAGATGCTCGCCGAGATCCAAAACATTCCCTTCTGAAAGCGGCCGGCCACGCGGCAGCCCTCCCCGCCGGCAATCGTGCAGGCGACCTTGCCCTTCGGCCTGAAAGTGAGAAAGGCGCTGAGGGCGATCATGAGCCCGGCCCCCAGGAAAATCCACTCCTTGTTGCGCGAGAGGGGCACGAGCCACGGGAAGGTGGAGACCAGCGAAATTACGGCCGACCCTCCGGCCACGGCCGCCAGGGCCGACGGCAACGCGCAGCACAAAAGCGTGCCCGTGCTCGTGAAGAGGGCCAAAACGTTGGCCGCGCTCTGCCGCCAGGTGTCAGACGTGGAGGATTGTTGTTCAACGGATTCCATCGGACGGGTGCGATTATCCTATCAGAAATATGACGACGTCATCCGGGGAGACCGGGGCTACCCGGACGAGGAGGCCCGGGCCGACTCGTCCGGAAACGTGATCTTCTTCGCCGTAAATCCGGCGTCCTTGGTGGCCTTCTTGATCTTTTTCTTCGAGAGGGTTGTCCCCTCGGCGACCTTTAGCTGCACCTTCCCCTTCTCGAGGAGGACGACCACGTCCGTAACCCCGTCGAGGCCCTTGAGCTTCTTTTCGAGCCCGTAGGCGCAGAAGGGACAGGACAGGCCGTTGACCGCGGCGACGACGTCGGGCTCTTTGATCTTCGCCTGGTCGGCCTTCTTCTGGGCCTGGGCCGGGCGGACGGCCAGAGCCGAGACGAGCAGCAGCGCACCCGTTAGAAGGAAGAACGGCTTCAAGCGGCGAGTCATGGTGTGTTGTGGAGGTTGATGATTTGATCGAGCGAATGGAGCGAGTCGACATGCAGGCAAATGTCCGGGCCGCGTGTCACCCGCCGGGTCTACCCACCGGACCGTTCCTTCGGCGGCGTCTCCGCAAAGGTCGCGTTCCGAAACTCGTACCCTGCGCTCGTCACCGCCTCTCGGAGGGTCTTTTCGGACGGGCTCTTCTCGCCGCTCAGGGTGAGAAGTACGCGCTGCTTCTCCAGTAGCACCGTGGCCCGATCGACGCCCTCAACGCCTTCGAGTGCGCCCTTCATCCGCCGTGCGCAGTTCGAGCAGACCATGCCACGCACCTGGACGAGGGCGTCCGCCGAATCGGGGACCTGGACGGTCGAAGCAGACTCCTGGGCAGCGGCCGTCTGGGGGAGCAGGAGAAGAGCCAGCCCCACGCCGGCCGCGGCGAGAAAAAAGCGTCGGAGCGAAACGGACGGGAAGAGGCGAAACATAGCACTTGCCGTGGTTTGGTTATGAGTTTGTGTGAATGGAACGAGGAACCGGCCGTCCGTTCACGCGGCCGGACGAATACGCTCAGCTGGCTGTCCATTAGGCACTTTTCTCGCTGAGGCTGAGGCCGAAGAGTGGGACAGCGGTGTTCGTTGAAGGCAGCTCCCCGTTTGATGCACCCCGTCATATGCCTTGTAGTATGATACAGGGTTTCGAGCTCGCCACGCAGTTCTTCTGTAATTCACATCGGGTTGGGATACGTCCTCTTTTGCGGGGAGCGATGGGGGCTGGAGAGCACTCCTTTAGACGGGGTATGCACACCCGATCTTCCTACAGACTCCGACGGATTCATTGAGGAAGCGCGTGGAGCCGAGCGGCCAGAAGCACGCTCAGGGCCGGAAGCAGCGTGATCTGGGCCACGGGCGAAAGGCCCACCGTCTCGCCGAAGACGCGTAGGGTCGGCATCAGGTCGTTGTAGGTCCACCAGTCGAGCATTCGCGCGATCCATTCCAGTCCAATGGCGGTGACCAGCCCTGCGGCCAGCATCGCGGCGCACCCGTTCCAGGTGGCGCAGAGCACGCTCCGGCGTCCCATGCACAGCGCAGCGACGCCTGTGACGCCGAGCACGATGAGCACGTCGCCGAGGATGGCGAGCGTAATGTGGAAGAAGCCGTCCCAGAGACCGACCTCGGTCCACATGTCATAGAGCGGGCCGGCCTGGGCAAACTCCCAGACGGCGTTCAGCACAAAGCCATACCCCGCAATGGACCATACGACGGGGAGTGTCCCCCACCACGAACAAACATCCGCGGCGTCAGCGTGGCGTCTTTCCTCCATGGGACCTTCTGCGACGAGCGAATTCACGATGGGTATCGGATGTCGGCTACTCCCCGTCCAGCCCGACCACGTCCTGCTTCCCACTGTTCTCGATGACGTTCTCTCTCAACGCGGGCCGGGCCTGGTCGCGCACGACGAGGCCGTAGTCATTGTCCTGGATCGTATTCGCTTCGATCCGGGGCCGCGCCGCGTCCATGCAGATGATTGCCGTCTGCGCCGACGTGATGGTGTTGTTCGCAACGTAGGGCTGCGACTGGTCGGTTGCCCCCACGCCGTGGGTGAGCGTGGTCAGGCGGTTGCCCCGCACCGCCGGCTCGGACCTGTGGTAGCTGTAGACCGCCGCGAAGGCGTTCTCCAGGCGATTGTCCACGAGGGTAGGGCGGGCCACGTCGAAGGTGCGCACGTTGATGCCCCCGAAGCTGACGAGCGAGGCCTCTAGCCGCGCCTTCGAGTCGCCGGCAAAGACGACGGCCCCCTTCCCGTGCTTGATCTCCGTGTGGCGGATCACCGACCTCTCGTTCGGGCCCATAAAGAGGATACTGCCCCACCGGAGGTCCCCCTCGCCCGCCGTGCCGACGTAGACCATCGCGTCCGAGGAGGCCGGGATGCGGAGGTTGCCCCACACCACAACGTCCACGAGGCCGTCATGCGTCAGCACCTCGGTGCTGTCCGAGCGGGTGGCGACACGCACGTCGTGGTCGCTGGAATCGACGAAGTTGACGTTCGCGCCGGGCTTCACGGAAACGAGAACGCCCTCCGGAATGACCACGTCGCCGGTCAGCTTAACCTGACCGGACCATCGTTCGGAGGCCTCGACCGTGCCCGAACGGGTGACGTGGTCTCGAAGCGACGAATCGCCCTGCTGCTGGCACCCGAGCACACCGCCCAGGAGGACAATGCTCGCGAGGAGGGTCCAGAGACCCTCCGGCAGGATCGTCATGGTCTTAGCTTCCATCGTTCCAGATGGTCTTAGCTTCCATCGTTCCAGAGAACACAGCGAGCTCCTGGAGGCCAGGCCGTTGGGTCCGCCCTCGCAGGCTGCTTCCCACTCAGGAGCCGCTTCTACGCAACGGGGTCGCCCTCCGTCACGACGTCTTCTCCGTAGCGATCTGCTCGACTACGAACTGGGCGGGTTGCTCGTCCTTGGCCCCGTCCATGCCGGGGACGTCCTTGAACGAGCCACTGAGCGTTACCTCCTGCCCGGCGTACTGCGACAGCGACGAACTCTCCTCGGCAGGGCGGAGATGGTAGCGAGCGCCTCCGACCACGAAGTAGAGCGTGCCCTCCTGCTTCTCTACGCGACCGGAGAGGGTCGCCTGAAGCCCGCGCACGCTAATTCCCTGGTCGGTAATCTTCTGTACAATCTGCTTGACGGGAACGGTCTGATCCGACTTCAGGAACGCCCGCACGTCTCCGTCCTTCAGGTTCACGTACGCGTCCTTAACGCCCTCGGTGTGGAGCAGGGCCTGCTCGACCCCGTAGGCGCACTGGTTGCAGACCATGCCGTAGACCTCGGCCTGGTACGTCGGTCCCGATTGATCCGTCGTCTGCGCATGCGCGGCCGGGGCCGCCACGAGCAGCGCCAGAAACAATGAAGCGAAGGCGAATGCAAGCGTCTTTTTCATGGTGTGAGGCTGGGATTGAACAAAAATGAGGTCGCGAAGGGTTGGGCCCCTCTCGTCAGCGTATTAGACGAGGCGGCCGCCAGAATTCTTCCCTTGTCGTCAGTTGCCCAGGTAGAGGCCGTACTGAAACCGGAACCCAAACACGTAGCGCACGCCGTCTTCGAGCTGCGTGCCGTTGAGGTCCTGGTAAATCGGAACCTGCACCGATCCTTCCAGCGTCAGGTTGCGAAAAGCGAAGAAGACGACGGACGGGGAAAGGAAGAGCCGGTGCCCGCCCGTGTTGGCCAGATCGGCGCCGTTGCGCTCGTCCCGGGCCCGGATCTCGCCGTTGAGCTCGGCGCCGAGGTACAGCTCGGGCCCCGGGTACGGGTTCGTCCACACCCGAAAGTTCGTGGCCAGGTTGTAGTTGATGAGGTCGCCGAAGCGGTAACCGCGGGTGCCTTCGGCGTTGCGCCGGTAGAGGAGCGAGGCGTGGGCGACGCGCCAGTCCCAGATGCCGGTGCCCGAGAGGGCCGCGATGCCGTCGGTCGACCCCGAGCCGACCTGCAGCGGCATTGGCAAAAAGTCGCCGTTCGGCAGGCGCGCATCGGTCGCCCCGGTCGGCAGCTTCACCCCGCCCAGCACAGCAAGCTGGAGGGTTTTTAAATATCCGTCGAGCCGGAGAAAGCGGTATTTCCCCAAGAGTCGGATGTCGCCCACTCCGGACGTCGCCTGGTTGAGCGGCCCGGCGGGCGTCGACGCGTCGAGTTCCTTTCGCACGAAGGGCACGTTGGCCGCCAGCGTGAGATTGGTGGTGGCGCCGTAGTTCAGGCTGACGGGCAGGAGGACGGCGTTGACGCTTCGTCCGGCCCCAGGGGCGGACAAGGAGCGCGTGATCGCGTGCGTTCGGACGACCGACCCGACGGGAAAGAGCGTCACGCCGGTGGCGCTATTGACGGCTTGCTGCGCCCGGGCCGACGGCCCCAGACCAGCCAGGAGCACGAGCAGCATTCCCGCGAGGACCGTTTGGCGCCTACGAGTGCGCAGAGCGTGGGACATACGAAAGAGTGGTTGCATTCAAAGAGAGGATAGATGTCTGGGCTGCTCACGACCGTTGTGCAATCAGGTGCCCGACCACCTTCGTGACCGCGGGGTCGCTGCGCCGCCCAACGACCACGTACTGGCTGTCGCCGGCGGAAAACTGGACGGCACAATACCGCCCGCCGTCGATCATCAGGCACTGCCGGGCCCCGATGGTGGCAGGCTGGATCTCGTAGCCCTCGAACCGGATGAGGTGGCCTTTGGCCTGCCGAAAGACGGTCACCTTGGAGCCATTATGTCGGAGGGTCATCTGAATCGACGTGCAGCAGGCGTCGTTGAGGAGATAGACGGCCTCCAGCGTCAGCCCCTCGGGCAGCGAGTCGAGCACCGCGGCGTCGGCGAAGCTCGCGGCCGAAAGCGCCTCCCGAAGCGTGGCGCGGCGCCGATTGTAGGTGCGGGCGAACCGCTCCATGTGGGCCGGCTCCTCCTGGGCAGCGAGGTACAGGCCGAAGTTGAACCCAAAGGCCGCTTGCTGTTGCGGACGCTGAGGCGATGGCTCAACGCCCGTAAAAAGGGACGGCCCGGCAAGCCAGAGCCCCGCGATTCCCGCCACGAGGAGTACTCCCAGCGCGCCCTGAACGGCCCGGCGCTTCAGGAGGCGCGTCAGACCGGCCCACACGACCGCCGCGCGCCGTGCAATCTGCTTCTCATCGGCGATTTGCTTCTCGTCGGGCAGCTCGGCTTCGATGCGCGCCCAGAGGTCCGCCGGCGGTGCAGGGTCGGCCAGGGACTGTGCAGCTCGGCGGGCCTTTTGCATGGTGGCGAGCCGGCCCTGGCATTTCGAACACGTCGCCACGTGGCGCTCGACGTCAGCGGCGGCCTCCGAGGACAACTCGTCGTCGAAGAAGGCCGCGAGCTGCCCGTCAGTGACGTGACCGCGTGAGTTCATGGCTGCTCGAACGGCAAGGTGTCGGTTTCAGGGCGAGAAGGCCGTCGGCACCGGGCACCCGGCTTTTCTCGACGATCCCTCCGTCCACTTAGACGAGACCAGGGCGCAGAATCTTCCGTCCTCCATGCCTGGCGTAAGTGCAGCTCCAATCTCCCATTCTCCCGTGTCACATGCAGCCAAAGGAGGCTGGAACGCGCATTGCCAAAGAGATCGGTTGAATCTGCGTTAAGGCTCTTCGGAGGAGGGGGGATCCACTCCGGCCTTCCGAAGCAGATCGGCCAGTTGCTCGCGGGCCCGCGCCAAGCGGGACGCCACCGTGCCCTCTGCACAGTCCATCGCCTGGGCGATGTCCTGGTAGGAAAGCCCTTCGATCTCCCGCAACACGAACGTCGTCCGCAGTTTGGGGCTCAGGGTTTGGAGGGCCGTGTCCACCTGCTGCCTGAGTTCACGCTGCTGCGCTTGGTCCTCCGGCGAATCCGATCGGGCCGTCCGCAGCAGGGACGCGTCGGGGGCGCGGTCCGGCATCTCGCCCTCGGAGCCAGATCGGCGCTTTTTCTTGCGCATCGCGTCGTAGCAGGCGTTGACGGTGGTCCGGTAGAGCCAGGTCGCAAACGAAGACCGGTGGTCGAACGTATCCAGCTTCCGGTATGCCGTGACGAAGACCTCCTGGGTGAGGTCTTCCGCCTCTGGACGACGGCCCAGCAGGCGAAGCGCAGTGCGAAAGACCCGCTCCTCGTACTGCTCGTAGAGTGCCTGAAACGCCGCGCGGTCCCCCTGCTGCGCCGCGCGGACCAGGGAGGCTGTTGAATCGGACTCGGCAACCATCTCATTTAGACGAGGTGAGAGCGTATTCGGCTCGGGGCCTCGGTCGTGTTCGCTTAGCCCGGATTTCTCCCCCGCCTTTTCCCCCTCTACGCCGCCGTCTATCGATGCCCGCCGGGCCAGGCCAGCACGGGCGAATTGACCACGGTCCCGGTGGCCTCGATTGTCAGCGCGCCGTTGGCCTGGGCCTCCTTGAGGGCCGCCGCGCTGCGCAATTCTCGCGGCTCGGCGCTCTCGGTCCACCGCACGAGATGGATTTCGTGGAGCGGGCTGTAGCCCTCGTCGCCGGGCACGGCGCCGAGAACGTCCGGCTGGTGGCCAAAGGGGCCCGTGCCCTCGATGCCGTTCTTGAACACGTAGATGGGCGCGCGCAGGGCCTCCGGCGTCTTCGCGAGTGCCGGCATGTGCAGGACCGTCGGTCCCATCATCTTCGTCAGCATGCCCGCCACCTTCTCGTCGGAGGCCTCCGTGTGGATGAAGAAGGCCTCCCCGCCCTTGTAATAGCCTTTCACCAGGGGGGCTAGCTTTGCGCGAGACAGGGAGTCGGGCACGTAACCTTTGCCCATCCCGCCCATCTGGTCCATCTCTTGGGCCGAGACAGACAGGGGCAGCCCGACGATGAGGAGCGCTATGGAGAGTAGAGTCCGTCGGAGCGTGGGCATGATTTCATGGGCTTGTTGAAAGGGAGTACAGTATTCAGGGGGAAGGGGCATAATCGCCGAACGCTTCCCGGAGGTCGTCGGCCCGCACGAGCCCCTCGACGCGGCCCGTGAGGGCCCCGTCGCGAAAGAAGAGGATGGCGGGCATGGCCTCGACCTCGTAGGTCTCCAGGAGCGGGTCGTCCTCGTCGATCTGGACCCGGTAGGTCCCGACCTCCCCTGCGTACTCCTCCGAGACCACCTTCAGCTTCGGCGCCATCATGTTGCAGGGCGGGCAATCCTCCATCCACAGGTCGACCGCGACCGGGCCCTCTGCCTGCTGGAGGACCTTCTCGAAGCGGTCCCGTTCGATCGATTCGACGGCCATGGGTTCAGGCGATACAGTGTCAGAACGATTGTGGAGCGGCCTCCTTTTCAGAATGCGCTTCGGGCTCATAGCCGGCCTCGACGAGCGCCTCGTGAACCCCGTCCGGCGTGAGCTCGCCGTCGGGGAGCACCACCTCCAGTCGGTGTTCGTCCAGGTCGATCTCGACGTCAACCCCATCGGCGCGCTCGCGGAGGGCCTCGCGGATCGTCTGGGCGCAGTGCTCACAGTGCATGTTCGGGATGGTGAAGGTGAGACGCGTGGGCTCCTCGTCCTCCTCGCGGGCGGAGACGAGGCGTCCCCCAAACGAATTGAGCAGAACGGCGCTCACGCTGGCCGCCATGGCAACCATCGCCCAGACCGGGTCCACCCATCCGGTCGTGGCCAGCGGCACGCCGACGCCGTTGAAGAGGAAGGCGAGCGCGAGATTCTGCTTCGTCTTGCGGTACGAGTTGGCCCCGATCTCGAAGGCGTCGACGAGCGCGCCGAGCCGCTCGCCCATCAGGATCACGTCGGCCGACTCGA
>JBDGQN010000255.1:0-16494 GCA_042219055.1 Salinibacter sp. | reverse complement strand
AGAGCACCTGCCTTACAAGCAGGGGGTCGCTGGTTCAAATCCAGCACCGCCCACTCTTCTGCACAGGCCCCTGGTTTTCAGGGGCTTACGTGTTTGTGAAACAGCACCGGCACCACAAGCACACGGTCACGCACACTGCGTGCGCTATCCCTTTCTGCCGGGCGTCCCCAGGTGCCGAAGCACGCGGTTATCGAGGAGGAGCGGTCTGGTTTCCACCACGTCCAGCGCGTCCGCGTCCGGGTGCGCGGCGTTGATCACGTAGTTGTAGCAATCGGGGAGCACCACGGCAGGGACCCGGAGCAACGGGGGTGCCGCGTCGTCGAGCCAACGGTCACCAACTCGCCGGGTGGCGTCGGTTGGGGGGAGCGCGTCCCAGGCCTCCGGCACGTCGTCCTCGGGCAGCACGTCCACAAGGTCCTGATCGACCTTAGCCTTCGCGTACACCATCTCCGTGAGGAGGTCGGGTCGTTTCACCCCCGCGATCTTTTCCAGGGTGGCCGTGGCGAGGCGGCCGGAAGCGTAGCTGACGAGTTGGCCCTTCGAGGCCCATCGGCTCCGGTAGTGCAGGCCTCCTTTTCCCGAAAACGGCTCGTCGGCGTACCGCTCGTGTGTGATCCGGTAGATCGTCCGTCGGTCCGCCACGGCCTACAGAGGGAACCCGTGTTCGAGGCCGCCGAGCAGGTCTTCAACCACCACTGCCCCGGGCGTCGTCAGCGCCACCTCGACCGGCTCGCGCCCGTCGAGGGCGGCGTTCGGCTCGTTCATCCACCACGCGGCCTTCTCCTGCGATCCGAAAATCTCTTCTGCCCGAGAGAGGAGACGCAGGTACCGAAAGAGCCGCTCAGATTCAGAGAGACCGAGCCGTTTGTCGGCGTTTTGGTAGCGGCGGTACGTTCGGCGCGACCGACCGAGGATTTCCGCCATCATCTCGTCGGAGAGGCCCAGCACCTCTTGTAGGCGAACGGCCACATCAATGGGGTATCCGTCCCGGATCTGATCGTCCGCATCGGTGTCGTTCGTGACCCGAAGGTCCTCGTCCTTCGGCGTGATCGAGGCGGTGGAAGTCGGCATGGGCAATCGAAGGTGGGAGCGCAGACAACTGACACAGCTTACAGTGTCACATGCTCACCATGTTCCCCTGCCGATCAGTAGCCGAGGCCGAGTTCCTGGGCCTGATCGGTGAAGTTCTGGATGACCTCCTCTCGCTGACGCGCTTTGTATTCGAACACGCCTTCTCGGCCCGACCATGTGGAAGGAAATCTCGCCCTCTTTGAGAATCTTCAAGAGGTGCGGACGTGAGACGTTGACGAGTTCTGCGGCTGTAGCGAGGGGTAGTATGTCAACATTGTGAGACGACCCCATGAGCAGATTGGGATCGAACCGGGGAACCATTTGGCCCACAGCTTCGAGTCGCGGCGGTAGATCTGGTGCCACTGAAGCAAGTTCTCGGCGACGGAACGCTCGTTTTTTCCTGGAACGTACGTTGACGCTCCGTACGGCCGGTCGTCGCGCACTCTCCGAAAATCTGAGCCTCAGGTACGGCGGCTTCCGGGCGGGTACCCAGACCGAACTCGAAACGAGACCGACGGCCCGCATCCATCCCGGATCTTTCCCGCAATTCGCTCCGCGCCGATGCTGTTCCGAATCCTCACTCCCACGATCCTCCTGTCGATCGCCCTCCTCAGCCTCCTGCCGGACTCCACCTCCACCGGAACACCGGGCTCGCCGACGCAGGCCGCTCCACCGGACACGGGGGTGGCGGTCGTCGAGCTCTTCACGTCGGAGGGCTGCTCGAGCTGTCCGCCGGCCGACCGGCTCCTCCGTACCCTGGTGGGCGAGGCCCGCACGGAGGGGCGCCCGATCTACGCCCTTTCGTTCCACGTCGACTACTGGAACAACCTCGGGTGGGAGGATCCCTACAGCGATCCGGCCTACTCCGAACGCCAACGGAGCTCCGCCGAGGCGCTCGGCGCCCGGGTCTACACCCCGCAGGCCATCGTGAACGGTACGGAGGTCGTCGTGGGGTCGAGGGAACGGGAGGTCCGGTCGGCGGTCCAGTCCGCCCTGTCAACCCCGGCCCCGGTCTCCCTGAGGCTTCGTCTCCGATCCGACACAGCTTCGTCCCTCTCGGTCCACGCGGCTGCCCCAGAGGCCCCGAAGGATGCTGATGCACGTGGCCCTGGTGGAGCGAGGCCTCTCTCAGTCCGTTCCCCGTGGCGAAAACGCCGGTCGTACGCTCCGTCACGCCAACGTCGTTCGGGCCTTCAAGACCCTCCCGGCGCCGACGCGTCAGGTCGTGTCCCTCAGCGCCCCCCCCCCGAACTCGATCCGTCGAGGGCGTCGGTGATTGCCTACGTGCAGGACCCGACGTCCAGGCAGGTCCTCGGGGCCGCCCGGGTGGACCTTGAGGGATCCGCTCCGTAGCGGCTCGGAACTCATCGCTTTGCTCTCTCCGCCGCCGACGGGGACGCAGACGCCCCCATCCCGTAGTCAGTCACTCGTTCCACAATCCATAGCGATCACGTCCATGAACGCCTCCTCGAACGCCTACACGCTCCCCGTCTTCTTGCTAACACTGATGCTCCTCCTCGGCTGCGGGCTTCTCGGCGGACAAGAGAATCCCGGAACCGCAAAGGACGACGTTCGCCTGGACACGGTTCTCGTGAAGGGGACCTTCGTGGGCAAGGAAGGGATCACCACCACCGGGTCGTACCGGATCGGGCGGACAGGATCCGACCTAAAGCTGGTTCTCGGCGAGGATTTTCGAACCGAGAAAGGCCCCGACCTGTACGTCGTGCTCTCCCCGAAGACCCGCGACGAGGCCACCGGCGAGAATGTGATGGAGGGAGCCGCCGTGCGGGTCCACGCGCTACGATCACTGAAGGGGCAGCAGGTCTACGATCTTGCGGACGACCTGGACCTGAAGCCGTTCAACGCGACGGCGATTCAGTGCATCCAGTTCTCGCACCTCTACGGGGCCGCTCCCCTGGAGTGACCGCCGCGGGGTGGGGGCCGGACGCATTGCCTTCCGGCCTACACTCCTCTACTCCCATATGAACCGGCCGCCCTCCTGGATGATCTCGCCGTCGAACTCGATGCGACCGGTGCTCGTGTCGAGGATCATGTCGACGTGCACGGCACTGTCGTTGCCGGTCTGCTCTTCCCCGACATTGGCGTCGTAGGCACGCCCGAGGGCCAGGTGAACGGTGTCGCCCATCTTCTCGTCGAAAAGCATGTTTTTCGTAAACTGGTCGATGTCGCGGTTCGTCCCGATGCCGAGCTCGCCGAGGCGGCGGGCCCCTGCGTCCGTGTCGAGCAGGTCGTCGAGGGCCGCCTCGTTGCGCTCCGCGGACGAGTCGACCACCTCCCCCTCCTCGAACACGAGCCGCACGCCCTCCATCTCGCGGCCCTGATGGATGAGCGGCTTGTCGAAGAGCACGGTGCCTTCCACGCTATCCGGCACGGGCGCGGTGAAGACCTCCCCGCTCGGCATGTTGTGGCGCCCCGCCGAGTTAATGGCGTGCATGCCGTCGACACGCATCCGAATGTCGGTCTCGTCGCCCGCCACCACCCGCACCGTGCTCGCCTCTTCAAGCCGCCGCTGGAGCTCCGCCTGGTACTCTTCCACCGCGGCCCAGTCGCGCAGGATGGCGCCGTAGACGAAGTCGCGGTACGGCTCGAGCGGCAGGTCGGCCGCCTGCGCGTGGGCGGTTGTCGGGTGCTGGGTGAGGCACCACCGCTTCGACAGGCGCTCCTCCGTGATCGGCTTGTGAACCCGCGACCGCTCCGCGAGACGCTCGCCCGGGACGTCGTTGAGCGCTGCCAGGTTGGGGTCCGAGCGCACGTGGATGGCCACGTCGCACGCCTCGTAGAGGGCGAGCTTGGGCTCGGGCAGTGTAAAGTCCCCGTCGTGGGCCTGGAGGTGGGCCCGCGATGCCTCGCCGGAGGTGTACAGGGTGGTAGGGTTTGCCCCTCGGTCCCCGAGTTCTCGGTGGAGGGCCACGACTAGTTCGTGGGCCTCAGGACCCGCCGCAATGACGACGTCGTCGCCGCTGCGTACATCGGTGGACCAGTCGGCAAGAATGCGGGCGTGTTCTTCGATTCGGGTGTCCATAGAATGCGTAGGATGCGGAGATATTCGAACAAACGACTGCAGGCACGGCCGTGGGTTTCACCGTTCCGAAGCGGTTCACGGTCGGACTGACCGTGTGTTCGGAATGGCCTCGTCCCCGATCAGAAAGAGGACTGCTCCGGTATCTTTTAGCCCTTCGCAGCTCTTCCATTCATCATTCACCTAGACCCAACAAAAATCCTTGACACCCCGGGGGGCGATTTTGCTATTATGGGAGGTGAAGTGTTGAGCGGAAAAGTTGACCTGCTCGTCGAGGGCGGGCCTTTTCTGTTTGAATCCAGTGTCCGGCACAGCCCCACAGTCCGTCCGTCGGGGAACCGCTCAGGGTTTTTCTGTCGAACGGCCCCTTCCGACCGCGCCTCCGTCTCGTGCACAATCTCGCGTACCGTCTCGCCCTGCTGGTCGGCATCGGCGGCCTTGTGCTGCTCTCGATCGCCGGGTCGGGAGACGACGTGCGGACGCCGCTCGGTGTGTCCGTACTCGCCGTCGCGGGGCTTCTGGCGGGTCTGGGCAAGGCGCTCGACGTGCTGGGATATGTAGAGGAGGGCGCGACCGACGCGGAGGACCCTTCATAATCTCACCCCGCCTCGGATCGAGCAGGGTCACTACTCGTATTCACTCCCTGTCCCGTCGGGCACCGTGAGCGTCTCGGCCCGAATGCTCCGCTCCCACAGCAACTTGCCGTCCGTTCCGAACGTGCGCATCGTCAGCACGCGGTCCTCTCGGGGCCCGCTCACCGTGAGGGTGCCAAAGTTGCGCTGCTCCACGAGCGTTCCCTCCACCCGATGGGGATTGGGCCGGCCCGAGGCGGCCCCGGCGGTGAGCGGCGAGTTAGTGAACTCGTAGAGTGGATAAAAGCCGTCCGGCTTCCGCCGCAGCAGCTCCGTAATGTGCCGATCCCCAGAAAGGAAGACGACCCCTTCAATCTCTCGTGTTTGAAGGGCATCCAGCAGTTTCGATTGCTCGTGGGGAAACCGAGCCAGCGTCTCGTATCGGGTGCTGGTCGTCATCATCTGGCCTCCGTTCACCACCAGTTTGAACGGGGCGTCGCTGGTAGTGAGGGCGTCGATGAGCCATTGCCGTTGCGCGTCGCCCCACATCGTTTTCTCATCGGTGCGAGGGGCGGTGTTCGGCGACCGGTAATACCGGTTATCGAGCAGGAAGACATCGACATCTCCCCACTGAAACTGTCCAAAGACGCCCGGCACGTCGGGCCGTCCGTAGTTCGGGTTGGCCCAGTACTGTTTGAAGATGCGAAGGCTGGCTTCTTTTTGGCGGTACGAGCGGTTGCTGTTGTTGGGCCCAAAGTCGTGGTCGTCCCAGGTGGCGTAGTTGTGAGTGCTGGCGAGAAGAGGCTGAAGGGCCGGCGTGCGGCGCGTGTGCTCGTAGCGGGCCTCCATCATCGTGGGCGTGGCCCAGTCCACCTCGCGGTAGTAGAAGTTATCGCCCATCCACAGCATGAGGTCTGGATTCTTGGCGGCGATGGTGCGGAAGATGCGGTAATCACCGCCGTAGGGCTCGCCGGGGCGGTCGTACGGGGGATCGTTGATGTACGTGCACGAGCCGAGGGCCATCGTGATCTTCGGCGGGTCGGTGCGCCATTGCCAGAGGGGCTGCGTCTGGAAGCGGAGCGGATAGGGACGATCGACACGCCGACCATTGAGGTAGAGACGATACGTGTAGGTGTTGCCCGGCTCCAGGGCACTGATGGTGAAGCGGGCGATGTGCTCTCCCTCGTCGGTGGTCCGCTGGACAGGCGTGACGGCAGTGTCGGGATCAGGAATGACGCCCGGGTTTGTGGGGTCCGAGGTGAGGCTCCAGTAGCGAATCTGAACGTCGGCCGGACGGGTGGTCTGCACCCAGAGCTGCACCTCGCGGTGGGTGCCGTAGCCCACCATCGGGCCCGCCTGAAGAAGTGTATCGGACGGGGGCTCCGCCCCGGCCCGGACTGTCGGCCCCTGCTGGGCCCGTCCGCGGGAGACTCCCGCGACGGCGGCGAGCACAAAAACGAAAAGGAAAATGGAGACCAGGCGGTGCGACATGGAAACCGAGCGGCTGCGGAACGGAAACGAAGGGGTCCCGCAATCTACCCAGGGCGCGGGGCGGCGTAAAGCGTCGTCCCGGGAATCGGCGGTGAACTGCCGACCGGGCCCGTCTTTCACGCCGAGGCCAGAAGGACGGCTCGGCGGAGCTCTGTCCAGCGCCCTTCTGTTGCCTCCGGATGGTGCGGGTTTTTCTCCCGCAGCCACTTCTCGACGGTCGTGAGGTGCACGTCTTCGTCGGCCCGCCGGGCCACCTCGCGGTACACCGCCTCCGTCGTCTCCACCTCGGCCTCCCCCATCACCTCCCAGGCCAGCGCGGCGTAGTGCTTGGTGGTGGGGGGCACGTCGAGATCGTCCTCCACCGCCGCGGGACCGAGCGCCCGGCGCCGCAGCTCGTGGGTAACCACCTGGGTTCGCACCTGCAGCGCATTGTACCGGAGCGCATCCTGCACGTGCTGGGCCTGCGCCTCGGCCGTCATCGGGCCTTTCGTCTCGACAGGGCCGGGATCGGGGAGCCGTGCCTCCAATCGCTCCATCTCCTCCTCGATCGTGGCGCGGAGGGCCCGCAGGTCCGCCAGGCCCATCTCGTCGACCTGCGCGGTGGCCCGATCGGTGGCCGTGCGGAGCCGCTCGCGCCACTCATCGCGGAGCTGGTGCAGAGAAGTAGGAGGAGCGTCGCTCATGGGGACAGGTTCGAACCGAACACGGAGGCTGTGAGGAGAGGATTCGCCAATCGGGGCGGAAGAGAACGGTGACCACCGTGACGGACTGACAGAGGCGGGACCGGGTTCCAACTCGGGATCGTCCCCCGCCCGATGCTTGTTTTATCTTCTCCTTCACCCGACGCCCGATCCTCCCTCCCCCATGTCGATTTTCCGCACCCTCGAAGCCCACCGTGATCTCGTCCTCGATGCGCTCCGGGTCTACCTGGGCACCGGCCTGTTTTTCCGCGGCCTGGTCCTCCTCACGACGGAGGGCGGTCTGCAGCAACTGGTAGGGACCGCGGAACCCGGACTCGGGATCATGGGCCTGTCCATCTACGTGACAGCGGCGCATCTCGTGGGCGGGGCCTTCCTCGCTGTGGGGCTCTACACACGCCTCGCGGCTTTCGTCCAGCTTCCTGTCCTCGCCGGGGCCGTCTTCCTGGTGCACTGGAACGACGGCCTCCTGTCGGCCAACCAGTCGCTGGAGTTCTCGGCCCTGGTGCTCTTTCTGCTCGTGCTCGTGTGCGCGTTCGGGAGCGGACGGTGGTCGCTGGACGCGAGGTGGCGACGTCCCCCGACCCCGGTCGTGTCGGAGTCGTCCCAGCGCCCGGCGGCGCAGGACTGATTCTGCACAGGGGAAATTACCGCAAAGATCGTCGACGCTGAAAGCTCACGGATCTCGCCTTTGGATGCTATCGTGTACGAAGCTCGTTTAGACTCCGCCGGTGTCGGCTGAATCTCCTTTCCCCGAACAGCTTCCGAGGAGCTTCGCAGATTCACCGGTCGAGGAGGATCGGAGCGTGGTGAACTGATCGTCCAATCGCCCCTTTCCTGTTTGGTATACGCCAATCACACGGGCCCGCGCAGAGCCGATTCGTTGTGTGCTGCAAGGGGATTGCCCACTCAGTCCGACGCTGACGCGCCTCCCCTCCTCCATCTAACACTTCATTCGACGTGAAAATCCCCGTCTCAGGACAATGAGGAGGGATTCTGGCCTGAAATGACCGAATCGGCCAGAGGCCGAAAAAGAGTGACCAATAGACAACGGAGCCCGAGGGAACGGCAGAAGTGAGCCCCAAATAGAAGAAGCGCCCCCGCGACGAGGGCGCAATTTTCACTAACACGTCTGAATACAGTATACCAAAATCGCCCCCGGGGAACGTTTAACTTCAGAGTGACGATCTTGCAACGCAACCAGAGAGAAAAGGGTTGTGCCGACGCCCTCTCCCCCATTCGCCCCAGATCCATTTGCCCTTATCCCCCTGCCCCGATAGGTTCACGGCCCATCGCCCTCTCCGATCAATGTACGTCCCCTCCATGTCCGATCAATCGCTCTCGCCCGGCCAGGCATTTGGCCGATGGATCCTTCACGTTTTCGTCTTTCTCTTGTCCGGCGGCGTGGCGGCCGGGATCTCGGCCCTCGCCTACCAGGCCATCGCGCAGACCAAGACGCCGCTGGGCATCTACGCCGTCATCTTTGCGGCCAGCGGACTCATCGCGTACCGGCAGACGGAACGGGTGCTTGAGGGTGACAGGTAAGACGTGAGGCGTGAGATGGTGCGGAAAATGCGGTCGATAAAGACTCTCACGCATCACGCGTCAGGCATCACTTTGCCTCCTCGTCCTCTTGACTCGCCCGGGCGTAGAGTTCGGTCACGACGGAGGCGAGTACCTCGGGCTGCTCTTCGGCGAGTTCCTGCACGAGTGGGATGAAGTCGTCGACGTCCTGGTCGATGCCATCGGGCGACGGCTCAGTCTCAACGTAGCGCTCCTCCAGCAGCTCGCGGGCCTCGCTGTGCGGATCGTCGGGAAGCTCGGCCTTTTCGAGCTCGATGTCGTACGTGTTGGCCATCCGCTTGAGCTCGAACTCGTCCTCGTGGGTGGAGAGAACGATGGTGGTGCCTTCCTCACCAGCCCGAGCCGTGCGGCCGGAGCGGTGGATGATGTATTCGTGATCCTGCGGCACGTCGTAGATGAAGACGTGGCTCAGGTCGGACACGTCGATGCCACGGGCGGCCACGTCCGTCGCCACAAGCAGGCGGAGGTCTCCTTCCCGCAGCCGGTCGAGCGCCTTCTCCCGATCGCGCTGGGAGAGGTCACCGGACATTTCGTCCGCGTCATAGCCCTTGTTCGAGAGAAACTTGTTGAGGTAGCTCACCTCCCGCTTCGTGTTGGCGAAGATGAGAGCCGACTCCGGTTCCTCCAGCTCCATGAGCCGCGCCAGCACCCGATCCTTGTCCATCGGGTTCACCAGGTAGTAGCGGTACTCGTTCTCCTCCACACTGACCTTGTCGGTGCTAAGCGAGAGGAAGCCCGGATCGTCCAAGAACTCGCGGGCCACCGACCGCACCTTGGGCGGCATGGTGGCGCTGTACATATACGACACCCGGTCTCCCGGCACGTGCTCTACGATGTCCTTCATGTCCGGATAGAAGCCCATCGAGAGCATCTCGTCGGCCTCGTCGAGCACCAACATCCGGAGGGTGCCAGCGTCGAAGTTGTTCTTCTTAATGTGATCGAGGATGCGGCCGGGCGTCCCGATGACGACTTGCGCCCCCTCGTTCAGGCCGTCGATTTGGGGCTGGTAGCCGACGCCGCCGTAGATGAGCACCGCCTCCATCCGGTTCGTGTGCGGCGTCGCGATCTTCATCTGCTCGAACTCCTCGTGGATCTGCCGGGCCAGCTCCCGAGTGGGGGTCAGGATGAGGACCTGCTGCTCCTTCTTGTCGGGATTCACGAGATCGAAGAGCGGCAGCAGGAAAGCCCCCGTCTTGCCCGATCCGGTCTGGGACTGCACAATCAGATCGCGCCCTTCCAGCACGTACGGAATGGCCTTGCGCTGGACATCCATCAACTCGGTCCAGCCGGCGGCGTGGACGGCCTGCTCCATGTCGCCGGAGAGCTCGTCGACGTGGACTTCGTCGAGGGGCGGATCGGGTTCACGGAGCTGCTCGTCCACCTCATCGCGGCGGCGCTCTTTCTGCGCCTCGGAGGTGAGGTCGATGACGTTCGTGTATGCGCTTTCTGAGAGATCGGGGGCCATGCGGCAATCGGCTCGATTTTAGAGACATTCAGGGCATTGCGAAACCCCTCCGGGTTCTGTCTCGACCTTGACTGAGGGGAGCTGGTGGGAGAACGGCGCGGCCGAGATCGAATCCAGAGACATTGTATTTCAACGACGGCTCCTCCCAATCGATCCTGCGAATCCTTAATCAACGACGAAAAGCAAACAGGGTCTACATCGAAAGCCCGCCGTTCACGTGCAGGACGTGGCCCGTGACGTAGGCCGCCGAGGGGGAGGCCAGAAACAACACCGCGTCGGCGATTTCGTCGGGCTCGGCGAGCCGATCGAGCGGGACGGCGTCGAGAATGGACTCGCGGGTCTCGTCGTCCAGCTCGTCGGTCATGTCCGTCTGCACGTAGCCCGGCGCCACGACGTTTACCGTCACGTTGCGACTGCCCAGTTCTTTAGCGAGGCTCTTCGAGAAGCCGACGATGCCGGCCTTGGAGGCGGCGTAGTTCGTCTGTCCGGCATTGCCGGTCGTACCGACCACCGACGAAATGTTCACAATGGCGCCGCTTTGCTGGCGCATCATGGGCATGTACGCCGCCTTGCAGAAGTTGTACACGCCCTTCAGGTTCGTGTCAATCACATCGTCCCACTCCTCCTCCGTCATGCGGAGCACGAGGCCGTCGCGCGTGATGCCGGCGTTGTTGACGAGGACATCGAGCGATTCCCAGCGGTCGAGTACGGCGTCGACGTGATCCTGCGCGATGTCCGGGTCGGCCACGTCGCCCTGAAGCGACAATGCCTCGGTGCCCTGGTCCTCAAGCCGATCAACGAGGGCCGCGGCAGCATCGGTCGACGAGCGATAGGTAAAGGCGACCTCGGCACCGGCGTCGGCAAATGCCTTGACGAGGGCACGACCAATTCCGCGCGTGCCTCCGGTCACAAGAACGGTGGATCCACGAAAGTCGGTCGTCATGGAACAGTCTCCATCGAATATGAGCGAATCGAATACGAGCGAGTGCGGCGCTGGTCCTCCCCCACTCGCCACGGAAGATTGGGAATCCCATCCGGAAAGGCAAGGGGGGCTCCCAATACAGCTTTGATGATTCGATTTTGATGATTCGCTAGCACAGTGCCAGACGAATCGGCACCGACTGCTCCGTAAGCCGACGCCCCTCCGCCCCCACCACACCGACGGTCCATTCCGGACTACAGCCCCGCTGGTTATTGGTCTTGCTCTCCCCACTTCCACGAGAACGCCACCTTCGCGGTGCTTCCCGTAGGACGAACAGTGAGACGGATCCGCGTTGAGTTCTTGAGAACGTCGGTCTCGTTGACCACCCGCGGAAAGACGAGCGTATTCCGGCGGTACAGCGCGACATCTCCGCCAGTCAGGTAGGCCTCACGAAGAGGACCATGATCGGTACGAATGGGCTGAAGGGTCCGATCCCCGACTTCGATCTCGGTCCGCGCACCCGGCCCCGAGATGACTCCGTCCATTCGACGTCCCGTAAACCAGTACACGTCAATCCGAATCCGGTCGAAATACTTCTTCCGCCGCTTGTCGATGATTTTCCGCGCTTTTTCCTTCTGGAGCCCGAGAATCCCCATTTCTGCCTGGAGCGACACGAGGGCGAGCTCAAGGCTCTGGAGGGTGGCGTACGTGCGCGACTGGAAGGCCCCACTCCCGACTCCGACGTTTCGAGGGCTAGCGGACCAGTTCTCGATGAGGGACTGGTACCCGCGATCAAGTTGATACTGCAACTTCCCGTCCTCTTCGGTGATGGTGAGCGCACGGAGGGAGTCGGGATGATGCACCGTTCGCTCCGGGGGCAGGAATCGCTGAGCTACTTGCCCGCGCTTGACTGAATACAGGTCGCCTCCGCCACAGGCTACAACGAGGAGTGGAAATACAAGCACGAGAAGACCACCAAACAGACGGCGTAGCAACCGGGGCGAGGGCGCGAGGGACAAACGCATGGGTCAGGAAAAACACTCAGGAAGAGGTGCACCGGGCGCAGACCGGAGGAGTCTGCGTTCCGCAACGTGTACAGAATAGGACTTTTCCCCCAGGTCCACAGTTCCTTCTCCCGGTAACTTTCCTACGCGCCGAGGAAAGCTTCAATCTCTTCGGGCGTACCGGCCCCCACCGCCTCCACGTCGCCCTCCAGTGTGCGGTCCACGAGGCCCTGCAGCACCTGGCCCATGCCTACTTCTACGAAGCGAGTGGCGCCGTCCGCATGCATGCGGCGGAGCGTGGGCGCCCAGCGGACCGGCGAGAGGAGCTGCTCGTTAAGCCGTCGTCGGATCTCGTCGGGGTCGGTCGTGGGCTCGGCGGTCACGTTCGGATACACGGGACACTCAGGCACCTGAATGGACACCGTGTCGAGCACCTCGGCGAGTCCCTCGCGAGCGTACTCCATGAGGGGCGAATGAAACGCCCCACTTACGGACAGGGGAATGCCCCGTCCATCGATGGCACCAGTGGCCCGTTCTACGGCCTCCACGTCGCCCGAGATGACAATCTGGCCGGGTGCGTTGTAGTTGGCCGGCTGCACCACCCCCTTACCGCCCGCCGAAATTTCCTCGCAGACCTCTTCGATGTGGGCAATGTCGGCCCCAAGCACGGCGGCCATGCTTCCCGGACGCCGGTCCCCTGCCTCGCTCATGAGTTCTCCGCGCCGGCGTACCACACGCAGACCGTCCTCGAAGGAGAGGGCCCCCACGGCCGCCAGCGCACTGTATTCGCCCAGGCTGTGACCTGCCACCATGTCGGGCGCGGTCCCTTCGGCCTCAAGCACGGCCATAGCCGCTAGACTATGCGCGTAGAGGGCGGGCTGGGTGATTTCCGTCTGCTTCAGCGCCCCTTCTGGATCGCTGATGCTCGATTCCAATCCAAACATGAGCGTGAGCAAATCGACCCCGTCGAGGAGGTCGTTTACAGCCTCGAACCGCGCCCGCGCTGCGTCGTACTGCTCGTAGAGCTCATAGCCCATGCCGACCGACTGGGATCCCTGTCCAGGGAAAAGAAAAGCGGTAGCCATCGTAGATACGGAGACGAATTCGAAAAGGTGTTAACGGTGAGCGTTGAGGATTATGCGTTGAGGGGTATGCTTACGACTCCCAATGCTGGCTACACTGAAAAAGGGTAATTTCGGATGGTTACCCCCCCCACTCGAACGCTACAGAACGGCCTTCTCCGCGTCACACAGACCTTTTTAACAGAGCCAACGCTCAGCACTCAACCCTGAACCGCTTAACGCACTACGCAATGCCGTTGTACGCCCAGGTGAGATGCCCGGCCCCCCAGGTAAAACCCCCGCCGAAGGCCGTGAGAATGAGGTCGTCGCCCTGCTCCAGCTCGTCCTCCCAGTCGTAGAGGCAGAGTGGAATCGTGGCGGCCGTAGTGTTGCCGTAACGATCGATGTTGAGCATTACCTGATCGGACGAGAGGCCCATGCGCTTGGCCGTCGCGTCGATAATGCGCTGGTTGGCCTGGTGGGGCACGAGGTAGTCTACGTCGTCGGCCTCGAGGCCGTTGCGGTCCATCACCTCCTCACAGACGTTCGCCATTCGCGTGACGGCAAACTTGAACACCTGCCGCCCCTCCTGATGAAGATAATGCATGTGGGCATCGACCGTCTCGTGGGTCGGCGGATTGAGACTCCCGCCGCCTTGCATGCATAGCAGGTCGTTGTGCTCGCCGTCGACGTGATGGACTGCGTCGTGGAGTCCAGCCTCCTCGTCGGCCTCCAGCACCACGGCCCCCGCCGCGTCCCCGAACAGGATGCAGGTGGTTCGGTCCGTGTAGTCGACGATCGAACTCATCTTATCGGCCCCAATGACGAGAACCGTCTCCGCCTGCCCGGTCTCGATGAACTGCGCGCCCGTGGTGAGGGCGTAGATAAAGCCGCTGCAGGCCGCCGAGAGGTCGAACCCCCACGCATTGGACGCCCCAAGGTTGTCCTGCACCAAGCAGGCCGTTGCCGGAAAGAGCATGTCGGGGGTCACGGTGGCGACGACGATGAGATCCACGTCGTCCGGTCCAATGCCTCGCTTGTCGAGGGCTTCCTGAGCGGCCTCCGTGGCCATGAACGCGGTGGCCTTGCTGTCATCTCCCAGAATGCGCCGCTCCTGAATGCCGGTCCGGGTGCGGATCCACTCGTCGTTCGTCTCCACCATCTCTTCCAGATCTCCGTTCGTGAGCCGCGTCTCGGGGAGGTAATGCCCCACGGAGGTAATGGCGGCTTGGCAAGAGGACAGCGGAGAAGTGGAGGACATAGCGACTGGCGGACAATGCGAGAAGTGCGCGGACACGCGATCGAGAACTACGCAGCACTGGCTCCGAACGCGTCCTCAAGGGCGTGAACAACATCCTCGGTGACAAGCGTCGCGGCCGCGTGAATCATCTTCGCAATGACGTCCGGCGACGAGCGTCCATGCCCGATCAGCACATTTCCGTTTACGCCCAGAAGAGGGGCCCCTCCCTGTGATTCGGGATCGAATCCTTTTCGCACCTCGTCGAACACGCCCGCCACGAGAGATTTCTCCTCCGGCGAAAGGCCCTGACGCTCCATCTCCTGATCGACCATCTCCGTGAGCACCGTCGTCATGCTCTCCCCAAACTTCAGAAGGGCGTTGCCGACAAATCCGTCGCAAATGATGATGTCGGCGGCGTAGAAGAGCAGGTCGCTGCCCTCCACGTTGCCGGCGAAATTCAAATCGTCGGCGTCCTGGAGGAGTCCGTACGCCTGCTTCACCTGTTCATTCCCCTTCCCTGGCTCCTCCCCAATGTTGAGCAGGCCGACGGAGGGATTTTCATTGTCGAGGATCTGCTGGGCGTAGACGGTGCCCATTCGGGCAAACTGGAGGAGATGCTCCGGCTTGCAATCGACATTGCTTCCGATGTCCAGAACGACAGAGGAGCCTTTCAGGGTGGGAAAGAAGCCGGTGATTGACGGCCGTTCCACCCCCGGAATCCGCTGAAGAATAAACATGGACGCCGCCATGATGGCTCCTGTGTTGCCGGCGCTCACGAAAGCGTCGGCTTTTCCATCGTGGTGAGCGGCCAAGCCCCGATGGATCGAGGAGTTGGGTTTCTGCTTGACAGCAGTCGACGGTGCCTCCCCCATACCAATCACCTGAGAAGCGTCAATCACACGGAGGGCCTCGGTTGGGGCCTTCGGGTGAGCGTCGAGTACGTCGTGGAGCTGACCCTTGGGTCCCACGAGGAGAACCGACAGCTCACCATCGGCGTGCTGGAGGGCCTGAATGGCGCCCTCGACGACCGCGTCCGGAGCCTCGTCGCCCCCCATTGCGTCCACTGCGATGCGCGATGATGCCATACAACCGTCGGTGTGTCTACCAGAACGTGTGCCGAGGATCGAAGAGGACAGTGCCGCCCGACGAAGGAGACAGAGGTCCGGCAGAAAATATAGGCGTACGCAGGGACAATCGCCGATCCCGCTTCCGCTTACGGAACGAATACCCGACAAAGAAATGCTCCCAGTCCGGCCCGGCGTTCGTGCTGCCAGGAAGGACTCGGAGCGGAAACGGGACGCCTACTCACTGCCGACGGACCGATCGATGATCGGCCTACACCATCAGCTCATCGGACGCCTCAATCACTTGGCGACCGCGGTAGTGGCCGCAGTGCTTGCACGCCCGGTGCATCACCTTCGGATTGCCGCAGTTGTTGCACTCCATGAGCTGAGGCGGCTCCAGCTCGTTGTAATACGTCGAACGGCGCTTCCGGGTGCGAGACTTCGAATGCTTTCGTTTCGGGACAGCCATGATTCAGTCGGTCGGGTAATAAGCAGTGAGATCAATTGTGGCGCGGGACGTCTAAGCCGTCGCCGGAAGCAGCCCATAAGAAGGAAGGATCCTCCCCGGTGTTCAGGGACGCAAAACCATTTCGCCCAGAATTTACAGCCTCTCCCCCTTCATTCGGATCCTGTCCGGCTATTTCTCCTCTTTGAGATCCTTCAGGTCGCTCCAGCGCGGATCGACGGGCTCGTTTTCGTTGGGTTCCTCCTCAGTGGCCCCAAACTCTCTCTGGAGGGGCTCGTCCTCAGCGCCGGGGGCGATCTTGCGCTGCGGAATCGCGAGCAGAACGGTATCGCGAACCACGTCCGTAAGATCGATTTCCTGGTCGGAGGGTTCGAGGGGACGGACCTCCTCAAATTCGTCCCCCTCTTGCCCCACCATCGAGGGGGGACCGAAAAGCACATTATAACTCCCCTTGATTTCTTCGTCGTACGCTTGGAGCGTGCGGTCGCACGTCAGAGTAGCCGTGGCCGCGGCATCCAGCTTCACGAGGATGCGGTCGCGGTGGTACTGCAAAGCGACGTCAAGGTCAATGTCGTCGAACGTCGACGGGTCGAGGTTGACCTGCTCCGCGGACGGTGAGAACTCCAAGTTATGAATCCCCGTCGACAGGGAAGCAATGTCGATCGTCAACATAACGCCGGGTGGAAACCCTTTAAATTGGCTTGATCGGAGTCGTATGCAATGGAGCAGCCTTCCCAAGGGTTCCCTCTCCTCGACTCTGAAACAGGGCAATCGCATTTAATTTCCGGCGGTGAGCACCTTCAGAAGGTAGTCCGA
>JBDGQN010000254.1:0-10117 GCA_042219055.1 Salinibacter sp. | reverse complement strand
GGCGAGCGCGGGGCCGGTTCAGGAGGGACGGGCTCGACGCACGATGCGCAGTGCGTTGTCTACGAAGGCCCCGACCAGGAATATAAAGGGCGAGAAATCTGCGTTGGGTTTAACGAGACGGAGATTGCCGTGGTCGACGTAACCAACAAAGAACACCCCACGCTCATTTCGACGGCGACCTACCCAAACTTTGGGTACGTCCACCAGGGCTGGTTTACCGGCGATCAACGCTACATGTACTCGAACGACGAAGTAGACGAGCTTGCCGGTAAGGTTGACCAGACGCGCACAATCGTATGGGACATGAAGGACCTTGACAATCCGGTGGTAGCCAATCAGTTCTCTCTGTCGAATCCGTCATCGGACCACAATCTGTATGTCAAGGGCGACAGGATCTACGAGTCGAACTACAAGAGTGGACTTCGGGTGCTGGATATTAGCAACCCCGAGAAGCCCGAAGAGGTCGGCCACTTCGACCTGTTTCCCCCAAGCGACACACCGGGGTTCGAGGGGGCCTGGAGCAACTATCCATACTTCGAAAGCGGAATCGTCGTCACGGCAACCTTCGGTGGGGGCTTCTTCGTCCTAGAGTATTCGCAGCCCGAGATTCAATGAAAAACCCCGCCTTCCGGGCTGTCTTCTGCACATAGCTTTCCGGCGGTGGTCCTGCTCATGCCAGGCACGGGAGGAACGTAGTCTGTATCCTTCCGCCCCGATTTGAACCATACTGCCCCCATCCCCGCCGCAGGATCGGAGATCGCGGAGCGAATCCGACGTCGTGGAGCGACTCCGATGTCGCCGATAGGGACGATCCTGGAGGTCGGAGATTTTACATGCCGCCCTACTGCTCCGCCAACCGTCAGTGACGCTCAACCGTCAATGACGGGGATTTCGAGGTCGATGTCTGAATCCCTGAGGGCATCGAGGTAGCGTTCGATCTGGTCCTCGACGTGACCAAGATCTACATTCGCTCACCGCCTCCCGCTTGCATAGGTCTTTGACCTTGTCGACGGAACCGTCGGCTTGGCGTTCAGTCGTGGGTGAGGCACATGGGTTTCTGTTGCTGCACGTGAAGCAATACATCTAGCATCAAAAGACGGGGCACAACCCCATGCGTCCCACCGGGTTTGGGGTCTCGACGTCGTGCTATTGCTATTTTACGGCAGCTCCGTGCTATGTCCCACATCGCGCTAGGCGGGAAATTGGTATTGGCGGGGTCGTGTAGCCTTGAGGCCGCCCGACCCACGGCCCTTGCCGTCTCGATCTCGTCTTCGAAATGACCGAGATAGGTTGCCTCGCGGTCGGCCTTAAGTAGCCCTGGAAAACTACGTTAGTGGATACGCGAAGGGGCAAAGTCATAACGCCCGGCCTCCCACCAAGAAACCGGGCGCTGGCAGACATGCCGAAAGAAATGGCTCCCAGGGGCAGAATAGCCACTCGGCGGTGCAGGCGTGTTGCCTCGCCGTTACCCAAGCACCAAGCAACAGAAAACGCCCGCCCCGAACAGCCGTCAGGCCGGCCGAGGCGGGCACAAGTCCTGCGGGACAGCATCCGCGCTGCCGGTTGGCAACGCCTTCGGTTGGCAACGCCTTCGGTTGGCAACGCCTTCGGTTGGCTACGCCTTCGGTTGGCTACGCCTTCGGTTGGCTACGTTGCCAGTTGGCTGCGCTCCCGGTTGGCTGCGTCTCCGATTAGCCGGTCTGGTCGCCGGCGATGGCATCTGCGATTGCCCCCCGGACCCGGTCGGACGTTCCCTCCTTCTCCCCGAGGGCGTAGAGCCGGTTCATCACCCTTTCATGCTGGGCCTCCCCGATCTGCTCGGGGGCGATCTTCGAGAGGGCCTGGACGGCCATCACCCGGTTCTTTCGGCTCTTGCCGTGTTCGACGACGTGGAGAAGGGCAGTGGTGGTTTTCGGGAGCGCCAGGTCTTCGTTGCTGGAGGCCTGCTGGATGACTACCTTCAGCATATCGGTCCGGGTCTCGGGGCTTTTCCGAAGCTGGCGGGCAGCCTGCTGGTCGAAGTGTGCCCTCCACTGGGCAGGAGCCGACTCCGCCTCAGCGGAGGCCGACGGGGAGGACTGAGCAGAGGCCGTGCCTGCTCCTCCCAGCAGTCCGGCGGACAGAAGAAGGCCGGCGAGAAGGAAGCCGGCAGCCGCTTGCGGGAGTTGGCTGAACAGACGATTTGGCGAAGGCAAGGAAAAAGGCGGGGAAGGGCGAGTCGAGCCTGTGGTCGGTCGCAGCATGGTCGGTTGGAAGCCGGGTTTGTCGAAGAGTGCGCGAGCAGTGAGAGAAAGAGCCCGAAGCAAAGGCGAGCGCAGGTGAAGGGTACCTCCCTCTCTGCGCCTCCTCCTCTGCGCGGGAGGACAAATGAGCGCCTCCCCGCGGCCGGTTCGGGGTGCTCGACGAGTTGCCAACGCGAGTCGACGAGCCGTCGGCTTGCGCGGCTGCGGTGGCGCTACGACAGATCAAACACGGAAGCCGAACAGCACAGGAGTCGAATAAGGATGCCCGTCCCAAAGGAATCGGGGGAAGGAATTGGAACGGGCGTAGCGGATCCCCGAGGCTGGAATTGGGAAATCGAGTATAGCACTCGGAGGCGTGGGCTATAGGCCAGGTTCTCGAAGGTGCGGTTCGATCGGGCACTCGGGCGCGCTTGATGCCGTACTCCGACGCGTGCTCACTGAGCTTTTCGATTGCCTTGCGCCGCTCGTGTCTGCTGTAATCTCCGCGTGCCCCCCCGAAAAGGTCCCAATTGCTCCGATCCTCATGGCGGCCAACCCTCACGGTGGAGAGTCTCTCACCACATGTGCTTCGTGAGCCACCTGTCTTCGTCGTTGACAGAAACCGAGGGGGGCCTAGCCCGGGGCGGCAGAAAGGCATACCACACTGGACGCGGTATCGGTTTTCAAGAGCGCCGTTCTCAGGAGCTTCCACATCATCCTCCGGGAGGATGAAAATGGGAGTGGAACCCGGAAGTCGGAGTTGAACGTGCGAATCCAACAGCCCCCTCTACACTCGACCATCGGCCCGGAGCGCCAATCAATGCGGGCCTACAAAATGCAGGTCTACGAAACCCTGCAATACTTCGCCGCAGATTGGCCATGAGCGGCCTTCAGTTGGGACTGTCCCGGCCGCGAGGCGCCGCGATCTTCGCGGTCGGGTACACCGCCGGACTTAAGCCTGGGGAAGTCCGCGCACTGAGGGCTGAGGACTACACGGCTAACAGCACAATGGGAACCCGGAGCGTAACGCTCACGATACCTAATCGGCGAGAAGAAAGCCGCCAGCTTCCGCTCGTCGGATACCCGTCGTTGGATATCCATCGTTGGTCACCCGTTGTCGGTCACTCGAAGAAGGTCACGAGAACACGATCGATCCCCCGGCCTATACCCGAAGGGCTCTACACGGAAGGCGAAATCGTTTACTCGAAATTAATCTCTGTCTGCCTGCCAGCCCTCATCCTCCCCATGAAGCGTCTCTCCTTGCCGATTCCCGGCTCCCGGTTCCTCGTGTGCCAGATCACGCTTTTTCTTCTTCTCGGCACGCTTGCTCCTCCTCTCACTTCGGGTAACCTCATGTCCTCCGGCAGAACGTCCTCCGGCAGAACGTCCTCCGGCAGAACGTCCTCCGGCAGAATGTCCTCAGGTGGAATGTCCTCCAGCGGAAAAGACCTTAAGATTGATGAGTCGACCTCAAAGGCCGTCTACATATGGTCCGAAGAGCTGAAAAAGCACAGCAACGACTTTATCCTTGAGATCCTGGAAGCCGAGGGCTTTGACCGCCTTATTCTGACGGCGGGCCGATCTGCCTCAATGGAAAAGGCCTACGACCTCCAGCGGCGTGCCCGTGAGCGCGGAATGACCGTTGAGTTTCTTTTGGCCCCGAACTACTGGGTCCGGTCCGGAGACGCTCAGGACGTGCGGGAGCGCCTCGCGAACCTCGACCTTCGGGGCAGTCCCCTCCATTTAGATATTGAACCACAGATATACGACGACTTCGAGGAGAAGGAAGGCACTTACCTCCGTCGCTATCTCGAAGTCCTCCGACAGGCCGATCGGATCTTGGAGGACAGCAAACTCATGGTATCGGTTCCCTTTTTCTGGCCTGCCGAAACCTATCCCAAAATCGCTCAGGTGGTCGATCGGGCCTACGTCATGGTCTACGGGGAGAAAAGCATCTCCGTCCGCACCGAGCACGCCCGGGACGCCATTCAGTACTTTTCCCCCGACCAGCGTGCCATTGCTCTTCGCCCCGAGGACTTCCCCAGCCCATCCGCTCTGAGTCGAGCTATTCCCATCCTCAAAAGCTCGCTCCAGGTAGACGACTTCGCCATCCACGACTTCGAGAGCGTCGTAGAGTCGGCTCGATAGGTTCGAACGAGGTCTTTCTGCATCCGGGGCCTCCCCGCCCCGTCCGCGCTGCGCCTTTTACTTATCGCCCGCTCTGCCTCCCAGGGCGATTGATGGTCCCTTCCCCCATCGGTCTGTCGGCCAGTGAAGGAGCCGACGGGGCCTGTGCAGAGCCGATGGGACCTGCGGCGGGAAGGACCTGCGCGGAAAGACCTGTGCAGAAAGAGCGTCTGTGAAGTCTGTGTGAGTCGCCTGCAGTCACGTCAGAAGTCCGCTGGCGTCTTGGAGCAGCTGCTTCAGCTCATCGGCTGCGCGGGTGTCGTATCCATCGAGCACGGTTTGCCCCTCGGACATCGCCCGGGCGTAGGCGAGCACACGTTCCATCTCATCTTCCGCACCTGCAGAATGTCAGGAATCAAAACGGTATCTGAGCCCTTCTCGCCTCCAAAATCTGCCACTCTGGCATCCGTTGAGCATGATCGAAGCACCTGCCAACTGCCTTGCGCTCTACTTCGAGGGGCAGAAAGACCGAAGCCGGGATCATGTTTGCCTAAACATACCATATTGACACCAAATGTTGAGGTTTAATTCTTCAAAATCGGCCTCCCCGCCGGTGGGGGTGCGGAAGACGGGCTTCGACCCCATCTTCGACACCTCCGCTGGCGGTCCAGTAAAACTTGGATATTTGGTGTTAACATTGTATAATCATTGTGGAAAAAGATGCATATTCGGGCCGCCTTCGTCCTGCTTCCCCCACTTCGACCTGCGTCGAGAGCGACTGGAACTACTGATCGTACTCCTTACGAGCGATCCGGTCGGCGGAGAGGCGCGCTGAGATCGTAAAAAGTACGACTAATGTTTTAATCTTAGGTACAACTTGCAGGTAATTCTTTAAAATCAGCTGTTCCGGGGAAGAGGGTGTCGAAGATCGGTTCGACGGTAATGCGAAGTATGGAGATGTCCTCCCGCATCTTCAGCAGCTCGTAGATCCGCATCGAGTGTTTGCTGCCAAGCGGAAGAAAGTATCCAGCCTCGTACATGGTAAACCGCTTCTTGACTTGTAGGAGGAACGGCTTCATCGAGTCGTTGACCTTTGCTTCGATGTAGGCATCATCCTCCCTGTACCCGCATTCGTCCATAGGGCTGATTCCCCGATATTCGCGCTTTCCGTTTTCGTCGTACTTCTTGACCTCCAACTTCTTTTCCAAAAGGCTGGCGCAGATGTCTTCTACGAGGGTGTGGAGGTTGTTGGAATAGACGCCGGACCGCTCCATCAGATCCTTAATGTAGAGTCGCTGCTAGCTGAACTCCTCATCATCTCGGCCCAGTTGGGGGATTAGCACGCCGACAATCCGATGCTCGACCCGCGAGAGGGGCATCTTGGCTTGGACCAGACGGTTGGCCTTGACAATCATTTCCCCGGCATTGCCGTCCATGGCTGGAGTATTAGAAATTTGGTGTCAGACGACGGAGTACTGGGAAAAACATACCTCTGAGCAGCCACAGATGCCACCGCACACCCATTTTCGGACTGTTGCTACCAATGCCCTAACAGTTCGCACCAATGCGCTAACACTTCGCACCAATGAGCTAACACTTAGCATCGCTAAGTTCCTGGCGACCATAAACTTCCACGGCCCTATAATGTCTTAAATCTTCTAATGTAGGAATAACGTTCATGCGCGCGGAGAAAACTCCGCGGAAGGTAGCAGTCATTTCGAGTAGAGCGAAGCGCAGTCGAGAAATCTCCCCGAATCCACCGAAGTCGACAGTAATGGGGCAATCTCTCCGGGACAATCTTCTTCCATCAGATTCGGAGACCCTATCTCCCAAAAAAGACCGGTTGAGGCTGCAGTGGGGCACCTCCCCGAACAGTCCAAAGCCCTTGGCACCGGACATCTGTACGTCGAGCAAGAGCAGGTCGGAATCCAGTCCTGGACAGCCGCCTCCGTGGCGTCGGCCGCCTCGCCCACCACGTCAACGGAACCGAGAGGCTCTGACATACAGCGAATTTCACTGCGCGCGAGACACTCGTCGTCAACGGAAAGTGTTTTGAGTTCAGGCACCTGTATGTAAGGCTTTTACGGTTACCGGCTGACGGGTCTACGTAGGCTGCGTTCAGGAGACGGTTGCGAAGCGGTTCTCGTACAAGGGCTGCAAGGAAGCAGCACCTCCGATTCCCATCACGTGCCTTTGGCTTCACCAAGAGTAGCGTCGTCGGGTATGCGCAGGGAGACAGACGCATCTCCCTCCTCTGGGTACCGGTCCTCCAGGGCGGTAGGACATGGAATCCAGGCCGTGGCCGCTACCGTCTCCGGTCCTCTTTGAGTGAGCTCTAGCGAGGCCCCCTCACCGAAGAGAAGTCGGAGCCGCTCCCGGGCGTTCTCCAGCCCCGTGTCACTCTCAGGGTCCGCATCGGTGTCGAGGGTACCGGGATTCGTAACTTGTAGACAGAGCGGGGCCTCGTCTTCGCTGTCCCCGTCGGCCACGATCGCCTCAATTTGGATGGTCCCTCCCGTCCGCCGCTGGCCGATCCCATGCTTGACCGCATTCTCAGTGAGGGTCTGTACCAACATAAACGGCACTGGACGTTGGAGGGCTGTTTCGCTGGCGTCGATGGTCCAGTCAAGGCGGTCTTCGAATCGAACCTTTTCAAGATTCAGGTACGTCTTGACCGTCGACAATTCGTCCTGAAGAGAAACGGTCTCCTCGTCGTCGGTCTGGAGTGCCTCCCGCAGCAGGCGGGCCAGGCGCCCCACCATCTTCCGGGCCCGCTCCGGCGCCTCGCCGATAAGGGAGCGCACGCTGGCCAGACTGTTGAAGAAGAAGTGGGGGTTGAGCTGAAGCTTGAGCGCTTCGAGCCGCGCGGTCTTGGCACGGGCCTGTAGTTTCCAACGGTCAATTTCGGCCTGGCGGTAGTTCCAGAACGCATGTACGCTGAAATAAATCGCGAGCCATGCCCCCATTAGTCCGGACCAGCTGAGAGCGGGGGGGATCAGGCTCCTCGCAATGCGCAGGAGGCGAGGCCAGAGCGCGCTGGGTGGATCTGCCGGTACGTACGTCGGAAAGGCCGGCAAGACGTAGATGCTGCCCAGAAGAAGCGCCGATACGATAATTCGCGGAGCGAGCTTCCGGGGGGAAAGGTTAGCCCATCCGCGACGCTTGGCGAAGACCCGAAAGATGTGGGTCAGCCCCACCCCGACTCCGACGACGGCCACGAAGGCGAAGACTGCGTCCCCGCCGATGTCCCTCCAGTTTCCCTCCTGGTTGATGTTCACCATCGTGTTCCCGACGCCCAGAAGGCCCCAGCCGAGAGCCTGACAGATCCAGTACGTGGAGTGACCGGCCAGGAGGGTGAGTACGTCGTCGGTCTCTCCTGCGGAGCGATCACGGGAAGATCGTGGAACGGCCTGTGCTGACTGCAAGGGCCCCTCCAATGAATCCTCGGAGATCCCGTCTAGCCGATCCTGCTCCGAAAGTACGCCGTCCGTTGTAGGAGCACCGCGCTGCAGAGGCGTCTCATTGCGGTCAGTGACCCCAGGCTCGCCGAGTCGCTGAGGAATTGTGACAACCGCGGTCACGGTCTCGGGGCCGCTCTGATTCAGTTGCAGGTCAGCGGCCTCCCCAAACAGCAGTCGGAGCCGCTTCTGCGCGTTGTCGAGTCCTGTGCCGCTTCCCTGCGCGTCCCCCGTGCCATTAAGTTCACCCGGGTTCGACACGCGCAGGCGAAGCATCTCGCTGCGTTCTGACTCCGGAGGATCAAACAGGCCAGCCGCAATCGTGACCGTTCCGCCTCCTTGATGCTGCCCAATCCCGTGCTTGACCGCATTTTCGGTGAGGGTTTGCACGAGCATGAAGGGGACGTGGCACTGGAGCGCCTTCTCACTTGCATTGATGGTCCAGTCCAGCCGGTCCTCGAAGCGCACTTTTTCGAGCCTCAGATACGTGCGAACCACGGAAAGCTCCTCCTGGAGTGGAGTCGTCTTCTGGTCTCGGGTCTGGAGGGTCGTCCGGAGCAACCGGGCGAGGCGTGCGACCATCTTTCGGGCCCGCTGCGGCGCCTCACTGATGAGGGCGCGCACGCTGGCAAGGCTGTTGAAGAAAAAATGCGGGTTGAGTTGCAGCTTCAGGGCTTCCAGACGGGCCGTTTCGGCCTGGGCCTGTAGCTTCCAACGATCCACCTCGGCCCGGCGGTAGTTCCAGAAGGCGTGCACGCCTAAATAAATGGCCACACGCCAACATGATGGGAAAGACGCTAACCGCTGTTTGAAGGATTGAGGGCGGTGCCGCTCGACGGCTCGCCACGCTTCGTACCAAGTCGAGAGGGTAGTAAATGAGGCGTTCGATGACCACGTACGACACTGCGAGGGCGACAGACCCCGCCAAGGCTCGAGGGAGGAGCTGGAGGAGAGTCAACCGCGTCCACCCGTACCGCTTGGCGTAGAGCCGGAAGGCGTGCGTCACACCTGTGGCAAGCCCCACCCCCACGCCCCAGTTCAGGAGCGATGTCGAAATTTCGCCGAGCGTCCAGTTTTCAGAATGTGCGGCGATGTTGACGCCGTAGAGAAGTCCCCATCCTCCAATCTGGCAAAGCCAGTACGCCTGGATTCGATTCATAGACCTGTAGGATCATGCCCGAAAGTTCCCGTGGCAGGCTGGGTGCGGACGGTGGGGCGCCTACCCCGTGGTGTGTGGGCTCCGACCTTCGTCGTGACAGAAAATCCCGGAAACACAGAAGCGCCCCTCCACGAGCCCGAATATCCACAAGCGCGGATCTCGGTAGATGAGCGTGCGGAGGCGGGATTGAATTCGGGAGGTGCTACTCCTCTCGCTGAGAACGCGCCCTCGATTGGGGGGAGGAGTCACTATGTCCTACAACCTGTCCCATCAGACTACCCGTCAGACAGGGGAAGGCTCGTGTCTCCCGTCTTAGGAGACGTAGAGCACAGTCTCCGCACCACCCTCTCGCGAAGGACGCCTACCCCCGAATGGGGCAGAGCGTCCACCTTTCCTCGGCACGCTCCTCCGGCGTTTGGAACGCTCAGGACTAGGAAGGTCACGACCATCGAGGAGCGTCATGATCGTCGAATGGCTCAAATTCTCCTCATTTACGGCAAATACAATCCCGTGCAACGATGACTCTGAGGTTACAAGTCGACCACGCTCCCGGCAACGAAACCGTTTCACACATTCCACCCAAGCAGAAAATATATCTACACCGTCATGTTCTGAAGTGCCCTGGCCCGTCGAACCTGGCATTCTCGTTCCCGTGCCTCGCTTCGGAACGTTCTCCTTTCCTCGTGGGAAAACGACAAACCCCAATCCAAACAGGCCACCAAGCGGCCTCGACAAACTGGCCGTTCGCTTCCACCGGCACTCCTGACGCTTAAGCAGCCCAAATCCCGCCTGAACGTAGAAAACGCCTCCGCCCCGTCGTCTCCATTGACCATAGGCGATAAGATTGCTCCCACAGAGGGACCGCCCGGCGACTTGTCAATCAAACCAGGGGGCGCCTCGCGAATGAAGTCCTACATTCCTACGCTGGTGGTGCCCGATCCGGTGAAAAGAAAGAGTAGAGCGGCCCATACGAGCCGCTTCAGAAGTCGGTTGGGTGCGTTCATGAGCAGACGTCCGGACTGGTGGTCTTGGTCGATACGCTCAGTAGGTCAGCCTGAAGGATGATCTGTGGTATTCCTTCTATTCATCTCCGGAGAGAAGGGGATGTGTGCCCGAATTCTTGGACCAGTTGGGCGACTATTTCAGGCTAA
>JBDGQN010000253.1:8423-8530 GCA_042219055.1 Salinibacter sp. | reverse complement strand
AGGGATCCGTTACTCCCAGCTCCAACGGACCCCGAATTCGGGGCGCACTCGCCTCATACCATCTGCGCCGAATCGTTGTACAGATTGTGAGCGGTCGGTGCGGTCAG
>JBDGQN010000253.1:0-8413 GCA_042219055.1 Salinibacter sp. | reverse complement strand
ACGTGGACGGATGGGAGCAGAAGTGTACAACGAAAGATCGCAATTGGTATCAGTCCCGGGCTCACTAGTGCAGTCTCAAGCAATTCCTTTGAGGTAGAGTCATTTCGAGCGGAGCGTAGCGGAGTCGAGAAATCTCCTCGAATCCACCGAAGTCGACAATAGTGGGCCAATCTCTCCAGGACAACCTTCTTCCGCCAGATCCGGAGAACTTTTGTCCCAAAAGAGACCGGTTGAGGCTGCACTAAATCGGTTGTGATGCCTAATTGAAAACGTATCCGCCGATTTTGATCAAGGTCGAGAGACACGCCCGGACCTGTCCGAACCCGCAGGGAGGCATCGGTGCTTCCGGCAAGGTATTGGAGCTCGGTGGTCCAGACTACGGTAACCGGGGGCGCTGGGCGGTCTAGAATCGGGTCCATTGCCTGCTTGCACCCAGGTCGCCTCGAACGCATGATCGATTTGAGAAGGGACACGCCCCCGACGCTTGGCTTCAAGGGGCCCGTCATCCAAGGCCGAGGATTGGATGAGTATTGATCGCGATGAGGTCCCAGTTCACGGAACGAACGTTCGAGACGGCCCCCAGCACCCAGTGGATCCACCGGGTGATACGAGAACTGCAGGGCAGAAAATGGATAAATAAATGGCGTCACCAGAACCGCGAGAAAGCCTCCAGCCACACACGCGGCGGGATCCTCTTCGCACTCCTGCTCGGAAGACTCGGGCGAAGAAGATTGCGCCGCGCTTCCTGCTTTTGGAAGCAGCAGGAATATACTGAGCAGAACGATCGTGATCTGGCGCTGAGTAGAACCTTACCGCACTGTCGACGATATAGAGTTTTCCATTCGTCCGCACTCATCATGGAGACGCGTCCATCCCTCTCTTCGTAACGTATTTTTGCCTCCGGACGCGAGGCATCCTCTCCCCTTCCCGTCCCGATTCTACAATGCCTCTCGTCATCCCCGCCATTGACATTCGCGACGGCCGGTGCGTACGCCTGCATCAGGGCTCGTACGACGACGAGACCGTTTACTTCGACGATCCGGTCAAGATGGCAAAGCTGTGGCGCGTGCAGAACGCACAGACGCTCCACGTGGTCGACTTGGACGCGGCTCGGGGGGAGGGGGAGGACAACCGGTCCGTGATCGAGAACATGTGTGAGACGCTCGATATTCCGATCCAGCTCGGTGGGGGGATCCGCTCGCTGGACCAGATCGAGGCGGCTCTCGAGGTGGGTGTGTACCGAGTCATCCTTGGCACGGCAGCCGTCCGCAATCCGGACCTCGTGGCGGAGGCCGTCGACCGGTTTTCGTCCGAGCGGGTGCTCGTGAGCATCGACGCGCGCGACGGTGAGGTACGAGTGGAGGGCTGGACCGAAGGATCAGGACTCGACGCGGTCGAATTTGCACAGGAGCTGGAGCGCCGGGGCGTCCGCCGCTTCGTCTACACCGACATCAGCCGGGACGGAACGATGGAAGGACCCAACATCGAGGCCTACCGGACGCTGGGCCGCCACCTGTCTTCGGCCAGAATCACGGCCTCTGGCGGGGTTGGAGACTACGAAGATCTGCTCGACGTACAGACGCTCCAGCCGTACGGCGTGGACTCGGTGATCGTGGGCACGGCCCTTTACGAGAACCGTTTCCCCTGCCAGCAATTCTGGACATGGCACGATCTTGAAGAGGTCGACCTGAACACTTTCTCCACGGCCCAACTCCGCTAGCAATTCTCGCCTCCACACGTCCCCCCGTCCTTTCATCCACTCGCCTCCTATGCCACTGGCCAAACGCATCATTCCTTGCCTCGACGTCGACGAGGGACGCGTCGTGAAGGGCATTAACTTCGTCGACATCCGTGACGCCGGAGACCCGGTGGAGCAGGCCCAAACCTACGACGCCGCTGGGGCCGACGAGCTCGTGTTCCTCGACATCACGGCCACCCACGAGGATCGCGACATCATGCACGACGTGGTGCGCCGCACCGCCGACCAGGTGTTCATTCCGCTCACCGTGGGCGGGGGGTTGCGGTCCGTCAACGACATGCGGGCCATGCTGCAGGCCGGGGCCGATAAGGTAGCCGTCAACTCGGCGGCCGTGAAGGACCCGAGCCTCATCGGCCGCGGTGCCGATGCGTTTGGCAATCAGTGCATCGTCGTGGCCATCGATGCAAAGCGCCGGGACGACGACGGGCCCGACTGGGAAGTGGTGGTGCATGGCGGCCGCAAGCCCACCGGGCGCGACGCGGTGGCGTGGGCCGTGGAGGCGGAGGCACAGGGCGCGGGCGAAATTTTGCTGACCTCTATGGATCGGGACGGCACGAAAAATGGGTACGACCTGGACCTGCTCCAGGCCGTCACCGAACAGGTTCGGATTCCAGTCATTGCGTCCGGCGGGGCGGGCACGCTGGAGCACTTGCGCGAGGGGCTCACGGAGGGAGGTGCGAGCGCGGTGCTGGCAGCCTCAATTTTCCACTTCCGCGAGTACACGGTCGGGGAGGCGAAAAAGTACCTGCGTGACGCGGGCCTTCCCGTTCGCCCTCCTTCTGAGGAATGGATCGACCGCTATGCCGCTGCAGAGTGACAACCCATCGACTACCGCCGTTCAGTTGCTGAAGGGCGCGGCCCTTGCCTTTGCACTCATAGGAGGGGGCATGGCCGCGTGGGGCCTTGACAAGTGGATCCGATACCCGGAGGCCCGAGCAACGCAGTTTGGTTTCGAGGCGCCGCTGTGGCCCGCCTTTACGATCTTTGTCTTCGCCGCTACCGTCGTCGGGGTTCTGCTTCTCTGGACAGCCGCCGGGCGGGTGGCGGACGGGGAGAACCTCTTCGCACAGCGCCACCGGCGCCGCTCCTCCGGACCGGACGATCTCCCCGATCCCCCCGACCCGACGACGGAGCCCAATCCGTGAGTCCGCATCCGGGACCTCCCCCCTCGTTCCGTCGTATGGATCTCTGACGCCCTCTCTTTTTCCGGTACATCCGACGCGCCCGACATGAGTGGTTGCCCCGTTCACTCCAGCGACGACTCGGAGCCGTCCCGCTCCTCGACGACAGGGCTGCGGTGGGACTTGATTTTCCTCGCTCTGGCAGTAAGCATCCTCGCATTCGTGATTGCAGTGGCCCTGCAGATTCAATAAACGCTGGTTGCTTGCGTCCGTTCGCGGCCCGTCGGAAGCACCGGTTCGACGTCGACGCCGGGTGTGGATGCTCACCCCGCCCCTTGACTCCCGGAGGACCGCCTTTCGTACACAGGGGATATGCACATCTCGGCTGGTTCCCACCGATCCCGCCCAGCCCACTCATCCCGGCCGATCGATCCGTATTTTGAGACGGCTGGACCGCCCGGGATCGTCTCTGACTCCCCTACGCTGCGACCTCAGTGCCCCTACGGCCCCTCGGACGCCTCGCAGAGACGATTTTCCCGAATCGCCAAAAATGCCTTGATCCAATTGGGGTCAGGATTCGGTGCGCTCGTACCCGGTCGAGTTCCTTTCCACACACCCGGAGACCACTCCGGGGGACCGTAGGAATTTCGTCTTGCAGGTTCTGCCTCTGTAATTCGAATCAGTAGTCGAGCGTGAAGTAGTCCCCATCCTCGGCGGGATGGAGGTGCAGGAGGTCGGCTTTTGTAAGTCGAAGCAGGGTCTGGGAAGCTCGCTCAGGGGAAATGTCGGCGAGCTGGGCTAGTTGGGTAACCGAGATCCGTCCGTAGTCGTCGAGGTAGCGCATGAGAAGCGACTCGGTCTCTCCGAACTCGAAGGTCACCCCCGACCGATCCTGCTGCGAGCGGAGCTCCTCCACGGTTTCGGGGCTGGCCTCAATGCTTTTGGCTTCCACCCGCACGTAAGCCGTTCCCTCCCCTTCCCCGTTGGGAATCACACGGTGGGGCTTGGCCCTGCTCTCCGGAATCGTCACGACCAGCACGTCACAGCGGGGCTCCACGACGATTCGCTCGGTCTCGTAGTCCACCACGGGCCGACAATGCGCATCCACGGCCTGCCGGAGCAGAAACTCTTCTTCCGATGCGTGATCGATGCCGGAAATGGTTCCATCGTCGTCTACTCCCAGGATGATGCGCCCACCGTGAGTATTGGTGAGAGCCACCATCTCCTTCGCAATGCGCTCCGGCTGAGGCACGCGGCGCTTAAACTCCAGGTTGATTCCCTCCCCCAGGTCCACGAGCTGCTCGAGCTCTCGACGGGTCATAGCGGTGTGCACAGTCATTTGGAGGGAAGACGTACGACGAGTGCTCAGCCCAAACCGACCGCCGAGTCGTTTGCGCCGGGCCCCGTCAGTCACGGAGTTCGTCTTGAATCCAATGCTCGCGCTTGGCGGAGCGCGTCATTAGTTCGTCGACCATCAAGCCGGGACGTCGTCCCTCAAAAAGGATGGCGTGGACGGCCTCCGTAATGGGCATTTCGACGTCGTGCCGGCGGGCGAGATCGCGAATGGACTGGGTCGTTCGTACCCCCTCAGCAACCATGTCCATCTCCGCCTGAATGTCGTCGAGCGTCTTTCCCTTCCCGATTTGCTCTCCGAGAAACCGATTGCGGCTGTGGGCACTCATGCAGGTGACGACAAGGTCTCCAATGCCCGCCAGCCCGGCGAACGTGCGCGGCTGCGCCCCCATCGCCACGCCGAGACGACGGATTTCGGCAAGCCCACGGGTCACGAGGGCCGCCTTGGCATTGTCGCCGTATCCCACTCCGTCACTGAGGCCCGCGGCGATGGCCAGCACGTTTTTCGCCGCCCCTCCAATCTCAACCCCGAGCACGTCGGTGTTGACGTAGATCCGAAGCCGGTCGGTCATGAATGCATTTTGGATCCACTTGGCGCGCGGCTCGGTGGGAGCGGCCGCCACGACGGTCGTCGGGCGTCCCTCGGCCACCTCCTCGGCGTGGCTGGGTCCGGAGAGTACTCCAATCTTCTGCGCCGACAGGTCGGGAAGCGCATCGGCCAGCACCTGCGACATCGTCTGCAGGGTCTCGTTCTCAATGCCTTTCGCCAGAGAGATCACGGTGATGCCGGGCCGGACGTGCGGCGCGAGCCGCGTGGCCAAGTGCCGCACGTTTTGGGACGGTACGACGATCGACCACAGGGGACTCGCGGCAGCGGCCGCTTCCAGGTCCGACGTGAGTCGGATGGAGGTGGGAAGCTCAACGTCGGGCAAATAGGTCGGGTTGTGGCGACTCCGTCGCATTTGCTCGACCGCTTCTTCCCGGCGTGCCCAGAGGGTGATGTCTCGACCTTGAGCGGCCAGGTGCACCGCGAGGGCAGTGCCCCAGCTGCCGGCCCCGAAGAGGGTCAAAGAGGCAGGCATGATACAAAAATGGGTGGGCGCAATCCGATGGGTCGGCCGTCTCGGAGTCTACAGTTCGCCTCGCCCCAACATTCCCTGCGCGGGCGCAAAGGAACTGATTTGGCTCTCTGTACCGTCTAGGAGACGCTGGATGTTGGACCGATGCGCCACCACAATGGCGAGCGCCAGAAGGGCTCCGAAGACGAGAAGGCTGGGGTCGAGCTCAACCCCAAAAGCATACCGGCGAATGGCCACGAGGGTTGGAAAGGCCACGGCCGAGGTAATCGAGGCAAGCGAGACGTACCGGGAGGAAAGGAGCACCGCGGCGAAGACGGCAAGCGTGATGGCCATCGTGATGGGCGTCAGGGCAAACAGCATCCCGGCGGCCGTGTTGACGCCCTTCCCGCCCGCAAACCGCGCGAAAATCGGGTACATGTGTCCCACGACTGCCATGATGCCGGCCAGCAGTCCCAGCACCACAAACTTATCTCCCCCAAAGAGTGCGAGTGTAGACGGGATCGGGTCGATGCGAATCAGTGGCGCTACGACCCCGGCCGAGACAAATCCTTTTCCGAAATCGACGACCGTAGCGAGCGCCCCGGCCTGCCACCCCACCACCCGGAAAGCGTTGGTGGCCCCGCAGTTATGACTGCCATAGTTCCGGATGTCCACTCCGTGAAGGGCTTTGCTCGACCATAAAGCCCCGGGGATGGACCCGAGAAAGTAACTGGCGAGCAGGATGACGACTAGTGACCACATGGCAGCATCTCAGCATCGATTCAACGTCGGTGGCGAGGCGCCCCGGACGGCGACGATCCGACGCTCCGAAGCAGTGAGAACCGAGAGTCCCGATTCAAATCGAGGGGCTCCAATGTACCTGTTTTGAACAGCCAGATGTTCCGGTTCGCCCCCAATGGCGAGCTGCGCTACGACGAGGAGACAGTACCGACCTCCCCGGAGCACGCCTCCACCTGACCGATACGGAATGGGCTTTCGCCCGCCGCTTCGAGGCGCTGCACCGCCTGGGCTACGTCCGCCTCCCGCACGAGTGCCACGAGCCCGACACCGAGATTGAAGGTCTTCCGCATGTCGACCTCCGGTACATCGCCCTGAGCTTGAATGAGGGAAAAAATCGGCGGCCGCTCCCACGCGTCGTAGTCCACGGCCGCTGCACAGCCCTCCGGCACCACGCGACGGAGGTTGCCAGGGAGGCCGCCCCCCGTGACGTGGACCAGTCCCTGCACGAGATTTCCGTCGAGGAGCGTGCGAATGGGATCCAGGTACGAACGATGCACGCGAAGGAGGACCTCTCCGATCGACGTGCCTCCCAGCTCGGGCGGACAGTCCTCCACCGTGTACGTGTCGAAGAGGACCGTCCGGGCCAGGGTGTAGCCGTTGGTGTGGATGCCGGTGGAGGGCAGACCGAGGAGCACGTCGCCCGGCTGCACGTCCGCCCCCTCTACGATGTCCGCCTTGTCGACCATGCCCACGATGCTTCCGACGAGGTCAAAGTCGCCCTCCCCGTACACATCGGGCATCTCGGCGATTTCGCCTCCGACGAGCGCACACTCGTTTTCTTTACATGCCGTCGCAAACCCCTCCACGACCGCCTCGGCGACGTCCGGATCCAGCGTGCCCACGCCGTAGTAGTCCAGGAAGTAAAGCGGCTGAGCACCGCAGACGGCAATGTCATTGACGCAGTGGTTTACGAGATCCCGGCCTACCGTATCGTACCGTCCGACCCGAGAGGCAACCTTGAGCTTCGTGCCGACCCCGTCGATGGACGACACCAGGACCGGCCGGTCGAGCCCGTCCACGTCGGGCTCAAAGAATGAGCCAAAGGCGCCGATGTCGGCCTGGACCCCGGACGTAAACGTTTCACGAACGGTGGAGCGGATGCGGTCGACGGTTTCGTCGCCCGCCTCGACGTCGACCCCGGCGTCTTTATAGGTTGTCATGGTACAGAAACAGATTCGTCAGTGACAGAACGGTGAGCTACGTCCGGCCGAAAATCATGAGCAGATACACCTCAATCTGCTGGAGGCGAGACAGGGTGACGGGCGCACTCCACAGGTCAAAGTCCCGACGATCCAGTTCCTCGATCAGCGCGAGGGCGCCGTGCCAGTACCACAGGAGGGCATAGCCCTGCCGAAACGAGAGATCATCGGCCAAAGACCGTCCCCGCTGCAGGGCATCCCGCACGCGCACCGTCTGCTTCCAGAGAAGTCGTTGCACCGCCTCCGTCGCCGGGCCAGTTCGGAGCTCGTCCACAGTCACGTCGTACTGGCGCAACTCCTCCATTGGCAAAAACAGGCGATCCCGTTCGAGATCGGCGGGCAGGGTCACGAGGTGGGCCAGATGGAAAAACCCCCGGGCCAGCTCATCGACCCAGGCGATCTGTACTGAGTTTGTTGCGCCGGCCAAGTGCGCAAGCAGGCGGGCGTGGGGTACCGCCCAGAGCCGAACGAAGGTATCCAGCCGATCGGCCGTCTCGAACCGGGTCGTCCCGCTGAGAAGCCGGGCAGCCTCCACCTGTGCCCCCAGCCAGTCGTAGTTGAGGGTGAATCGCTCGCACGCCTCATAGGCGGTCGACCACGTGTCCTCCGGCATCACGCGCAAAGGCTCGCCCGCCTCGGCCCGGGCCCGCTCCTCGTCAAAAAACGCATCGGTCGACGCACCCGGCGGCACCGTCGGCTCGACCAGAGCCGAGTGCCAGTCCCAGAGCGCCCGGGCCGCCGAACGTCGCCGCCGTGACCACTCGTCATAGAACGGCCGCGGCAAATCCGAAGCGCGATCGTCAGCCATTCAGGAGGAGCAAATCGTTCGGGAGAAGCCGGACAGGTCGCGGGGCAAAATACAGAACGGGGAAGCCCTGGTCGGCTTCCCCGTCCGTTGCGTACGATCTGACCCCAAGACTACGCTTCAACGTCGGCAAACTCCTGCTTGACGACGCTGATCTGGCTGCCTTCGAGAACCATCTGGAGCTCCCGATCCGAAAGGTCGTGCTCCACGACGTAGGTCTCGTCCTTGTCCGCGTTGGTCACCTCGACATCGGTTCCCGCTTTCACCTGATCGCGCAGGTTGCGGAACTGGAGCGTGTCGCCCTGCTCGATGCTGTC
>JBDGQN010000252.1:4100-12772 GCA_042219055.1 Salinibacter sp. | reverse complement strand
CGCCGAAGAGAACCGGGTCATCGGACAAGACAAGGACCTCCCCTGGCACATCCCAGAGGACCTGCAGCACTTCAAGGAACTGACGACCGGCCACGCGCTCTTGATGGGACGCCGCACGTTCGAGTCGATCGTGCACCAGTTCGGCGGCCCCCTGCCCAACCGCCGGATGGTCGTGCTTTCCCACCAAGGCGCCTTCGCGGACTATCCCGAAGTCGAAACGTATTCGTCCATCGACGACGCCCTCGACGCCGTGGCCGACGAGGAGACCGTCTTCATCGGCGGCGGCGCCTCCATCTACGAGCAGTTTCTCCCAAAGGCCGATCGGCTGGAGCTGACCCTGATCGAGGGCGCGTACGAGGGGGACACGTACTTTCCGAAGTTCAAGCACCTCGTGGGGGACGTGTTCGAGACGACCGCGGTCGACGAGCGAGACGGCTTCCGCTTCGTGACCTACGAGCGCAGGGAGACGGAGGACGATTGATCGGCCGGTTCCTGCGCAAAGAAGGCCTCGATGCGGTCGTGCTGGCGCTTGGCGTCGTTGTAGCCGATTTCGAGGAGGCGGTGGATAAAGCCGTGCTCGAAGAGAAACATGCTCCACCAGTCGGGGGGCGGGTCCGTGTCCCACTCGACGACATTGAGAAGAGTCCCCATCGCGCCCCCGATGTCGAGCGCAAACTCGCCCGCCAGCGCACCAAGGTCCACGGAGGGGCGCAGGACGAGCAGGTCGATGGGGCGGAGGCCGTTTCGTTGCTCGGGCCGGAGCCGGCGCACGAGGCGGTTCACGCGGCGCAGCACGGCGGCGTCGTGCTCCAGCACGTCGAGCAGCAGCACGTTGGCGAGGATGCCCATCATCTGGAAGAGGGGCGGGTAGGCCGGCGTGCGGGCCGCCCGATTGGCCTCGGCCTGCGACCGCTCGTAGCGGGTAGACACGACGAAGAGGCGGTCGGCACCCAGGTGAACGGCGGGAGCGAGGGGATCGAGCATGCGAAGCCCCCCGTCGCCGTACCAGGCCTCCTCCAGCCGCACGGCCGGAAAGACCATGGGCAGGGCCGTGGAGGCCATCACGTGGTCGAGGCTGAGTGTCGTCCGGCGCCCAATCCGATTGGGGCGCTCCCAGTCATCCATCGCGCAGCCCTGAATCCAGGTCACGGTCTGGAGGGTGGCGTAGTTGGAGGTCGAGATGGCGAGGCCCTCCAGGCGGTCCGCCTCCAGGTTGTCGGCGACGCCCGTCAGCCTCCCCTCTTCGTCCGTCGGCAGGTGCTGATCGAGGTAGGCACGGAGGGGCGCAGTGTCGAGGAGGGTCTGCTTCGGACTCGGCGAGCCCCGCACTAGCGCCGAGCCCACCGTCCAGAGGGACCGTGGCCTGAACACGTCGTCCATCGTCAGCTCCTCCCAGTAGTCCGTGAGCCGCGTGGTCCGCCGAGCCCACGGACCGGGGTCGGCGGCAAGGTGGGCGGCGTTGATGGAGCCGGCCGACACACCTGTCATGAGCGGCACCGACGCCCGCGGAAAGGCCTCCCCCACGTATTCGAGCACACCCGTCTGATAGGCCGCCCGTGCCCCACCCCCACCCAGCACGAGAGCCGTGGAGGAATCCCCGGACGCGCCCGACGCTGCATCGGTCAAACCGTCGCTCATCGACTCGAAAGAATGATCCGAGTTCATCGCACACGTCGGGAGTATACGGCTTCCGCCCCAGCAAAACAACGCGCCCTTCCCCCGTTCTCCCACGCTCCGTTCTCCTCCTTCTCCTCCTCCCCATCGCCACGCCCCCCCGCCTCACGACGTGTGCCAACGATACTCCTTCAGAATCTCCGGGTCCCGCGTACGTTTCATCACCGTTCCACATTCCTCGCAGTAGAAGACGACCTTCTTCACGGGCGCCGAGATGCCGAGCATGAAGAAAAACCCGGCACTCCACCCGTACTGCGGTTCCGCCGTCACCCGCGGATGCGTAAGGTCGTGGCCGCAGGCGCAGGGCGTGCTGTCCACCCGCTCCGCGAGGGCCTCTTTCGGATTCGTCGTCGTGGCCGAGGCAACGCTCACGCCCCCGTCCCCGGCGGGCTCCGCGACCGGCTCCTGTTCAAACTCATCGTCCCGCCACCATAGGTCCGGCTCTTCCTCCCGGCGGTCCGACTCTTCCTCAAGGACGAACCGATCGACCGACCACTTGCCCGGCCCGAACACGAAGACGACCAGGAGCAGGAAGAGAACGAGTGCCGAGAATTCGAGCGACTGATTCGCCGCCAGGAGGCCCTGTTCGAAGTGGACCAGAAACACCGCCCCGACCAGAACGGGAATCTGCACGAGCGCCGCAAGGCGGGTGAGAAGCCCTGCCGCCAGCATGAGCCCCCCCACCAGGTGCGCAAACGTCACGTAATGCGCGAGTGCAGCCGAAGCGAACGAGAACTCGGACAGGTCCACGAGCACCTCTACCCCCTGGCTCTGATACGCAAACAGCAGTCCGCGGACGAACAACCCAACCCCCAAGTACATCCGGATGAGATCGATTGCCACCGCCCGGTGCTCGTGAATCCAATCGACGACAGTGCGATATCGAGACATCGGTCCATCGGTCCTTCTGAGAAGGCAGTGAGGGCCCCCGACCCGATGCGGGAGGATTGGTGTGCAGCGGTTCCTAAACGTTTCACTTTTTGTTTTCTTCACACAGAAGTGGGACGGAGGCCTGTTCGGATCGTTCCTCGTGCCCCGGAGACGAGCAGCAGCCCCACCTGCGACAAACATACCCGGGCATCCCGTTTACAAGAAGAACCCCACTTTGACCCTTTCCACCCGTCCCTTCTGCAGATGGCCGATCTCTCCGCGTTTTCTGCCCTTCCCGACGATGCCCGCGTCTGGATCCACGCCGCCGCTGCGCCGCTGTCCGACGACACACAGGCGGCCCTCCTCGACCGCCTCTCGACGTTCATGAACGACTGGACCTCTCACCAACGCGCCGTGGAGGGCGCCGCCGCCATCCTGTACGACCGATTCCTCGTGGTGGCCGCCGCGACGGCGGACGGCGACATCTCCGGCTGCGGCATCGACGACCTCACCCACGCGGTCGACGACGCCGCGTCTGCCCTCAACGTGGAATGGGTGCCGTCCCTCCACGTCCTCTACCGCGACCGGGCCAATACCGTGGTGGCGGCCTCGCGTCGGGTGTTCCAGGAAGCGGCAGAGGCTGGATCCGTCACGGGCGATACGCCGGTGTTCGACCCGGGCCTCACCACCCTCGGCGCTCTTCGGAACGGACAGTTCGAGCGTCCCGCCCGCAACGCCTGGCACGCTCAGCTCCTCAACACCCCGGCCGGGACTTAGGAACTCGGAAAACCGACCTGTCCGGAAGGGGACCTGGAGCACGGAGAGCATCGTCCATACTGTGTATTCTGCATTGCGTACCGCGTGTTCTTTGCTTCTCCCGCGATGCGCCCCCGCGATACGTGCCGTTGCCTGTTCCTCCCTCAACCCCAACCGCCACATGGCCCCAATCCGGAACCTGTGGGAGGCCCTGATCTCCTGGCTGGCACAAATGGACTCGTCCCGCCGCGAAATGCTGCTCGCGGGACTGGCCCTCCTGCTCCTCTCTGCGGTCGGCACCACGGGCTATGCCCTGCTTGAGGGGTGGACGATGGTGGACGGCCTCTACATGACGTTCATCACCCTCTCCACGATTGGCTTTCAGGAGGTCCACACGCTCTCCGACGCAGGCCGATTCTTTACCCTGGGCCTCGGGGTCACCGGCATCGGTCTGCTCAGCTTCGTCGCCGTCCGCTCCGCCCAGCTTCTCTTCGCCAGCGACCGTCTCCACGAACGCCGCATTATGAAGCGCATCGATGGACTGTCCGACCACTACATCATCTGCGGATACGGGCGGGTCGGGAGACGTCTCGCCGAAGACCTGCGCCGAGAGGGGAAGTCGGTGGTCGTGGTCGACGTCAGCGAAGGCACCGCGTCGACCCTTGCCGAGAACAACCGTCTCTACGTCCGGGGCAACGCTGAGGAGGAAGCCACTCCGCGAAAGGCAGGCATCGAGCGGGCCCACGGCCTCATCCTCACCCTCCCCGAAGACAGCAGCAACGTCTTCGTGGCCCTGACCGCCCGGGAAATGAATCCGCACCTCTTCATCCTAACCCGCACCGTTGACCACGACAATAAAAGCAAGCTGCTCAATGCCGGGGCCGACAAGGTCATTGCTCCGGCGGAGGTAGGAGCGGACCGCATGGCCCAGGTGGTGCTCCGTCCCAACACCGACCAGTTCATGGAGCACGTGCTGCATACCAGCGCGCTCAGTCGACAAATCGACGAAGTGCAGGTCCACACAAATGCCCCGCTTGCCGGACAGACCCTGGCCGAGAGCAACTTCCGTCAGCAGTTCGAGGCCATCGTCATCGGCATCATCGACTCCGACACGGACGCGATGACGTTCAACCCTGCTCCTTCCGAGCGGATCGACGCCGGCGACATCCTCATCGTCCTCGGCGACACAAGCGTGATCGACACCCTCCGCGAGAAGGTGTGTACGCCATAGGGCTCCTGCGCCTCGCGGTGCTCGTCCCGCCAACGTCTCCGTTCCCCAAGAAACGGATGCCCGTTGCACAGGTAGACACATTTCCATCGGACCCTAGTTTTCCAGATACCATGCGCACGCGTCCAGTCGTTCTGCTCGTCGGCCTCGGCCTTCTCGCCCTCGCCTTCGGCGGGCCCTCCGCCGCCGTAGCTCAGGGCTACTTCGACCAGTACGCGATTGCGGACATTCTTTCGAGGCGTGCCGACAACCTCGACGATCTGCCGGAGGTGTATTACGAATACGCCGTCCTCAATGACCCGAGCGGCAACAGTGTAATTGCCCGAAATCGGCTCTACAGCCGGCTCGGAGACGGCAACACCAAACGAGGCCGCGAGCGGGCCCAGCTCGTCGAGTTGCTCAATCGGCAGATGATCGAGAACACGGCCCTCGGGGATACGCTCGTTGTGCCCACACAGTGGGGCCTTGACTTTCGGGCCTACTCGCCGTTCCCCCGTTACTATCCCGGCGCACACAGCTTCGAGAAGCTGTTCATCATCCACAAGACCATCCAGGCGTTCGCAGCCTACGAGTACGGCAAGCTCGCGCGCTGGGGCATAGTGAACACCGGCGACCCCGACTCGACCGCCACCCCGTCCGGCCGGTTCAACTTCAACTGGAAGGAGAAGAAGCGCGTCTCGACGATGAGCCCACCCGGCGAGGAGTGGGTCATGCGCTGGGTGTTCAACTTCCACGCAGCCCGCGGCATCCACATCCACCAGTACTCGATGCCCACCGGAGGCCCTACGAGTCACGGCTGCGTGCGTCTCATCGACGCCGACGCGCGCTGGGTCTACAACTGGGCCGAGCCCTGGAAGACGACGCGGGGCCACATGGGGCCGTCCTCTGCCCAGGGGGAGCTCTTGGATCCTGGCACCATGGTTCTCGTGCTGGGCGACGCCCCGAGTGGGACCCCTCAGCCCTTTGAGTACAAGGCCCGCTATCCGGTGCTCAAGCGCGTCGAACTCCCCAACAATCCGTACGACGTGCCACCGGGGACCACTCAGCAAAAGATGTGGGGCCGGCTCCATCGCCAAAATGCCTCCCGCTAGTCCCGCTTCTCCCTCGGACTTTGACGGACGATCGTGACTACTCTGCTCGTCCTGAAGGCCCGGCACGGGGTCCGACGTACAGCGACGGCGGTCTTCCGCCCCTCACTGGTCCTCACCACGACCGGAGGTTGGACGACCGGAGAGGCCTCGCTCTCGGGATTCCGGGGCAACGGCCATCCGGACGGCTCGTGACGGCGCCTCGCCCCGCCGATCAGGTCCGGGTCCGCGCTCCGGTCGGACGGCCCGTCCATCGGTGGAGATCTGTTGCATAACGGTGTGCTCGCGGAAGACGCTGGCGGCGGGAATAGGGCGCATGATGCGTCCGAACCGAGGACTCCATTCTTCGTAGTCCCACGAAAAGTAGGTGAGCACGGCTTTGCCCACTACGTGCGTCATGGGCACGAAGCCCCAGAACCGGCTGTCCTTGGAATTGTCTCGGTTGTCCCCCATCACGAAGAAGTAGTCCTGCTGGAACGTGTACGTGGTGGTGCGCTCCCCATCGATCGCGAAGGTCGAGTCGGTCATCTGTCGCGCGGCGTGTCCCTCGTACTGCACAATCACGGGCTTGTACACGGCCCAGTTCTTCGCCGTCAGCGTTACGGTTTCCCCCTTCTTCGGAATGTGGATGGGGCCGTAGTTGTCCGGCGTGTAGCCTCGACCTGACGGGTACATGAGCTTGCTGTACTCTTCGTCCCGCATCACGTAGGGCTTAATGGAGGTCACCCAGGAGCGTCGACTTATCCGCCGGACGCCCGCGGGGGTGGCCAGGATGCGCACCGTCGACGCGTCCTCGGTCCGCCGCACCTTGCTAATGCCCATCGCCTCCATGCGGGTACGCGGAATCTGATAGCGAGGGTCACTCTTAGTGACAGTCCAATACTGCTGCATGCCTTCGCCCAGCGGCAGTGGATTCCCGTTGATATGTACGAGCTTGTCCCGTACCGAAAGGGTATCGCCCGGCATCCCAATGACGCGCTTGACGTAGTGCATCTTCTGGTCCACCGGCCCCCCATCGGGCGGGTAGTTAAACACGATGGGATCGCCGCGCTGGACCTCGGAAAATCCGGGCAGGCGTTCGTAGGGGAAGGAGACGCCGGGAAGGTAGATGGAGGTGAGCGGGATGCCCAACGACATGGGCATGCGGGGTCCGTAGTGCAGCTTCGACACCACGATGTAGTCGCCTACGAGGAGGTTTTCCTCCATCGAGGGCGTGGGAATGCGGAAGAGGTCGAACAACAGCGACCGCACGATGAGCACGATGACGACGGCCACGACGAGAGACTCGCTCCATTTTCGAAGTTCACTTTTCGGTTCGTCCGCGTCTGAGCTCGAATCGTGGGTCGGCATAGGGGAAATCGGAATGAGACTCAAGCAAGGTCATAGCGCTTCGCCCGGGGACTCACGGGGAGTTCTCGTCGGTGGGCGAGGCCGGTCCGGGCGTGTGCGTCGTGTCGAGTCGCGCCCGTTGTCCGGGCACAACGGCAGTGCCGGGGATCTGTTCGAGAAAAAACGATTGGCCGTCGTATCCGGTGCGGTACCAGCGCTCGCGGCGGTTGTCGTAGTAGTAATCGGCGTACGGGGCTCGCTTGGAGCGCCGGAGGGGGGCCAGTAAGGTATCGCGAAGGGCCCGGAGCTGCTCGCGGAGGGGCCGTTCCGTCGCTACGATGAGGCCACGGCCCTTAGGCCCCATCGGATCCATTATCTGCACCGGAATGGAGTCGTTCACGACGAACCAGTACTCAAACTGCGTCCGGTGGTCGGGCGGCTTGGTGAGCGGGCGGTCGGCGACGGTGCGGGTGGGGTCGCCGAACTGGGCCTGCAGGCGCCCGCGGAGATCAAGGGTGCGGGTCGTGTCGAGAAAGGTGGGGCCGGGGGTCTCGCCGAGGAAGGCCCACTCAGTGCCCGCAAACCGCTCCTGGAACCAGCCTCGCTCCATTTGACGCACGGGGCGGACGTCGTGGAGCGGGAAGGCATTCTCCGTGGCCGAGGCGGCCCTCTCCGCTGCCGGAATCAGGGAGTCGGTCGGCGTGGGCAGGGGCTGGGGCGGCAAGACTGGAAACCGCCCCTTCTGTTTCAGATAGCGCCGGGCGAGCGCCTCGTGCCGCGCCTCCAGGTAGCGCTCGAGGAGCCCCTCCTCGTCTCCATCATCGGTCGACTGGGCAGAGGCCGGATCCGCTCCGACGATCCCGAGCAGAAGCCCCCCGAATACCACCAGAAGAATAGGCCCTCCGAACGCTCCGTCGCCCGACCAACCCCAGTTCGGCGCGTGTGTCATGCTCGAATTCGGTTATCTCTATCGTGGTAGAGGAAACGGAGCGGGGCCGACTGCTTTTGAGGCAGAAATCTATTGCGTATTTTGCATTGCGTAGTGCGTGGACGCCGACGGAATACGCAATACGATATGCACAACGACCTTCCAGAGACACCGGGCCACGGTGCTCCCGATGGCCCCTTACGATGACCTGCCTCGCCTAGTCCTCGTCCATCGAAAGGATCGCTAGGAACGCCTCCTGCGGCACGTCGATCTCGCCCATCTGCTTCATGCGCTTCTTGCCCTCCTTCTGTTCCTCCAGCAGCTTCTTCTTGCGGGTCACGTCCCCGCCGTAGCACTTGGCCGTCACGTCCTTGCGCTGGGCCTTGATGGTTTCCCGGGCCACAATGCGGCTCCCAATCGAGGCCTGAATGGGCACCTCGTAGAGCTGACGCGGGATGACGTCCTTGAGCTCCTTGGCGAGCTTGCGGCCCACCTCGTGGGCCTTGTCGCGGTGGACGATGGTGGACAGCGGCTCGGCCGGCTTCTCGTCGATCAGGATGGTGAGCTTCACGAGGTCGCTCTCGCGGTACTCCAGGAGCTCGTAGTCGAACGAGGCGTAGCCCCGACTCGCGCTCTTGAGATTGTCGTAGAAGTCGAAGACAATCTCGGCGAGGGGCAACTCGTATTCTATCTTTACCGTCTGCCCATCGAGCCAGCGCTGGCTCCCGTACTCGCCGCGCCGGTTCTCACAGAGCTCGATGACGTTGCCGATGTAGTCGCTCGGCGTGATGATGTCGGC
>JBDGQN010000252.1:0-3964 GCA_042219055.1 Salinibacter sp. | reverse complement strand
GCCGTAGCCGAGGGCGGCGGAGCTTTCGGCCTGGTACGTAAGCGAGGCGTCGTTCAGTTGCAACTTTTCCAGGGCCCCGCGCAGCTCTTCGAAGTCGTCGGTCTCGGTGGGATAGATGCCGCTGAAGACCATGGGCTTCACTTCCTCGAAGCCCGGGATGGGCTCCTCGGCCGGATCGTGGGCTCGAGTGATCGTGTCCCCCACCCGCGTGTGCTGAATGTCTTTGATCGACCCGATGATGTACCCCACGTCGCCCGCTGTGAGCCGGTCCACCTCCTGCCGTCCCATGCGTAGGATGCCCAGCTCCTCGGCGTCGTACTGCTTCTTGTTCGACATGAACTCCATCGTATCCCCCTGCTCCAGGGTGCCGTCGAACACGCGGGCGTAGACAACGGAGCCGCGGTACGAGTCGTAGATGGAGTCGAAGATGAGGGCGCGGAGCGAATCGTCGGGGTCGCCGGACGGGGGCGGGACCCGATCAATCAGCAGGTCGAGCATCTCGTCAACGCCCTCCCCCGTTTTGGCGCTGATCTGGAGGATGTCTTCGGCAGGCTCCCCAATGAGGTCCTCCAGCGCCTGGGCCACCTCGTCGGGGCGGGCCACCGGAAGGTCTACCTTGTTGATGACGGGGATGATCTCCAGATCCTGCTCCAGAGCCAGCCACAGGTTCGAGATGGTCTGCGCCTCGATGCCCTGCGCGGCATCGACCAGCAGGATCGCCCCCTCGCACGCCTTGAGCGCCCGACTCACCTCGTAGGTGAAGTCGACGTGGCCGGGCGTATCGATGAGATTGAGCGTGTACTCCTCGCCGTCCGAGGCGGCGTAGGGCATCCGCACGGCGTGGCTCTTGATGGTGATCCCCCGCTCACGCTCCAGGTCCATGTCGTCGAGCGTCTGCTCCTTCATCTCCCGCTCGGTAATCGTCCCGGTGCGCTCCAGGAGCCGATCGGCCAGGGTGCTCTTCCCGTGGTCGATGTGCGCGATGATGCAGAAATTGCGGATGGTCGAAAGGTCAGGCATGAGGCGCAGAGACCATCGGATGTACGTCCAGCGAAGGACCGCAGGGCGGCCGTCTCGTCGTTCGGAACTGCTGGTTCGGTGTAACGGGCCACCCCTGCTCACGTTGCACGGGGCGAACGCGAACGCCCACAGCCCGCGGACGGCCGACCGTCGTCGTGCCGAGGTCGCTCGGAGGGCCCAGAATGAACCTCAGGGCGAACGGTCGAGTGCATCTTCCGGCTCCTCCCGCACCACCGAGGGAGAAACCAACTCAGATTCGTTTCCGCCCGCTCCCGCGACCCCGTCCCTGGAAGTCGGCCGTTCGGTCTTCGGCAGGGCTGATGGCACGGCCGGGGGCGAGCCTATCTCCTTCCCGAGGTCCGTGAACATAGCCGAAGGCACCTTCCGGGTCCGCACGACGCGACTCAGCGCGGCGGCCCGCCGTCGCCGCCGCCGGGCCTGCTGACGGACGTGGAAGGTGTGGTGAAACACCATAACACCGACGACCCCCAGGACGATCGACATGTCGGCGACGTTCCAAATCGGAAACAGCTCCAGATATGACCCGCCCAAAAACGGGACGCTTCGTGGAATGAAGCCCTGCCAGAGGCTCACGTGGATGAAGTCGACGACGCGACCGGTAAACCACGTGCCGTAGTCGAGGAGCACGCCGTAGAAGACACGGTCGATGATGTTGCCGAGGGCTCCTCCGAGGATCAGGCTGAGACTCCAGCGATAGGGCGCGTACTCATTGCGCACCTGGTAGATGTAGGCGGCGACGAGAAGGGTCGCCCCGAGCGAAAGGACGGTTACCGTACCGGGCGGGCCAATGGTAATGCCGAAGGCCATGCCCGGATTTTCCGTAAACGTCAGCCGGAGCCAGTCCCCGAGAAGCGGAATCGACTGCTCCCGATACATGAACTGAACGACCGCCGCCTTGGTGGCTTGGTCGAGGAGCACGACGGTCCCAGCAATCCAAAAGACGCGCATGTACGTTTGGGTGTGGATGTGTGGACGTGTGGATGTGCGGAGGTGGAGACTTCCACACCTCCGTCCTTCCACACGTCCAGACTTAAGAGGATTTCTCCTGTCGCTTCGCCTCGATGGAGATTTCGGTGTGGGGGACGGCCTCAAGGCGCTCTTTGGCAATGGGCTCACCCGTCACCCGACAGATGCCGTAGGTCTTATTGTCAATTCGTTCGAGGGCACGATTGAGATACCCGATGTACTTCTGCTGACGGGCAATCATCAAGTGGAGCTTCTCCCGCTCCATTGCGTCGGTGCCGGCATCGGCCATGTGGATGCCGTATGCGGTGTTGTCGTCGGACTGCTCCTTGGCCCGCTCGACCTGGTTCCGCATCTGTTCAATTTCCTCCTTCGCCTCGCGGCGACGCTGAAGAATCAGCTCCCGGAAGTGCTCCAGCTCTTCGTCGGAGAAAGGCGTCTTTCGCTCCTCTTCCCCATTTGCCCCCTCCCCCGACTGTGCGTGGAGCGGCGTCTCCGGAGCGTCGTTTTCGGGGTGTGTGTTATCGTTCGCCATGGGTGCAGAGTTGATGCTGAGGGTGTATGCAAACGTGATCGGACAGGGGATCAATGGGGCACACGCCCACTCAGGATTCGAGCGAGGTGTGGGCCTCAGCCCGCCGGACACCAATCGTGAGCCGCTCGTCGTCGATCTCAAAGGTCTCGACGGCCTCTCCGCTCGGCGCATCGGACGGCTGCAACTCGACTGCCAGGGTCTCGTTCCGGATCCAGTCCCCGTACTCGCCAACCGCATCGGCGATCTTGGGCGAGCCCCGGTACGCAATCTCGATGCGGTCGGTCACCTCAAAGCCGGCGTCTTTGCGCAGATTCTGAATGCGCTTGACGGCCTCGCGGGCGAGCCCCTCAGCGCGTAGCTCGGGGGTCACCTCCGTATCGAGCGCCACGGTGACGTCGCCTTCCTGCTCCACGACCCAGCCCTCGATGCCCTCGCTCTGGATGATGAGATCGTCGGGGCCGAGCTCCACCTTCTCGCCGTCGACCGAGAGCGTCAGTGTGCCGGTCTCCACGTACTCGTTAATCGTCTCGTCGTCGAGCCGGCGCACCTTCTCGTTGACGTCCTTCACGAGGTCGCCCAGCCGTGGCCCGAGCCGGCTGAAGTCGGGCTTGGCCGACCGGCTCACCACGTCGCTGGTGTGCTCCACGTAGTCGATGTCCTTGACGTTCACCTCGTCGAGGATCACGTCCTTCACCTTCTCGACCTCCGCCTCGGGCACGCCGGTGCCGGTCACCACGAGGATGCGGGGCAGCGGCTGGCGGACGTTGATTTCCGCCTTGTTGCGGAGCGAGAGGGTGCTGGACGCAATGGAGCGGGCCAGGCCCATGCGCCGCTCTAAGGTCTCGTCGCGTTCCGCCTCTTCAACCGCCGGGAACGAGGCAAGGTGTACCGAGTCGGCCTCTCCACCGGTCACCTCTGTGAGCGTGCGATAGAGCCACTCGCCGAAGAAGGGGGCGATGGGGCTCATGAGCTTGGCCGTGGCCTCCAGGCACTCGTAGATCGTCTGATAGGCCGCTTCTTTCTTCTCGGCCGAGACCGTGCCTCCCTGTCCTGCTTGGCCACTCTGCTCGCCCTTCTTCGACGCCCAGAAACGGCTCCGCGAGCGGCGCAGGTGCCAGTTCGAGAGCTCCTCCACGAAGTCCTCGACTGCGCGGGCCGCCGTCGTCGGGTCGTAATTCTCCAGCGCCTCCTCCACCGTCTGCGTCGTGGTGTGGAGGCGGCTGATGATCCACTGATCGAGCTCCGGGCGTTCCTCGACCGGCATCCGATCGTTCTGATACTGAAAGCCGTCGATGTTGGCGTACGTCGAGAAGAAGCTGTAGACGTTCTCCAGGGTGCCGAAGAAGGTGCGCCGCAGGTCCCGCAGGCCGCGCTCGCTGAAGCGCAGGTTCTCCCACGGCGGCGCGTTGCTCATCATGAACCAGC
>JBDGQN010000251.1:0-8017 GCA_042219055.1 Salinibacter sp. | reverse complement strand
GCATCCTCTTTCAAGCCGCCTGCGGCGACGTGGTTTTCAACCCCTGATTGGCATAAAAAGCGGCAGTCCCGACGGCTGTCGGGAACTGCCGCTCGTATTCGTGCGGACTGCGCGGATCTATAAGCCGAGTTCGGTCGGCCCGCGCCCAGGTCCGAACCCGGGAAGCGGGGTAGTCATCATCTATCTGGGACAACCGTCGCCGGTCGCCTCTAGCGGCCTACCTGCACCGTTTTGTCGGCGGGCAGCCTTGTGCACCGACGGTGATTCGGTGTCCGGTGCTGCTTGGCCTTGCACCCCGTGGGGTTTGCATGGCCGCTCCGATCGCCCGGAACGCCGGTGCGCTCTTACCGCACCCTTGCACGCCTGACCACGCCGATTGCGTCGACGCGGCGGAGCTACTCTCTGTTGCACGGGCCGTCGCCCCGGCAGCCCCGACAGTCGTCGGAGCAGGTTCGTCGAGGCGCCTTCCCGTTAGGAAGCACGGTGCCCTGCGGTGTTCGGACTTTCCTCACCGCCGCCCCGCGGACGCTCGGGACTTGTCCCGATGAGCCTCGGGGCGACGGAGCGATGACCCGATCCGCACATCGCGTACTTGTATCGTGCAGGCGCGGAAAAGGTCCCCAATCAGGGCCGAACCCGGGTCCATGCAAAAAAGCGCAGCGGCCTCGGCGGGCGGCTGCGCTCTTACAGATCGAGTGTCTCTTTCATCTCGTCGACCGTCTTGTTGTAGAGCTCTTGGTCGACGATGATGCGACCGGTGTGCTCGCAGGCGACGATCGTCTTTCGCTTCCGAATTTCGACCTGTCGCTGTGGAGGGACGGCGAATCCAGCGGCGGCCCCTCGTTTAAGGGGGACGACGGCACGGCCGTCGCGGAGGCGGTCTCGGAGCTTCGAGTAGGCCTTGAGGTAGCGGCTCCCGACCTTCTCGGCGGCCTCTTCTCGGAGCTCTTCGAGGGTTTTTTCCTCGTCCTCCGTGTCTTCGACCACTTCTTCGAGCTCCTCGCGCTTCTCATCGAGAATCTCGTCGAGTTCGTCGAGCCGCTCCTGCGTTTCCTCGATGGCCGCCTTGTTCGACTCAATCGTTTCTTCGGCCTCCTCGATCGTGTCCTCAGCCTCGGCAATACGCTCTTCCTGTCCTTCGATCTCCTTGGTGAGCGCATCGAACTCCCGATTGTTGCGGACTTCGAGTTGCTGCTCTTCGTACTTGTCGATGAGACCTTCCGCTTCTTTGATGTCGAGCTCGGCCTGTCGCTTGGCCACCTTCTGCTCCTGGACCTCTTCCTCATAGTTCTCAAGACGCGTCTCAAGACCGGCCTTCTCGTCTTCGAGGTCGCGGATCTCTGCAGGAAGGTCGCCCCGGAGCTTCTGGATTTGGTCGATCCGGTTGTCAATGTGTTGGAGCCGGACCAGGGCACGGAGCTGATCTTCCACATCCGTCTTCTTCTTTTGGGCTGTCGGCATAGACTAGCTGGTTTGGATCATTCGAGCGCGGGTGAGCACCGTTCAACAATTACATTTGGATGAGACGGAGGTTCGTACCTCTGTATGGGACTTCTTCCATTTCGTGCAAAAACAACTGGGGGGCAGGTTGCTAAACTGTTAAGAACAACGCGGTGTTGGGGGAGCGCCGGCATTCCCGAGTAGTTCGTATTGCGTATTTCGAAGGGACGGGGTTGGTCGGAAACGGGCGATTACGCACACGCACTACGCACTGCGACGACATCCGTAACGGCCCTTGCGCTGAATGCTGGCAGGATCGCTCAGGAATGCTCGTTCCCGTCGGCCCCGGGCGGCACGAACGTGCGCATAGGGCTGGTCGTGGTGTCGGTGCGGTGCCAGTCGACGGTCGGGAAGCGCTTCTGGAGCCAGTCGCGGAGGAGTTGTTCGGTAAGGGCCTCCGTTTCGTAGTGGCCCGGATCGACGAGGGCCATCTGGGGGGCGCCCTCCGTGTCGAGCACGTCGAAGAACTCGTGGTACTTGACGTCCGCGGTGATGTAGGCGTCGGCCCCGGCACTGCGGGCCGTGCCGATGAAGTCGCTGCCGGCGCCCCCGCAGACAGCCACCCGTTCGACGGTGGCGTCAGGGTCGCCGGCGTAGCGCAGGCTGCCGGCGTCGAGTCGGGTGGCCACGCGATCGAGGAAGTCGGAAAGGGGCATCGGATCCGCAAGGTGACCCAGGGCCCCGAGCCCGGCCCGCGAGTGTTTCTGCTTCACCGGATAGAGGTCGTACGCCACCTCCTCGTACGGGTGGGCGTCCTGCAGGGCGGCCAGGACGGTCCCCAGGTCCCAGCGCGCCACTTCCACTTCCAGCTTGCGTTCGCTTGCCGACTCGACCCCTCCTCCGGCTGTGCCGATGTGTGGATCGGCATCGCTACCCGGCTTGAAGAAGCCCGTTCCGTTGGTCGCAAACGCGCAGGCCTCGTAGTTGCCGATCTGTCCGGCGCCCGCGTCGGCGAGGGTCCCTCGCACCGTCTCGAAGGCGTCCTCGGGGACGAAGACGGCGAGCTTGTACAGCGTGTCTTCGAACCCATCGAGGAATCCGACGTCGGTCAGGCCGAGCCGCTCGGCGAGGGCGAACGAAACGCCGTCGGGGGCCGCGTCGAGATTTGTGTGGGCGCTGTAGAGCCCGATTCCAGCCTCCGCGAACCGCAGGGCGAGGCGGGACACGTACCCGTCGGCCGTCACGCCGTCGAGGGGCTGAAAGAGGAGGGGATGGTGTGTGATCACGAGTTCAGCGTTGTGGGCTTCGGCCTCCGCCAGCACGTCGGGGGTGGCGTCGAGGGCCACCACGGCGGAGGTGACGGACCGGTTGGCATCGCCTACCTGGAGGCCCACATTGTCGTAGTCCTGGGCGGAGCCGGGCGGGGCCCACTCTTCGAGAGCGGTCGTGATGGTGGCGATGGACGGCGCGTCATTCATGAGAGGGCGGGCGAGCGGTTTGACAGAGGCTCTGTGCGAGGGATTTTCAGGAGGTCAGGTCTGAAATTGGGCTGTGGGGGGCGCAGTGGCCGGAACTTCCGGATTTTCAACCCCGAACGAGGTGCCGACCTCAAGACCTGAGGCAAGAAGCGAGTTGTCCAGGGGAACCGTTCGGGTTTTGTCCGCCACCTCTTCGAGAGGCACCTTCGTAAACGTTCCGTTCTGAACGGCGACCATAACACCCGTCGTCCCCTGGGCCGCCAGGGTCGCGGCGCGGGTGCCGAAGGCTGTGGCGAGGTTGCGGTCGTAGGCCGTTGGGGTCCCCCCTCGCTGCATGTGTCCCAGAACAGTGGTGCGGATGCTGCTGTCGAGGTGCTCCCGGAGCTGATCCCCGAGAACGCGGCAAATGCCGCCGAGCCGGATCGAGTCGGTGTACTCCTCGCTCCGCTCCTGCACCACGCGGTCTCCGTCCTTCCGCTTGGCCCCCTCGGCAACAGCGATGATCGTGAAGCGCTGCCCTCCCCGCTCCCGGTTCAGGCAGACGCGAGCCACCTCTTCGATCTCGTACTCGATCTCGGGGATGAGAATGACGTCGGCGCCGCTGGCTACCCCGGCGTGGAGCGCAATCCAGCCCGAATAGCGTCCCATCGTCTCGACGATCATGATCCGATGGTGGCTCTGGGCCGTCGTGTGAATGCGGTCGATGGCCTCGGTCGCAATACTGACCGCGGTGTCGAAGCCGAACGTGCGGTCGGTGCCCACCAGGTCGTTATCGATCGTCTTGGGCACGCCCACAATGTCAATCCCGAGGTCCGTGAGACGGTGTGCGATGGACATCGTCCCGTCGCCCCCGATGGCCACGAGCGCATCGAGGTCGAGGTTGCGGTAGGTCTTCACGACCTGCGCCGAGACGTCGGCCCCGCCCCGGAGCTGATAGTTGAAGGGATCGGCCTTGTTGCTGGCCCCGAGGATGGTGCCCCCGCGCGTGAGGATGCCGCTCACGTCGCGGTAGTGGAGCGACTCGATGTTTCGATCAACGAGCCCTTGAAATCCATCCAGGAAGCCGATGACCTCGGCGTCGTATTTGAGCGTGAGGGTCTTGGTGACGGCCCGGAGGGCTGCGTTGATGCCGGGACAGTCTCCGCCCCCGGTGAGGACGCCGATGCGAAGAGGCTTGGTGGACATGGGGCGGCGGGGGAATTTCGAGGAGAGTCGTCCGACAAAAAAAGACAACCAATGGGGGCGGACAGTGATTCTGCGAGACACAGAATGTTAATGTGGCCCTTCTTGCCGCACGGGTCCGAGGAGCTCTCATCTCCGCTACCAAACCCCGAATCCTGTAATGCGTTAGAAGATCAGCAATTCCCCAATGTGCATCTGCTGCCTCTGTCAAAAGATCCCGCCCCAATGCAGGTTCAGCAATCGAGAAACGTCCTCGGCGGCGTCCTCCGCGCCTGCTCGACGGATCCCGAAACTGGGTTCTACCGCGACGGTCATTGCCGGACAGGCCCCCGCGACACAGGAACCCACGTGGTGTGTGCCGTGATGACGGAGGCGTTTTTGGAGTTTACGAAGGAAAGGGGCAACGACCTGATCACGCCCCGTCCCGAGATGAGTTTTCCGGGGCTGGAGCCGGGAGACCGGTGGTGCCTGTGCGCGGCACGCTGGCAGGAAGCGGTGGAGGCGGGGGTGGCCCCGCCCGTCGTACTGTCGGCCACCAACGAAGCCGCCCTGCAGGTGGTAGATTTGGACACTTTGAAGGGACACGCCCTCGACACTTCTCCTCCGGATGAAGGGGCGGACGGGGACGAGGAGGAGTGAGTCCTTCTCAGTTGCCGGGCACGTCGAGAAATTGGGCAGGCACCCGGTTGGTCAGCCACACCGCCTCGGTGGAGCGATAGAGGGCATGGTCGGCTTCAACGAGGCCTTGGGCGTCGACGGTAAGGACCACGGGTGTACCGTGTCGACTGCCGACCTGTTTCGCCTCCTCCCGGGTGGTCGATAGATGGACGTACTGGCGCGACTGGGGGCGCAACCCCTCGTTCCGGATGGCGGGGAGGGCCTGCCGGGCCGTGCCGTGGTGCAGGTGCGGCGGGGGCGAGGACGGCGTCAGGGCGAGGTCCACGTCGATCGAGTGCCCGTAGTTGGCACGGATCTTTGTTCCGTCCGCACTGAGGGCGAACCGCTCCTTTGCTCCGTGAGCCACCACGCGTTCTAGCAGGGCCCGGTCGAGCGATCGTCCGTCCGCACGGGCCCGGTCGAGGAGCGTGTCGATGTCCGCCCAGCCGCCCGGATCGAGGTCGAGTCCGAGCGCATCGGGGTTGTGGCGGAGCACGTAGCTCAGAAATTTGCTCGTCTGGACGATGCGGTCGGCCATTGTCTGGGAACGGGAGAATGGGCGAGAGGGGAGAGCGTGGGGGCACGGGTGTGGAGAGCGAGAGTGTAATTCGCGGGGAAATGGAGCATCCCTGCGATTCGCAATTGTTGGGAGCAACTTCTCCCGTGCTCTCGTGCTCCCCTACTCCCGCGCTCTCATTCGCCCTTTCCCCCATTCCCACGCGCCCATGACCGTCGGCTATTCGTCGGGAACGAGAAGATTTATGGCGGACGATGGGATTTCGTCAAGTACGGAGAGGCGGGAGCGGTTTCTCCGCCGAGACGAAGTCGAGGGCGAGGCCGTTGTTGCAGTAGCGGAGCCCAGTCGGCTCCGGACCGTCCTCGAAGACGTGCCCCTGGTGTCCGCCGCACCGCTTGCAGTGATATTCGGTCCGCGGATATCCGAGCTTCGTGTCCTTCTTCGTTTCAACCTGGCCCTCCAGCGGCGCCCAAAAGCTGGGCCAACCCGTGCCGCTCTCGAACTTGGTCTTCGACGAGAAGAGAGGAAGCCGGCAGGCTGCGCAAATGTATGTGCCCGTCCGTTTTTCGTCCAGTAAGGGACTGGATCCCCGCGGCTCGGTCCCCGCTTCGAAGAGAATGCGGAACTCGTCCTCTGAGACGATCGATCGCCACTCCTTCTTCGATTTGTTGAGGGCGGGCAGGTCCTTCGGGCGGGTGTGCACCCAGAGGGAGTCGGAGGCAACGGGGGAGCCGGACGGAGGCGACGACTGGCTCGGGGTGCAGGCGGAAAGGGCAACGGGGGCGAGGGACGCCCAGGCCAGGTGGTTGAGGAACGAGCGTCGGTCCATAAAGCGCGTGATCTATTTTAGGAAGCTGCTTTAGGAAAGAGAGACCTTTTTGTGGAAGAACGGCGGCAAATGTTTCAGCAGGGTCCCTGTGGAAGGGACGGGAGGGGAGAGAGGAAGAGTTCCGTAGCTCCTTTGCTGGATTTTGACGCTGTCGATCAATCTTCGGATCCCGGTCGGCATAGGAAATGGTGAATGTTTTCCATTCTCCGAGTGCCATGATTTCGGAGCCTTCTCCATTTCGTTTGTCCCGGTGGGGACGATTGCTGGTCCTCGTTCTTGCCGGGACAATGGTGCTGCAGAATGGGCCGGTCCGGTTTCTGGTGCAGCAGGTTCGTTCCGGTCACGCCGAGCACACGTGCCGTCACTGCCAAAATGGTGTGTGTCCGCGCAACCCAGAAGGGCCCTGCACCTGTGCTCATTCCGATCCTGCGAACTCGCCGGCGGAGACGGTTTTCCTGCGTTCGTGTGACCGGGACGCATCGGAGGCCCTCGCGCCCGTTGCGGGGCCCAAGTGGCAGTCCGCCGCGAGGGGGCGTGCACTGACCCCGCACGTGATCGGCACCGAGTACGTTCACCTCTGTTCGTCTCTCTCGCCGCAGTGCCTCGGCGATGAGGTCTTTCGTCCTCCCCGAACGACACCCCCCGTGCGTCTGACCTGACCGTTCAGGCGCGGTTTGCCGTTCGGATGTCTTGCGCGGATGGGGTCGTCCGCGCTTCGAATAAGCTTTGGAGGACTTTCCTATGGATCGCTACGTCGCAACGTCTCTCGTATCCCTCTTCGCTCTTTTTCTCATCGGCACTCCTCCCGCCTCGGCCCAGTCGACCGGCGTCGTAACCGGTCGCGTAACCGACGCGGAGACGGGTCGCCCCTTGCCGAGTGTAAACGTGATTGTAGAGGGGACCGACGATGAGGGCAGCCCGCGCGGCACGAGTACCGGGCCGCAGGGGCGCTTCACTGTTGAGGGGCTCGCTCCCGACCGGTACACGGTGCGGGCGCGCTTCGTCGGCTTCGCGGCGCGTTCGCGAGAGGTTGAAGTGCCCGCCGGCGAGACGGTGCGAGTGCAGTTTGCACTGTCGCCACGGACCGTTGGGCTCGACGCCGTCGAGGTAACGGCCTCTCCCACGGCGACTGAGGTCGCCGAGCAAATTCAGAAAGCACGCATTCAGGAGGCCAATCCGCGCAATGGCGGCGAGCTGCTGCGCACGATGCCGGGACTCAGCGCCGTGCGGCGGGGGCCCGTCGGGCTCGACCCGGTCGTGCGGGGGCTGCGTGCAAAGCAGGTGGGCGTCTACGTGGACGGGATGCGGACCTTTCCGGCCGGCCCGGCGCGCATGGACTCGCCGCTGAGCCACACCGGCCCCTCAACCATTCAGAGCATCGAGGTCGCCAAGGGCCCCTACGCGCTCACCTGGGGCGGCGGCCAGCTCAGTGCCATTCGGGTAGAAACCAACAGTCTCTTCAACGTCCCCCGTGGCGAGCCGCTGAGTGGACAGCTGCAGACCGGCTACGACAGCAACGTTGCCTCCTACGACGTGACGGGCACGGCCAGTGGGCGGAGCGGCGCCTTCGCCTACCGGGTCGATGGCGCCTACCGGCAGGGCAACGACTATGAGACCGGAAATGGAACGTCGGTGCCTGCAAACTTTCTGAACCGTGAGTTCCGCGCGAAGGTCGGGTACGAACTCGACGACAACCAGCGCCTCACCGCCGGGGGCGGCTACCAGCAGCAGGACGATGTGGACTATCCGGGGCGGCTGCTCAACGCCCAGTTTTTCAAAACCGGGCGCGCCCGTCTCGGCTACGAGTACGCCTCGGGCGACGGCCTCGTGCGCTCGGTAAAGGCGAAGGCGTACGGCTACCAGACCCTCCACACGATGAACAACGAGGGAAAAGTCACCTACGCCTCGGTGAAC
>JBDGQN010000250.1:0-6408 GCA_042219055.1 Salinibacter sp. | reverse complement strand
AATGACTTGTATTCTTGAGGAGCTTCACCGGCGAAGGGCATTTCGCAGAACCTTTACGACTTGCTTGACGCCGATGCGAACGCATTCGGGACCGATGAATGGACAGCCCGGAACCGGGATCAAAGCGGACGTTCCGGGCGTCAGGCGGCCGAAATAGTGGAGATTTGAGCACACCTTGAAAGGGGTAGTCCACCCTTCCAAACGTCCACACCTCCAGCCCTCAGTCGGGCGTCCACCGGAAGAGTTCAACCTTCGGGTTCGGCGAACGAATGGTGACGGCAAAGGCGTAGCCCTCGGCGGTTCGGCGGGCATCGAGGTCGAGCGGATAGAAGTTGGGCGTGCCCCCCTGGTGGGGCTCCACGAGGCGACGTTGGAGACGGCCGGTCCGGTCGTAGGCATCGATCTGGACCCAGCCGGGACGCAGGTTGAGCACGAACAGGGTGTCGCCGACCGGCGCCGCGGCCGGGGAGAGGAGCGGCGCCTCCGTAGCGTCGCCTTGCCCGAAGGCGTAGCGGCGCTCCAGCATCGGCGAGTCGAATCCGACGAGCGCCATGCTATCCGGAGAGGCCCCGTCCCGAAAGTCGCGGGGCAGCAGATCCACCGCGGGCCGAAAGCCGGACAGACTCACGAGCGTATCGCCCCAGGCCCGCAGGAAACCGGCGTATCGCCAGTGCGGGCCGACGAGGGGGGCGCGAGCCGTCGGCTGGGCCTCGTCGTCGAGCCGAGCGATGAACGATTCAATCTGGCGGCCCACGACCTTCGCGTACATCGTCGTGTCGGTGGCTAGCATGTAGACGAGGGTCTCAGGGGCCGGACGCTCAAACGTCCTGGCCCCCTCGGCCCACCGGTAGCCGTCGACGACGAAATCGATCCGGTTGGATCCGGCATTGAAGACAACGAGCGTGTCGCCCCGCGTACCGGCAAGGTACGGAGTGCTGAATCCTTCGCCGTCCACCTCCCGAATCAGCCGTCCGCCGGGCCCGAACCGAAACAGGCTGTTCCGCTCTACGTCGCTCACGGCAAGAGAGCCTCCCTCCACAAACCGGACCGTGCGGGGATTCTTGAGAGGATGCGCCTTCGTACCCGTAGAGGCCCACATGCGCTGAAGAGTATCCGCCGGGGTATTTTGGGCCACTCGCCGCGAGAGCGAATCGCTTGGGTAGAGGGCTTCGTTGGCCTGACGCTGGCAGCTGTGCGGAAGACAGCCGGTAAGCACCCCCAGCCCCATCAGCAGAACTCCCCGGGCGATGAGGTGAAATGAAGGGATTCGTAGGGGACCCACGAACAGAAGATAGCAGATGAATAGGCCGGATTCTTCTTCCCCCCGCCTCATTGATACGAGTCCCGAATCCGGAGATCGGCCGCGCTCGCGGACTTCCCCAATTCTTTCCGTCACCTCTGCCGTACTACTCTCAGGTTCCAATGTCCAGCCCCCCGAAGACGACCTGCATGAAGCCCTTATAGCGGACTCGACGGGACGCCAAGCTCAAAATGCCTCTCCGAGGGCAATGTAAAGCTCTACGCCCGTCCGGCTGTAGGCCACGTCGAGCCGTCCGTGCACCCCATCGTCCGTGAAGCGGAAGCGGCCTCCCAGCCCGACGGCGGCCTCCACTCCGTTCACCAAGTCGGAGCCGAGGCCGGGCCCCATCTCCCCGACCGACGCAAAGGCCGTCGCTTTCAGGCGCCAGAACAGCGGCACCCGGTATTCGGCCTGGAGCGTCCAGTACACCGTGTCCCGGAATCGCCCCTCACGGTAGCCCCGCATCCGGTCGTCTCCTCCAAGCTGGGGAAGCAGTTGGAACGGCGCCGTCCCGACCGTCGCCTCGGCGTAGGCCTGCGCGGCCGCCACGCCAGGCCCCACGGAGCGGTACCCGCGGAGATCGGTCTTGAAATGCCCGAACGTGTGATCGCTCGCCCATGCCGCCGAGTACCAGGTGGCCACCACCTCCCCGTACGTTCCCGTCCGCGGATAGTAGATGCTGTCGCGGGTGTCCCAGAGGGCCGACAGCCCCACCCCGATGTGCTCTCCGCCGTCCGCCCCCGGCACCACTCCCCGGTCGATGCGTCCCCCATTCTCCGGCGCCGTCACGGTGCCGATCCGCGCGAACAGCCGAGGGCCGACGCGCAGAGAACCCCCCAAGCGACGCTGTGCGACGAGGTCGACCGTGCCGTACCGGGCCGTGTATTCCTCCTCGGCGCCCGCCGGCGTGTCGCCGCCAATGCCGTAGAAGAAGTTCGGATACTTGCTGACCAGCAGTTTGCCCTGCACGCGCCACTGCCCGCCGTGCAGGTAGAGCTCCGGTTCGATCGTGGCGACAATCTGCCGCCGCTGCGTGCCCTTCAGCGTCAACTCTACGCTCGACGGCGGCGCCCGACCGGACGGCGCCGAGCGATAGTAGCCGAGCACGACGCCAGCGGCGATCTCGGTGGCGGGAGCGTAGGAGGCAAACGGAAGGGGCAACCAGTCGGCGGAGCGCTCCTTGGTGGTGTCCCGACGACTGGGGTTCTCAGAAACTGGGGTTGCTCTCCCCATTCCGGGCCCCATTAGGCCCAGCATGAGGATTACAACAGCAACGGGGCGCATGGCACGCATCATCGGTTGGGGAGGGAGGACTGCGATCCGGCTCGTCACTCCGACCGGCCCGGCGACGATTGCGACGCCCCGCGGCCTGAGCGGTCTGTCGCCGCCGTTCCCGGAGGAAGCGTTTGCCGAAGGACGCGCACCACGTTTTGGCCCATGATCTGCTCCACCTCCTTCGGCGTAAATCCGTCCGCCAGGAGGGCCTCGGTGAGCCGCGGGAGGCCTGTGGCGTCGAACGGCACCGACACGGTCCCATCGTAATCACTGCCGAGGGCGACGTGCTCCACCCCCACCAGATCGGCCACGTGGCGCATTGCGTCGACGACCGGCGCGACGCCAGCGCCGCAGACGGCGGTTTTCCAGAGTCCGACCCCGATCACGCCCCTGCGCTCGGCGATGGCCTTCACGTGGCGGTCGGTGAGGTTGCGGGGGGTGTCGCAGGTGGCCCGGACCCCCGTGTGGCTCGCGACGACGGGGCCTGAGGTCCGCGCCAGCACGTCGTCGATCAATGCTGTGGAGGCGTGGGCGAGGTCGATCGTAACGTCGTGGGCCTCCATCCGGTCGAGCACCTCGGCCCCAAAGTCCGTGAGGCCGTTCTTGTCGAGGCCCGTGGAGGAACCGCCCAGGGCGTTGTCGTGCATGTGAGTGAGGCTCATCATGCGGTAGCCGGCGTCCACGAGGGTCTCAACGTTCTGGGCGTTCCCCTCCAGGGCGTGCAGTCCCTCCACGGCCAGGAGCGTTCCAAGCACCGCCGGGTCGTCGTCCCGGCGCGCGAGCAAGGTGTCGAGGTCCGCCTGCGTGCGCAGGAGGCGCAGCTTCTCGTCGCGAGCCCTGGCACGGCGGAGCTTCTGGGACTGGTAGAGGACCCGCTGGAGACGGCTCGTCCAGGTGCGCACGGGCCAGCGCTGGGCGGCGGCCAGGAACGGAATCTGGTCAAGGGCGTCCGCGTCGGTCCCCTTGTAGCTCCTGCCCCACGGCACCTGCGTGACGGCGGCAAACACCTGAAGTCCCACGCCCCCCTCCCGCAGCCGCGGCACGTCGGTGTGGCCCCGATCGTATCGCTCCAGCGGATCGCGGGGCCAGAGAAGAAGGTCGTTGTGGAGGTCCGCCACCATCAGGGTGTCGTGGACCGCCTGCGCCTGATCGGAGACCGGGTACGGCGGCTCGGCCTGAACGCTGTTGTACCGGGCATCCGCAATCGGGGCGGCCACAGTGAAGTAGAGCAGGATGCCGCTCCCGAAGAGCCCGCCAAGTGCATAAACGACGAAACGGAGCATGGGTGAACAGGCCGGCACGTGCGCGAACAAATTTCGATTTGCTCTTTCCGCCCGAATGTATGTGGGACGCGTCTCCGGGAAGCCGGGCACTCGCCCTTTGCATTTTTCTTATACTCCCCATCGACACCCTGAAGAACCGGACACGGGTTCGTACAAATCGGCCACGCCTGGTTGTTCGGGCTCCGCGCCCTCAACGTCCGGCGCCGTCTCCCAAACGGAATTGATTTCGGCCCGTGGATACACAATTTTTTACGGCCAACATATCATCTGTCCCATACTGCAGAGAGCCGAGCCGTACCGATCGACGCACAAGTTTTTCTCTGAGCCCCCTCCACGTTCCCATGCCGTGCTGCGACCACTGCGAAGAAACTGGCGAACTATTTGACCGGACGAAGGCGAAGACGGAGCTCCGCAAATACCGAAAATCAGAACCGCCCAACAAGTCCACCCGCCTGCTCATCAATGCCTTAAAGACACTCGACCTTCAGGACAAGACCCTGCTGGACGTTGGCGGCGGGGTCGGCATGATTCCCCACGAGCTTCTGGACGCAGGCGTCGCCCAGTCGACACTCGTAGAGGCCTCGTCGGCATACCTTGAGGTGGCCGAAAATGAATCTCAACGACGGGGACACGCCGACCGGACTGCATTCAAGCATGGGGACTTCGTTGAGCTCGCCCCCAATCTTCCCGACGCCGACCTCGTCACCCTCGACCGCGTGATCTGCTGCTATCCGCACCTGGACCGCCTGGTGCAGGCCTCTACCGACAAGGCGACCCGCTGGTACGGCGTGACGTATCCAAAGGAAGCGTGGTACAACAAGATGCTCAAAGGCCTCACGGACATCTACTGCTGGATCCGGGACATGGACTTCCGCATGTACATTCACTCCAAGGTGGAAGAGACCATTCGGAGCGCAGGATTTACGCCCTTCTATCAGGTCAATACGATATTGTGGAGGGTATCTCTCTACGAGCGCGACGAGGGAAGGACAAACGAAGCCCGGTCAAAATGAAACACCCCAGCGGGACCTTGTCCGAGGCCCCACTGGGGACGCGAAGCCGCACCCGATCATCAAAGGATACGCACGAGGCCGCCGTTCACCAGGCAGCCCCGCGGGGATCGGGCACACGAGGACACCTGGCTACTGGATTTCAATCTGACGGCGGGTGCTCTCTTCCGTCTTCGGCACGCTGATCGTCAGCACGCCGTTGTCGTAGGCGGCCTCGATGTTGTCTTCGTCAACGGCCTCCGGAAGCGTGAACGAACGGTGGAAGGTGCCGAACGCCCGCTCCACGCGGACGAACTCTTCGCTCTCTTCGGTCCGTTCGCTGGTGCGCTCGCCACTCACCGTGAGCGTGCGGTTCTGAAGGTTGATCGTGATGTCGTCTTTCGTCATGCCGGGCACGTCCAGACGCAGGCGGAAGTCTTCATCCGTCTCCACCAGATCAGTGCGCGGCGACCACACTGCGGAGGAGCTTCCGTCGCCGCTGCCCGTGCGGTCGAAGAACCGGTCGAAGAGGCTGTCCACTTCACGCTGCAGGTTGCGAAGGGTGCGGTTTGGAGTTCGGCGTGTCAGCTGTGTCATGGATATCACCTCCGTATGTCTGTTTGTTCGACAGTTTGCGCGAGCATGTCAGCAAAGAGCAACTCGGCGTTCTGCCGGCGGATGGGCATCCATGATGCCCGTCGTCAGTAACAACTCCGTTCTTCATGACAACCAATGCGCGTTCCACCCCCTGTCTGGCCCCCGCACACTCCGAAAACGCGACAGTCTGCTCTGCCGCCCCGACAGAGCGCGCCTGCAGATCTGGCACTGCCGCCTGCCAATCTGAAACGGGGCGTAGCTCCCTCGACGGGCCCTTTCAGAAAAGACACGATTGCCCCGAATCGGACCCGGGGACGACCCGTACGGCATGAGTGATGGTTGTTGAACGTGGCTGCCCCCCATGCCGTCCCCCACGCAGATCGTCTGGTACAAGCGGGACCTACGCGTTGGAGACCACCGTCCCCTTGCGGCCGCCGCCGAGCGGGGTCCGGTGCTGCCCCTCTACGTGGCCGAGCCGTCTATCGCGGCGGGCGAGGACTACCACCCACGCCACTGGACGCTGATCCGGGAGGCCCTCGTCGAGCTTCGAGCCCGTCTTGCAAAGCGGGGGCAGCCGCTGGTCGTGCGCTGCGGCGAGATGCCAGATGTCCTCGAAACGCTGCGGACGACGGTCGGGCGCCTTCGCCTCTGGGCCCATCAGGAGACGGGCAATCAGCGCACCTTCGAGCGGGATCGGCGCGTTCGCGACTGGGCCGCAGCCCACGACATCTCGTTCACCGAGGTGCCTGACCGGGGCGTCGTCCGCGGGCCGCACGATCGCGACGACTGGGCCGATCGGTGGGAGACCTACATGGACCAGCCGCTCGTCTACCCGCCCGACACGCTCCAACCGGTGGAGAGAATCGAACCCGGTCCCATGCCAAGCCACGCGGACCTCGGGCTCCCCCCTTCGACGACGGCCGTCCAGCAGATTGGGGAAGCGGAGGCCCACCGCACCCTCGAT
>JBDGQN010000025.1:0-17316 GCA_042219055.1 Salinibacter sp. | reverse complement strand
CGGACGTAGGGGCGCAGCATGCTGCGCCCCTACACCCCACACCCGAATTCCGGAACCGTAGGGGCGATCCTTGTGATCGCCCTTATTGTTCGTTTGACGAACAAACGTTAGCATGCTAGCGTCACTCTATGGCCCGGGCGACAGGCCAATCTGTGAATCCCACGATCGCGACAGAGCCGTCGCAACGCTTCGGCTGGACGCGCTACTTCCAACCGACGAAGCTATTGCGCCAGTATTTGATGCTCGAGGCCCTCGACAACCCCGATGAACGCCGCCTGACCCAGCGCCAGATCTCGGCGCTCTCGGGCATCTCGCCCTCGGTCGTCAACCAATACCTGAACGACTTCGAGCAGGCCGACTGGATCGAGCGGACGTCGCTCAACGGCCGCGATGTGCAATACGTGCTGACGGATCAGGGCCGGGACGTGCTGCGCGAGATGATGGTCGCCTACGTCCGCGAGACGTTCCAGCTCTTCAGCGCGGGCAAAGCCGAACTGACCGAGATTCTGCGCGCCTACGAGCGCGAGTACGCCATTGAGCGACTGATCTTCTACAGCGCGGGCGAGGTGACCGAGCTGCTGCTGCACCCGCTCCAGGAGACGTCCATGGCGCTCGTCGCCGTCGCCGACGACGATCCCGACAAACAGGGCAGTGCCTTGTTCGGGTATCCGCTGATCGCTCCCGAATCCATCGCGGACTACGCGCCCGACGCCGTCATGGTCACGACGTTCCGCTATCGCGACGCGATCCATGAAACGTTGGACGAGCTCAATCTGGGAAAGATCACCGTCATTGACTTCTGAACGTCACAAGGAGGCCCCCGCATGAACGCCCTTCTGGATGTTCCGACGGACACGGAGACCGCCCCCGCCCAGGACGTGCTCCAATGGGCGTTGGATCAATTCCACCCCGAGATCTCGCTGGCCTGCAGCTTCAGCGCCGAGGATCTCGTGGTGCTCGACATGATGAGCCGGGTCGTCGACGAGCCCCGCGTCTTCATGCTGGATACAGGCCGGCTCCCCCAGGCGACCTACGATCTGGCCGATCAAGTGCGCCGACGCTACGGCATCGAGATCGCGGTCTATTTTCCGAACCATGAATCCGTTCAATCCATGGTTCGCGAGCACGGCCTCAATCCGTTCTACCGATCCGTCGAGCTGCGCAAGCGCTGTTGCCACGTCCGCAAGGTCGAGCCGCTGGGTCGAGCGTTGAGCGAGGTCGACGGCTGGATTACGGGGTTGCGCCGCGATCAGAACCCGACGCGCGCTGAAACCCCCAAAGTGGACGTCGACGAGGCCCATGGCGGCATCTACAAGATCAGTCCCATCGCCGACTGGACATCAGAGGACGTCTGGACCTACGTCCACGAGCACAGCGTCCCCTACAACGCGCTCTATGACCAAGGCTACGCCAGCATCGGCTGCGCCCCGTGCACGCGCCCGATCCAACCGGGCGAGCCGGAACGGGCCGGGCGCTGGTGGTGGGAGGATCCCGAACTGAAAGAGTGTGGCCTGCACGTTGCGGGTCAGTCAGCCAATCAGGCCTGATCAGTGTGATGGCACGGGCTGACTTCGACAACTGACAACCTGTGAAACATTGTTACCTCCCCCTTGATGGGGGAGGTTAGGTGGGGGTGCATCGCCCTTTCCCCCTCATCCTAACCTTCTCCCACCCGGGGAGAAGGAACAAGTGAACGACCGAACCAGAGACCGATCTCAAAGGAGGAATGCCCCATGCGCGTCTTCATTGCCGGCATCGACGGCTATCTCGGCTGGGCGCTCGCCCAATACCTCGCCGACCGCGGCCACGAGGTCGCCGGCGCGGATCTCTACCTGCGCCGCCAGTGGGTCGAGGAGATGGCCAGCCACAGCGCCACGCCCATCGTCTCCATGGACGAGCGCCTGAACGAGTTCCGAGAAAACTTCCAACAGGACCTTCTCTTCAAGGAAGGCGATCTCCAGGACCACCGCTTCGTCGAGGGATTTTTTAAAGAGTTCCAGCCGGAGGCGATCGTCCACTTCGGCGAGATGCCTTCCGCCCCATATTCGATGATTGACGTCGACCACACCGTCTTCACTCAGGTCAACAACATCGCGGGCACGCTCAACATGCTGTATGCCATGCGCGACGTCTGCCCGGACGCCCATCTCGTTAAATTGGGCACCATGGGCGAGTACGGCACCCCCAACGTCGACATTCCCGAGGGCTTCTTCGAGGTCGAATACCGCGGCCGCACGGACACCCTGCCCTTCCCCAAGCAGGCGGGCAGCTGGTATCACTGGAGCAAAGTCCACGATTCGAACAACATCATGTTCGCCTGCAAGATCTGGGGACTGAAGTCGACCGACATCATGCAGGGCGTCGTCTTCGGCACCCACATCGACGCCATGGGCGAGGACGAGCGGCTCCGGACCCGCTTCGACTTCGACGGCTGCTTCGGCACGGCCGTCAACCGCTTCTGCGCCCAGGCCGTCATTGAGCATCCGTTGACGCTCTTCGGCAAGGGCGGCCAGAAGCGCGGCTTCCTCCCGCTGCGCGACTCCATGCAGTGCCTCGCCATCGCCATCGAGAACCCGCCCAACGACGGCGAATACCGCGTCTTCAACCAGTTCCAGGAGGTCTACACGGTCACCGAACTGGCCGAGATGGTCCAGCAGGCCGGCTCAGAGCTGGGCTGGGACGTCGAGATCCAGTCCATCGAAAACCCACGCAAGGAAGCGGAGGAGCACTACTACAACCCCGATCACCAGCATTTGCTGGATTTGGGATACCAGCCGACCTCGGACGTCCAGGGCGAGATGGCGGCGATGATGCAGGACCTCGCCCAGTACCGCGATCGCATCGAGGCCAAGAAGGACGCCCTGATCCCGGACATCTTCTGGGACGGCAGCCGGCACAAGTCCAACTACCTCGAGACCGAGAAGGTCAGCGGCTAGACCCTGTCCATCCTGTAGGGGCGACCGGCCGGTCGCCCCTACATTTCAACAACGTTGTCGCCCCAGGAATGCATGCCCGCATCCATCACCGCCGTCATTCCCGCCTGCAATGAGGCCGCCCGCATCGCGCCCGTCATCCGTGAGACGCTGCCCCATGTCAGCGATGTCCTCGTAATTGACGACGGCAGCACGGACGAGACCCGGGCGATTGCTGAGGACGCCGGCGCTCGGGTCGTTTCAAATCAATTTGACAAGGGCTACATCGGCGGGCTCAAGACGGGCTTTCAACAAGCCCGCGGCGAGATCGTGGTGACGCTGGACGCTGATGGAGAACACGACCCGTCCGAGATTCTGGAGCTCGCCGCGCCCATTCTACACGACGAAGCCGACCTGGTGTTGGGCCGGCGGGCGGAGATCGCCCGTCCGTCGGAGCGGCTCATCAACGCGCTGACCAACCTCCGCGTGCGCGTCCGCGACTCCGGAACGGGCTACCGCGCCCTTCGCGCGGACCTCGCCCGCTCGCTGGAGCTTCGAGGCCGCTGCACCTGCGGCACGTTCGTTTTGGAGGCCGTCCATCGCGGCGCGCGCTTGGCCGAAGTGCCGGTCACCCTCCGTTCGACGGAGAAGCCGCGCAAGTGGGCTTGGGGCCACGCAGAACAGATCCTCCACGTCCTGGCATGGATCCGTCGAATCCGATCTTGAGCACATGATGGCAAATGAGCTACGATGTCGACGAAGCCCACTTTAAACCTCAAGAAGGAGCCCGACGATGAACACCGAAACTGAGCGAATTGTCGAGCAGATTGAGCGCCTCCCCGAAGAGCTCCAACAAGAGGTTCTCGACTTCATTCAGTTTCTCCAGCATCGTGCCGTTCAACGCTCCGAGTCTGTGCTACTGAGTGAGGAAGCACTCGCCAAGGACTGGCTAACGCCCGAAGAGGACGCCGGATGGCAGGATTTGTGAAGGGCGACGTCGTTTTCGTGCCCTTTCCGTTCTCCAATTTACTGAAGAACTCGCAAGCGGAAGGAGACATAATGGAGTGCCTCTACTGTGGGGGCCAGATGGAGAGGCGCCTGTCCAGCTATACGGTGGATCGCCAGGGATACCACCTATTCCTCCGAGAGATCCCTGCCTACATCTGTTCCCAATGCGGAGAGAAGCATTTCGGCGAGGCGGAAGTCGAGGCGGTTCAAGCCTTGATCCGCTCGGTCGAATCGCAGATCGAAAGCGTCCAATCAACGGGATGACCTGCCTTCCAACGAGGATCTCAGAAGGAACTAAATGAACCTCCTCATCACCGGCGGCACTGGCTTCATCGGAACGAACCTCGTGGAGTACCTGCTCCAACGAGATGACGACTATGGCATTCGCGTGCTCGATAACCTGAGCACCGGACATCGAGATTATCTGGACACGGTTCTGGCCAAATTGGACGCTCACGATCGCGTCGAATTCATCCAGGGCGACATGCTCGACCGAGACGTCGTCTCCCGAGCTGTTGACGGCGTCGACGGCGTGGTCCACTTGGCCGCGGACACCAACGTCGTCGAGTCCCTCAAACGCCCCGACGCCAACGTCGAGACGAACGCGCTCAGCACGCTCTATCTGCTGGACGCGTGCCGCCAGCACGGCATCGAGCGGTTCGTCTTCGCCTCCTCCAACGCCGCCGTCGGCGAGCAGGCCCCGCCCATCAACGAAGGGAAGGTTCCCGCGCCCCTCTCGCCCTACGGCGCCGGCAAACTGTCTGGGGAAGCCCTCTGTTCGGCCTACTATGGGTCATTCGACATCAAGGCCGTGGCGCTGCGCTTCGCCAACGCCTACGGCCCGTATTCCGCCCACAAGCCGAGTGTGGTCGCCGAGTTCATTCGACGGGCTCAAGGGGGCGAGGATCTCGTCATCTACGGGGACGGCGGGCAGACGCGCGACTTTATCCACGCGAGCGACATCGCCCAGGCGATCGAGCTCGCTCTCCGCTACGATCCTGAATCCGACGATCCGAATCGCGTCTTCCAGATCGCCACGGGCGTGGAGACCTCGATTGCCGACCTGGCTGCCCAGATCCAGCAGCTCGCCTCGAGGTCGGGGTATCGTAAGCCCGAGATCGTCTTCAAGGGCGAGCGCAAGGGCGAAATCCGCGTCAACTACTCGGATATTTCCAAAGCTCGAGCCAAGTTGGGCTTTTCGCCTGCTATCTCACTCGATGAGGGCCTAGAGCGAACCTGGAACGATGGGCTGGATCCCTGACATAAAGCCAGTGATTTCGTCGTCCGGGCTGATTGACTCGAGCTCTGTGTCTTCCTCTCCCTTGACCGGAGAGGATTGAGGTGAGGGTGGCGACCATGCCCCTCATCCTGACCTTCTCCCGCCGGGGGAGAAGGGAACAAACGGCAGGAGAGTCACGGGACCTACCCGGACATCACACCCCGATAGACCTCGTAGACCGACGCTAACATGGCTTCCCGCGAGAAGACCTGCTCCACGCGCCGCCGCGCGTTCCGGCCGTAGCGCTCGGCCCGATCGGGATCATCCAGAATCGCGTTGATCGCCTCGGCCAAGGCGTCTGCATCTTGGGGAGGCACCGTCAGGCCGGTCTCCCCGTGGACGCTCACGTAGGGCACACCGGTGGGCAGGGACGTGTTGACGACGGGCTTGCCGTAGGCCATTGCCTCAAGCTGGACGATCCCAAACGCCTCGCTCGGTTCAACCGATGGCAGCACGAAGAGATCGCAGTGCTGATAGCAGTACTTCAGTTCGTCGTCGGAGAGCCTTCCCAGAAATAGCGCCTTGTCCGTAACCCCTATCTCCTCGACCTGGGACGACAGCGCATCTCGCTCCTCGCCGTCGCCCGCGATCACGAGCGTGGCATCGACATCTCGCATCGCCTCCAAGAGGTAGTTGAGCCCCTTGTAGTAACTGAGCCGGCCCGCGAACAATACAATCCGGTCATCCGTGGGCAGACCCAGGTCGTACGACTGTGCCGGCGGCTGACCGGTCTCGGCGAGATCAACGGACAGCGGCACGACCCGGCACTTGTCGCGATGCGGAGCCAAATGCGGCGACGCCTCGAGCATGTGCGGCGACGTGACCATGATGGCGTCGGCTCTACTGAGAAAGCGTCGCAGGAACAGGCCATAGAAGCGCATCAGGCGACGTTGGCGCACGATGTCGCTGTGATAGGTCACGACCAGCTTCGCTCGCCGCGAGCCGAAGGTGAGATACGCCATCACCCCGAGCGGAAAGGGGCAATGGGCATGAACGATATCGGCACCTCGACTCTGCCGGGCCAGCAAGAACGGATACGTCGGCGAGATCGGCATGCCCCAGACGACGCCGAGGCTCGTGGCCCGCGTGACCCGAACGCCGTTGACCCGCTCGCGCCGCCCGCGCCCACGCGGTTGGCAGACGACCACGTCCATCTCCACATTGGCTTTGAGCCCCTCGGCAATGTTCTGGACGACCTTTTCCACGCCGCCGATCCAGGGGGCGTAGAGCTTGTTGAGCTGCAGGACGCGCATCAGACGGCCGGCGTCTCCTCGGGCAGCCAGTCGCGGAGATCGACATTCAGCGTTTCCTGAAGGGCGCGGACGTCGCCCGCGAACCGTTGCCGCAACGCACGTTCGGTTTCCGGGCTCAGGTCCGGCTTCTCCGCGTCGCCATACGGCCGATAGGCCAGGCGAACCAGACGACTGTGCTTCACGCGCCCCACCAAGTTGGCCAACCCGGCTTGACGGACAGCCCGACCGCCGAAGGTCAACGCACGGGCGATGAGATGGCTCCGGGGCTTGCTGGCGGGCCGAACTTTCTGTTGATACTCGAGATCCGCGACATGCTCGACGCCGAGGAAGTCGAACATCTCCTGGGCGAACGCTTCGGGATCGTCCGCCAATTGCGGGAACCAAAGCACCTTGATCTGCTCGCGCGGGAACAGCTCGAGATACCTCGACAGATGCTTGTAATAGAGGCTGTTCTCGGTCAGCTCGGAAAAATGTTCCAGAGCCTCGTCAAACGACAGCTGGGTCAGGCCGGACCGAACCAGATAGAGATAATGCGAGAACGTGCGCCGAACCGGATCGCGGAGACACGTCATCAAGCTCATCTCGGGAAAATCCTCGGCGATGCGCTCGGCGGCTGACGGCGAGAAGAGGTAGTTGTGCGAGAGTTCCCCGATCGCCACCGCATCATCGGGGGCCGACTCGAAGAACGACAGATACCAGTCCAGGCCTCGTTGATAGTAGTGATCGAAAAACCAAATGTCTTTCGCAATTGGGACGAAGCACTGGGGATGCTGTCGCAGGATCTCATACATCCACGACGAGCCCGTCTTGTCTGGGCCAATGAACAGGAAGTTGGGGCGCGTCACTTGGCCTGCCCCTCCCGCTTATGAACACTCTCTGATGCCCTAGCTACCACGGTTTCGAACATCCGTTCGAACTGCTCGGCTATCGCGTCCGTTGAATAGTTCTCCAAGACGCTCCAATCTCCATAGCGGGGAGTGCCCTGTTCAATGACCTCCCGAATGCCCTCCACGGAGTTGACGACGGTCAGATTCCGACTGCTAATCTCTCTGACACCGCCCACATCAGTGGAGACAACGGGCGTGCCAACGCTGAGCGCTTCCAAGACCACGGTCGGCAGGTTTTCGCTCTTGGAGGCCAGCAACAGCGCATCGGCTGCAGCCATCAACTCCAAGACGCGGTCGTGGGGTTGCGCACCGAGAAACGTGATGCGCTCCGCAATGCCCAGTCGTTCCACTTGAGCACGTAGCCGGGGCTCTTCTCGCCCGGTTCCAACCACTAGGAGCTTCACTGAACGCTTGATGCGGCTGACCACATCAATGATCGCATCCACGTTCTTCACGGGTTCCAGCGCCCCCACAAACAACAAGAGCAATTCATCGTCATCCAGATCAGTCTCAGCACGAATCACCTGCCGATCCACGGATTCCCGGGCCGCTCGAGCGGCCTCGGCATCGATGGGACTGGGGATAACGTGGACGCCAGCCCGAGTCATGGGTCGAATATGTCGGGCAACGGCCTCACTGGCCACTCGAATAGCCCGATGCCCTCCATAGCGCAGGATGATCCATTCTTTCCACTGTTGAACCCATCCGATCGGCCACCACCCGGTTGACTCGCGATGGCCCGTCCCCTGGAGGTTGCCGATGTTGGTGACAACGGGAATGCCATGTCTGCGCCCGAGTCGCCCGCATGGCAGCGTTACCGTGTAGGCGTTGTTGTAGATCAGATCAACACCCGAAACCGCAACCCACTGATCCAAATATCGGTAGAGCTTTCTCATGAATCTGAGCTTACCAACCGCCATGGCTAACGAGTTAGACATGCCCTGCGTCGCGAGCAGATGTGGGCGATGTATCTCGACACCATTGACAGTCTCATGAGCAGCGGTGTCCGATGAACGAGACGTGACAACTACAACGTCATGGCCCCGCCGTGCTAGGGCTTGAGCGATGCGCCACAGGACGACCTCGCCTCCTCGAAGCTTCGGATAAAAGAGCTCGGAGACAATTAATATCTTCATGAACGTGCCTAACCGGCTGTTTGCCTGGCTCGAGTTGACGGTTGCCGGTGGACCGGCTGTCCGTAGACGATCTTCGCACTCATGTTACGCAATGAGATGAATCCGACCGGCACGAAGCTGGCTAACAAAAAGTAAAAATAGAATGTCGAATGGCGTGACGCTGCACCGGCTCCGATATCAATCAGACTGAAAATAACTGCCACAATGGTAAATCCCAATAGCAAGGCTACCAGTGATCGCTTCTGATAATGAAGATGATGATTTGTCATTAACCGAATAAGACCCACGATGGCCAAAGCGACAAACGCGAATGCCACCAGAGAGTGAACATAAGCCTTAAAGTAAAATAACCCTTCGCTGACTTCCCATGGTAAGATGGGAACCAGGAAATAACGGAGCGTCTCTGGAAATTGACTCAGGAGGTCCCAATATGAAGATGCATCTAAGTTACTCAGGTGGTGCCCGGCTTCTACGCGACTTGACCTCGCATTGTTAATCAGCCGGAGTGGGTTTTTGTTGGTGAGACGGAATGCCAGATCGATAGCTAACAATATGAGAGGTGGAATGAAAAACAATACACGTCGAAACTGCCGAACCCAGGACGGATATCGGAAGACCAAGGCAAGCCCTGTTACTGCGATTAGGAGCAGGAGAATTTCGGCGCGAAATAGGGACGCAATGAGTCCGGAGACTATTGCAAACACCCCGTATCGGAGTGAGCCTTGGACCCACCATAGTCCAAAGTAGAACATGGCAATTCCAAGTGCACACAACAGCGGTGCTTCCCGCAAATTCTGGAGAACAGCCCAATACCAGGCAAAATAGACGACGAACCCGACGATCACATATTTCTGAGCGTGTGGCCCAATACTCTGAGTGGCGAAGCGAGCGGCAAAGTAGATGGCCATGGTTGCCAAGAAGATGTTAAAGATATGGACAAGGGCGAAGCTTGGAAAGGCAGCGTACACGATGGCAGCTTGCAATAGCACATAAACGTTGTAGCCAAGATTGTCAATCCCGCTCTTTAAATATTGGTTTACAACGTCCGGCTGAAATCCACTAGCAGCAATGTCTGCACCGAAGTTGAAATACGTGATCCCATCCGTGCGGGCAGGAATCAACCCCAAGTACCACACGAGGATCGCCTGGACGGCACAGAACCAGGTGAACAACAAAAAGTAAAGCCCAATGGTTTGAAGAGATCGGCGATGAATGAATAGCCAAACGAACAGCGCCATGGAAAAAAGTGCGTAAGCACCGACGGCATAATATAGGTTAATTGAAGGCATTTGAGGAACCATTATATAACCTTATCTCATCTCGTAATCATACGTTCGAAGAAGTCAACATAAGCTTGCTGCTGACGATCCCAATCAAAGTAATCAGGAAGCCGATCGCAAGCCAAATCTTCATCCTGGATATATCTTACGAATATGTCCCTCCTATCAGTTATGTGGGTAACGTAATATGGGATCTCTCCCACAGGTGTTGCCACAACGGGCAGCTTGGCTGCAGTGGCTTCCAGGATAACGTTCGGTAAGCCTTCGGTCCGCGATGGCACGACGAGTTTGTCCGCTGCCCAATAATAGGGAGCAATCTCGGCATGCGGAACCTTGCCAGCAACATGAACTTGTTCCTTCGGAAACTGGCGAAATTGACGTTCATACTCCCCGGATCCGACGATACAGAATTGATTCAGATTCCCCAATTGATTCAGACGATTCACCATTGCGAGGAGTCTGTCAGCCCCCTTTAACCAGGAGAGCCGCCCAATAAACAGGATGACTGGGCGATCCATTGCCAGGCCGAGTTCGCGTTTTATTCGGTTCCTCGTCTTCAAATCAGGTGGCCGGAAAGGTTGCGGATCAAAGGGTTGCGGCAATGCAACAATCTTTTCTGGCATAACCCCTTGCTTAATCAGTTGGTGACGCCCATTGGGTCCGACCGTAAGAACGCCGGTTGCTTTGTGGCATGAGGAGACGACGAATTGTCGGTGGAGGATCAAGCTCTTGACCCGTTCGGACAATGATTGACCCAGCCCTGCCTCTCGTTGATCACCTGTAACCCGAACGACGGTGGCGACATCATGTCCGTTCCCCACTGATGCCACAGCCCATCCTAAGACGGACTGACCAATATTCATGAGGACATCGGGACGACGACTCTTAACATAGCGACGACACGCAAACCAGGCGTAACGAAGGCTGGCCGGATCTCGACGGAATCCGGAAACCCTATAGCATGTATATTGTCGTTGAAGGCGATCAGGAAGATCTTTCTCCCCGGTCACGAGTTCAAGTGTGAAGTCATTCGACAGCGCACGTCCGTAATTGTGCAGGACGGCTTCCATGTTCGGGCTAAGTCGACGCCCTGCAATGATACCAAGGCTCGGATGCTTACGGCTCATTGCTCCATCTCAACTTGCATGTGGTCGTAGCCATGTTGCGCAAGCCTTTCTTTAGCCTCCTGGTGAATTCGCTCTATGTCAGCTGATGTAAGCCGATCGATGCTCTGAGCGTTCATATTGCGGATCGGGGAATGGATACCCTGCACTGTCCAAGAACGGTCAATTGCCTCAGCCGGCAGTGGGGGAAGCTCCAGAAATCGAATGATCCGATCCATGACCGTTCTTGGCTCCGCTGTCAGCTCTTCATAATACACCTGCAGAAACCTATCGAGCTTCAGGCGATCTTGCTCCACGACCTCGTCGCTGACCCGCCACTGTTCGGCGCAGAGCTCAATCGGATAGGGGGCGCCATACTCCGGGTTCTTCCAGCGTCGAGGGTCGGCTTTCCGGCGGATCCCCTCCGCAACCGCATAGCCGTTCCGGACGATGTGGATAAAGTAAGCGGGTTGAAAATAATGTTGAAGGAACGGCATCCGGGCCGTGTTGGCGATCGATTTTTCAACCAAGTTCGGCGCGTCCTTGGGATACCAGATCGACCACTGTCGCTTAGCCCGATCCGCCCGCTCCGCCATGCCGGGCCCCGGTTCCAACCGAACCTCATCCAGACATCGACACCACATGCGGACCCAGCCGAACTCCTCGGGTCGCGGCAGCGAATCCGTCAGGTTGACTCCTTCAATCGGCAGACCCGCAATCTGAGGGTGGGCATCCAGGAGATTGGCCAAGAGCGTGGTGCCGGAATTGTAACACCCGACGACGAAGATCCACCTTTCGGGCTCCAGCGAGCGACCAAACGGCGTCAACGCGCGCTGCACGTCTGGACGTTGGCGAAGTCGGTTGAGCGCCTTGCGCGGCAACTGGTTCAACGGGAAGAGCTTGTCAAGCGGAATCATGCCTGAATCCTTGCTCGAATCGACCGTCTCACGCGTTGCGCCCGTCGATACAGGCCGGCGTTCAGCACGCGGCATTGGAACGTTTTGAGATCCCACCCCGGTTGGACAACCAAGCGCGGCACCCGGTAGCGATCCGTTCGCTGGCGAACGTAGCCGGGAATCGTTGTCACGGCCCCTCGGTAGCCCGCCGCCTGAACGGCCTGAACCACGGCCTCGTTCCAATACGCGCGGCGCCCGAAGGGATACGCAAACCAGTTGACCGGGTCGGCGCTCCATGCCTGGAGCTTCTTGCGGTTTCCCCCAATCTCATCTTCCAGTTCGCTCGTCGTGCACTTCGCCAGATTGGGATGGCTCATCGTATGCCCGCCTAAGGTGATCCATGGGGATTGGGCCGCCTCTTGGATCTCATCTCGGCGAGCGAACCCGTTCGGCGGAAGCTCGACCTCCGCGTCGATCCGTTGGCGAAGCGTTTCGGACAACTGCTCCTGTTGCGAGGGCGTTGCCTCGCGGAACAGCTCTCCCAGCTCCTGCCGCATGCGCCGGGTCTCGCTTCTATACTGGAGGTCATAGGCGTAGGTCTTCCCCTCGAGGTCAACGGCCCATGGGCCCCGGATTCGATTGGCAGCTTCCGCCAGCATGGTCCACCAGGGAAGTCGTTCGGGGTTTTCGACGTAGTCCGTCGCGACGAACCACGTCATCGGAATCTCGTGCTGCGCCAAGATGGGCAAACCCAACTCCAGATTATCTCGGAAGCCATCGTCAAATGTGACGCTGACTTGCCAACACCCGTCACTTGGTGGAGACTCCCGATCCATCACCTCGTCCAGAGTGACGAATTCTCCAAACGTCCCTAGCCAGTCCAACTGACGTTGGAAGCTCGCCGTATCCAGACGGCGGCTCGTTGGAGCTTCTCCGGCGCGTTCGGCGTTATGACACGTTCCCGGGCCCAATCGATGATAACATAGGACGACTCGGCGCGCGGGAAGTCGCTCGACGATCCAATCCTTCATGCTGACCTCGCCGAGCCACGAGAACCCTGCAGCAGCCCCTGATAGAGCGGAATTAGTCGTTCTTCGACAATCCGCTCCCAATCGTAGGCCGCCACGGACTCGCGTGCTCTGGCGCTCATCGCCTCAAACTCAGACGATTGCACGAGCCGTACGATACCTTCGCCGAAAGACTCGCTATCGCGTGCGGTGAGCACCCCGTTCAAGTCATCTTCGACAAACATTCGATTCCCGATCGTGTCAGTCGCTACAACGGGCAACCCTGCCCCGAGGTATTCCAACGTCTTCAACGGAGGCGCAGCATCGTGTAACGGATTTCCGATGTAGGCCAAGCCAAAATCGTAATCCGCCAGCAGTTCATAGAGATCTCGGCGTGCAATCTTGCCCTGAAAACGAACAGTCTCTATTAACTCCTCATACTTAACTTTGTCCTTCAATGCGTCAAGATCATTGCCCGAACCATAGATATCGAGCTGTAGTGGCACCCAGCGGCTCGCATATCTGATGCTGTGAAACATGCCCTCAAGGCTCCGAATGGCATTCAGAGAGCCGACGTAGACACCTCGAGAACATGAAGTTCCAAGCGGGTTGGCCTCCTCGTTGGGGGATTGGCGCACCTTAAGCCAGTTTATCTCGACTCCGGGGGGCACGACGCAAACGTCCAAATTCGGGCCAATTACGGTTTCCGCGGATTCGGCGCCATGTGCGACGATGCAATCGTAACGAGCAACCTCGTATCGATTGAGCTTGACCGCAGCGTGAGCTTGCCATCCCTGTTTGAGCAGGGGGGATCGGATGTCAACGACCCACTTTGGTGCTTTTGCCTTTCGCTTCAACAGCGAAGGATAGAGGCCACAATACCGATGGAAAAACGTGTGAACGATATCCGGCTGAAATGTCTGAACGGCATGGCGAATGAAGGCGAGTCGATCTCTAACGTTCGTCCAGTCCCCAAGGAAAAGCTCCACATTTCCGTCCTCCAGGACACCTTCTGAAGAGGGGCCAGCCTGTGCAATGAGGCCGGTTGGATAGCCGGCTATGGCCGTATACGCTGGCATGTAATACTTGGCGGCTCCCCCAATTCTGCCAAGCGATGAGTTCGCGACGAAGAGGATGCGCATTGCCTAACCGTTTCGCTGGCGAACAGCTCGCCGAATCAGCTTGTAGTTCACAAGGGCAAATGCAGCCAACCAAGGCAATCCGTACTCATGACGCACTCTCGTCCGCTCAAGCAGGGCCTGCCTGGTATCCTCACGCCCCCCCGGACGCCGATTGGCAATCGGGTGAGCGACATATTGAATAGACACGTCCTGTTCATGCAGCCGCAACACGAACTCGTAATCGGCCGTCAGACGAAACCGCGTGTCGAACAGCCCCACGCGATCGTAGACCTCTCGCTTGACGAACATCGTGGGGTGCTTGTACGGCATGCCGATGAAGCGCCGCCAGCTGTTCATGCGCTCGAGGTCCGGCTTGGCGACGCGGACGTGTTCCCCCTGGTGCCACACGTTCAGGTCCCCGTGCACAACATCGGCGTCCGGGTGTTCTTCAAACGCGCGATGCACGGTCTCCAGCGCATCCGGCTCGTACCAGTCGTCGGCATTGAGGATGCCGATGATCTCGCCCTGCGCCATGCGGATGCCCTTGTTCATGCCGTCGAAGATGCCGTTGTCCACTTCTGAAGTCCACTGAAGATGGCCGTACTCGCGCAGAATATCGACCGTCCCATCCGACGACGCCCCATCGACCACGACATGCTCAACCTCTTCACGGGGATAGGTCTGCTCCAAGACGCTGTGGATGGTGTCCCGAATGGTCGCTGCCGAATTTAATGTCGGCGTCACGACGCTGAATTGGGGAGAGCCGCTATTCGTCATGCCGACAGGGCTCGATCTGCCACTTCGTCAATGCAGCGATCCAGGGCGGCATCCAAATCAACCGTCGGGGCCCAGTCGAGTTGGGCTTTGGCCTTGTCGACGGATGGGATCCGGACGCGCACGTCGTCCTCGTAGATCGGCTGATGGGTGAAAGCCAATTCCTCGTTCGTGGCAATCAGCCCTTTCTCTTGAGCCTTGGCAAAGATTCGCAAGGCCAGTTCCTTCATCGTCACCGGGTTCGGATTGCCCAAGTTGAACGCCTCGTTGGACGTCTCCCCTGAAAACGAGTAGTCCGCGATGGCTTGCGCGACGTCGTCGATCCATGTGAAACAACGGACTTGCTCTCCGTCCCCGAGAATGCTCATCGGATTTTGACGCTCAAGGACAACCTTGCGGATGAAGTCCGCAAAGACGTGAGCAATGCCTTCTTCGGCTTCGGCCTCCTCATACGGCGTGATGATGTTGAACGGACGCCAGATCGTATAGGGGACACCGTACTGATGCTGATACGCTTGACAGAGGCGCTCGCCCATGAGTTTGGATAGGCCATAGTCGGTATGCGGGACCCTCATGTCTTCGACGTGAGCTTCCTCGGTCGGCACCTCCTCGCTGCGCTCGTATACCATCGACGACGAGATGAAGACGAATCGCTCAATTCCCTGCTGGACCGCCATGTTGAGCAGATTGTTCTGCAGCTCGACGTCTTTGCTCAGGATATCCGCAGGATACTTGTGGAAACCCCGCACGCCATAGATCTGGGCCGCGCCTTGGATCACCACGTCCGCGTCCTTCATCACGCTCGCCACGAGCCCTTGATCACAGAGGTCGCCTTCGACAAAGTCATACCTGCGCTGCCGCTCGATCTCGCCATAGCGCGAGAAGTTGTCGACGCCCCGGACCTCATGCCCGGCGTCGATCAGTCGCGGAATGACCCACTGCATCAAGGACCCTTCGCTTCCCGTGACAAGCACCCTCATTCGACGGTCTCCTTCCCCCAAAAATACCCATTGTCCGATCGATACCGCATGGCGTCCCAAAAGCCCCAGATGTCCACGTACAGACAGTCTGGATTGTCCACACAATCTTGGATGGCGCACAGGTCTCGGAACTCATCGTGCGGCGTCATTAGGACAACCGCGTCGCTCCCGGCTATCTCCGCGAGATCATCGTATCCGTCGAGATGAGGCTCAACCAAGGTGAGCCGATAGCCGAGGGTTTCGAGCTGCTTCTTGAGCTTGAAGCTCACCGAGTTCCGGATGTCGTCGCTGTTGGCCTTGAACGTCATGCCCAAGATGGTAACCTTCTTAACTTGAGGTAGGTCGCTTATTTTCTGGGCAATTTGCATGGGCATGCCCTCGTTGATCTGGAAGGCCGTGGAGATCAACTCGTTGTACGGAATCCGTTCAATGAGGAACCAGCCGTCCTTGTAGAGGCAGGGGCCTCCAACGTTGGGGCCGGGACTCGGCAGATTCAGCCGAGGATAGTCCCGGTTGCACGCATCGATGATCTTGTTCATGTTGACGCCGAACGTGTCGCCGATGAGGTGATACTCGTTGGCCAAGGCGAAGTTGACATACCGGGTCATGTTCGTGATCAGCTTGCCAATCTCCGCTTCTAAGGGGCTGAGCGGAATGCACTCGGCATCCAAGAATGATTGGAAGAAGCTGGCCGCGCGCTCATACCCGGAATTGTCAAAGGCCCCAATGATTTGCGGCAACGACTGCATCTCCCGAATGGCCTTGCCTTGCGCAACGCGCTCTGGCGCAAAGACGAGATCGAAGTCGGTCCCTACCGTCCATCCCGTCTTCTCTTCGAGGAGCCGCCGGATCATGTCCGTGGTGCCCGGCGACACCGTGCTGCGGAGGACGATCAGCTGATGCTTCTGGACGTGATCCACAATTGACATCGTCACGTCCCGCAACGGAGCCATGACGGGGTTGAAGTTCTCGTCAATGGGCGTTCCGATCACCACGATGACCACGTCAGAGTCGGCAACCACCGACGGATCGTCCGTCATCCGGAGCTGCTGATGCTCCAGCGCTTGCTGCAGGTATTGATCCCCATCTGCCTCGTGAAAGGGCATCTGCCCATCGTTGATCAGGTCGATCTTCGAGGCGTCATTCTCGATCCCATACACGAAAGATCCGTTGTTGGCCAGGACAAGCGACATGCCGAGGCCGACGTGGCCTCCGCCACCGATAACCGATACTGTTTGCGTCACGCTTTCCCTCCCCCGTTGCCCGTGATTTCGACGAAGATTCCTTACCAACTAGATGGGCACGCAATGCCATCATTCCTAAGCCGTAGGTCTCGTCTGCGCTGGCCTTGCCTCATTTGCGAGGCTGGAAAAAGTCGAGACACCGGCGTCGCTGTTCGTCGGATAGTGACATCCCAAGGTGCTGTTCGATCCTCTCGAGCGTTTGCTGAGGCGCCTGTTTGAAGTCCTCATAGTTCACCTCAAGGGCTTTCTGCGCTGGCTTCGACCGCCTCCAAATGTCGTCACGTGCTCGCTTGACCCGTTTCCATTCCTCAAAATCCGGCGTCCATTCCCCGAACTGGCTCTTGTACGTGTCCTCTTCGTTCCGATGGATGCATATCCAATTCGCGGACGGGAAGATCTCATCATAGAGATCGGCCAGGATCATCAGCCGATTGTC
>JBDGQN010000249.1:0-16351 GCA_042219055.1 Salinibacter sp. | reverse complement strand
AGACCATCAACTACCGGTCCTTCAAGCCGGAGATGGGCGGGCTCTTCTGCGAGAAAATCTTTGGTCCGGTCAAGGACTACGAGTGCCATTGTGGGAAGTATAAGCGCATTCGGTACAAGGGCATCATCTGTGACCGGTGCGGGGTGGAGGTAACCCGCAAGGCCGTTCGCCGAGAGCGAATGGGCCACATCTCCCTGAGCGTGCCGGTAGTGCACATCTGGTACTTCAAGACGCTGCCCAACAAAATTGGGCACCTCCTGGGTCTGAAGTCGAAGGACCTGGAGAAGGTGATCTATTATGAGAATTACATCGTCATCCAGCCGGGCACGGCTGAGCGACTGGGCGTTGAAGAGAATCAACTCCTCACCGAGGAGGAATACTACGAGATTCTCTACCAGATCCGGGACGATAACAACCGCCTTCAGGACGATAACCCGGAGAAGTTTGTCGCCAAGATTGGGGGCGAGGCCGTTGAGACGATGCTCGAACGGCTTGAGCTTGACAAGTTGGCCCAGGATCTCCGCTTCCAGGTCAAGACGGAGACCAGCCAGCAGCGGAAATCCAAGGCCCTGAAGCGGTTGAAGGTCGTCGAAGCGTTCCGCGAGGCGAACGAAGACGGCACCAACAAGCCGGAGTGGATGGTCATGCGGGTTATTCCGGTGATCCCGCCCGAGTTGCGTCCCCTCGTGCCCCTTGAAGGCGGTCGGTTTGCGACCAGTGACCTGAACGACCTCTACCGACGGGTCATTATCCGCAACAATCGCCTCAAGCGCCTCATCGACATCAAGGCGCCGGAGGTCATCCTGCGGAACGAGAAGCGCATGCTGCAAGAAGCGGTCGATTCGCTCTTCGACAACAGCCGCAAGTCCAACTCGGTGCGCGGCTCGTCGAACCGGCCCCTCAAGAGCCTCTCGGACATGCTGAAAGGCAAGCAGGGTCGCTTCCGTCAGAATCTGCTTGGGAAGCGTGTCGACTACTCCGGCCGCTCGGTCATCGTCTCGGGGCCGCACCTCGAACTCCACCAGTGCGGGCTGCCGAAGGAAATGGCCGTCGAGCTCTTCAAGCCCTTCATCATTCGCCGTCTCATCGAGCGCGGCATCGTGAAGACGGTGAAGAGCGCGAAGAAGTACGTCGACAAGAAGTCCGAGGACGTCTGGGACATCTTAGAGAAAGTGATACAGGGGAGACCGGTATTGCTCAACCGGGCGCCCACGCTTCACCGGCTCGGCATTCAGGCCTTCCAGCCGGTGCTCACCGAAAACAAGGCCATCGAAATTCACCCGCTCGTCTGTCCGGCGTACAACGCCGACTTCGACGGCGACCAGATGGCCGTTCACGTTCCGCTCTCGCACGAGGCGTGTCTCGAAAGCATGGTTCTCATGCTGTCGAGTCACAACGTACGGAGCCCGGCCGACGGCGGGCCGCTCGCCGTACCGAGCCAGGACATGATTCTTGGCCTCTACTACATCACGAAGGCGAAGTCCAACCAGAAGGGCGAGGGCATGCGCTTCGCGAACATCAACGAGGTGCGGCAGGCCTTCGACCAGGATCAGCTCGCTCTCCACGCCAAAATCAAGCTCCGCGACCCGGACGGATCCGGCGAAATCATCGACACGACCGTCGGGCGCGTGATCTTCAACGAGGCGCTGCCGGAGGAGCTCGACTTCGTCAACGAGGTACTGACGACGAAGAACGTGCGGCCTGTGATTGCCCGCGTGCTGAAGCAGACCGGCTTCCAGGAGACCGCCGACTTCCTGGACGCGATCAAGGACATGGGCTTTCGGCGTTCGACGACATCGGGCATGACCTTCTCGCTTTCGGACATCATCATTCCGGAGGAGAAGGAGAAGCTCATCGAGGAGGCCAACGAGAAGGTCGCCGAGACCGATCAGAACTACGAGATGGGCTTCATCACCGACAACGAGCGGTACAATCAGGTCATCGACGTCTGGACGAAGACCAACAACCGCGTGTCGGAGGTGCTCTTTGAGGCCCTGAAGGAAGACAAGGAGGGCTTCAACCCCATCTTCACGATGGCCGACTCCGGAGCCCGTGGGTCGCAGGAGCAGATCCGTCAGCTCGGCGGGATGCGTGGGCTCATGGCCAAGCCGCAGAAGAACATTGGTGAAGGTGGAGGCGGGGGCGAGATTCTCGAAAATCCCATCCTCTCCAACTTCAAGGAGGGACTCACGGTGCAGGAGTACTTCATTAGCACCCACGGCTCGCGGAAAGGGCTGGCCGACACCGCCCTCAAGACCGCCGACGCCGGCTACCTCACGCGCCGCCTCGTGGACGTCTCGCAGAGCGTGACGGTGACCGAGCACGACTGCGGCACGCTCCGCGGCATCAGCGTGGGCGCGCTCAAGGACAACGAGGAGGTCGTGGCCCCCCTCTCCGACCGCATCACGGGTCGGGTGTCGGTGCACGACGTCTACGATCCCCGCACGGACGAGCTCATCGTGGAGGCGAACGAGCTCATCACCGACGAGATCGCCGACCGGATTGCACAGACCTCCATCGAGGAGATTGAGATTCGATCGGTGCTCACCTGCGAGGCCGAGCGGGGCGTGTGCACGCTCTGCTACGGACAGAACCTCGCCACCGGTCGCATGGTCGAAGTGGGCGAGTCGGTCGGCGTGGTGGCCGCCCAGTCGATTGGCGAGCCGGGCACCCAGCTCACGCTGCGGACCTTCCACACCGGCGGCACCGCAACGCGCGAGGTCGGCGAGTCGACCATACAGGCCAAGTTTGAGGGCACTCTCGAGTTCGAGAACCTCCGGACGGTGACGTACGAGGATACTGACGGGCCGAAGGAGGTTGTGCTCTCGCGGCAGGGGGAAATCCGGATCATGGACACGGACGGCAACCGTCGCGAGCTCACCAGCTACGTCGTGCCGTACGGCGCCGAGCTTCTGGTCGAGGAGGGCCAGGAGGTCGACGAAGGCGACGTGATGGCCAGCTGGGACCCGTACAACAGTCTCATCCTCACGGAGGTGGACGGCAACGTTCGGTTCGAGGACGTGATCGAAGGCACCACCTTCCGGGAGGAGACGGACCAGCAGACGGGCCACATGGAGAAGGTGATCGTGGAGAGTCGCGAGCGTACCCTCACGCCCGCCCTCGTGATCGAAACTGAAGACGGCGACGAGCGGGAGTACAACATGCCCGTTGATGCCCGCATTCAGGTCGAAGAGGGTGAGCAGGTGCAGGCCGGTCAGACCCTCGCGAAGATGCCACGTCAGGCCGCACAGACCAGCGACATTACAGGTGGTCTGCCCCGCGTGGAGGAGCTCTTTGAGGCGCGGACCCCGGACGAGCCCGCCGTGGTGAGCGAAATTGACGGCATCGTCAGCTTCGGCGACCAGAAGCGTGGCTCTCAGGAGGTCATCGTTTCTAGCCGGGACGGGGAGATGGAGAAGAGCTACATGGTCTCCCTCTCGAAGCACATGCTGGTGCACGAAGGGGATTACGTCGAAGCGGGGGACCGGCTCTGTGACGGCCAGATCGCCCCGCACGACATCCTCTCGATTAAGGGGCCTCGGGCGGTACAGGAGCACCTGCTCAACGAGGTGCAGGAGGTGTACCGCCTCCAGGGCGTCGACATTGACGATAAGCACTTCGAGGTCGTGATCCGGCAGATGATGAAACGGGTTAAGATCACGGAGCCGGGCGATACTCACTTCATGGAAGAGCAGAAAGTGGATCGGCAGAAGATGGCGGACATTAACGACGATCTGTACGACCAGTTTGTCGTTACTGACCCGAGCGACGCGGACGTCGAGATCGGCGAGGTCATCGGTCGCCGAGAGCTTCGGGAACTCAATTCCGAACTGAAGCGCCAGGACAAGCCGGAGGTCGAGGTGCGCGAGGCGCGGCCCGCCGTCGGCGAGCCGGTGCTTCTGGGCATCACGAAGGCATCGCTGGCCACCGACTCGATGATCTCGGCGGCCTCGTTCCAGGAGACGACGAAGGTCCTCACAAACGCGTCCATCAAGGCCCGAACCGATCCCCTCGAAGGGCTCAAGGAAAACGTTGTGGTGGGGCATTCCATCCCGGCCGGCACGGGGCAGCGGGAGTACCGCGACCTCGTGGTGGGCTCGAAGTCGGAGCTCGAAGAGCTGCAGGCCGCAATTGGCGGGGACGGCGAGGCCCCGGCCGGCGACGGAGCCGCGGGCGACGGCGCGCCGAGCGAGGAGGATGTCGAGCAGATTGAGGCGTCCGGTTCTGAAGGCTAATCTGCCCCTGCCAGACGACTCGTTTCCGCCCCGGCCGCGCCGCTTCGGCGTGCCGGGGCGGTGGTATTTGAGGCCTGTCGTCCACGCTCGACTGAATCAGAGGTCTGCGTATGCTTCCCCTGCGCCTCCTCGCCGGTGATGGACTGATGGCGCTCGGGGCGCTGGTCGGACTCGGAGTCCTCGTGGGGCTCGGGGAGGGCCTCCGGGTGTGGGGCGTGCCTGTCCGCACGACGCGTCGCCTCGTCCACGCGGGCGTCAGCCTCTTCGTGGCCTCGACCCCGCTCCTCTTCACCCGGCCGCTCCCGGTCTACGCATTGGCCGGGCTTTTCGTGATCTTCAACGCAGGGGCTCGCCTCAACCACTGGTGGCCCGGCATCCACGCCGCACGACCGAAGAGCTGGGGCACCGTGGCCCTGCCCCTCTCCGTGGTCCCCGCCCTCGCGGCGACCTGGTCCGTGACCCCGGAGCGCATCCTCGCCCTCGAGGCGGCGTATCTCGTCCTCGGCCTGGCCGATCCTGCGGCGTCGTGGGTTGGGGAAGGGACGACGCCTGAGGCCCGCAACCGCCCTAGCACCCTCCGGGGAAGCTTGACGTTTGGGGGCCTTGCTCTGGTCCTGACGACGCTTCTCCTCGCGACGGCAACCCCCTGGTCGCCGCTCCGCGTGCTCGGAACAGCGCTGGGAACGACCGTGGTCACCACCCTCGTCGAATCGATCAGCAGTCGCGGGTGGGACAACCTCTTTGTCGTCGTCGCGGTGATTCTGGTGCTGGTTCCCCTCCAGACCGGCGGACTGACGGGGGCGGAGTTCGGGGCGGCGCTTCTCGTGGGCGCGGTCTTTGCCGGGGGGGCGTACGGCGCCGGGGCACTGGACGGACGTGGGGCCGCGACCGGCGGGCTCTTTGCGGCCTCCCTCGTTGGACTTGGGGGAGAGGCGTGGATTGGGCCGGGCCTCGTCTTCTTCGGCCTCTCCAGTGCGCTCACCGGCCTTCGCCGAGATGGGCGGGAGGAGTCTGTACGGCGGACCCAGGCACAGGTCCTGGCCAATGGTGGGGTGGCCTGGACCGCCCTAGCAGTGGTTGCACTGACCCCTGCGGGAACGCCGGATCTCCGCCTGTGGGGCTATGCTGCCTTCATCGGGGCCCTGGCCGCCGCGGCGGCCGACACCTGGGCCACGGAGCTCGGATCATGGTCTCCGGTTCCCCCCTGGTCGTTGCGGGAGCAGCGGCGGGTTCCAACCGGCACCTCGGGGGCTGTGTCCCTCGTGGGTACAGGAGCGGCATTCCTCGGGGCGCTGAGCGTCGTGGGGACGGCCCTACTAGTTGGCGGGTCCCTGTCAGGGCACCCGACACAGGAGGTCCTGCTTCTCTGTGGGGCCGGGGTTCTCGGAATGGGAGCCGACGGCGTAGTCGGCGCGTTTCTGCAGGCCCAGTATCGCACCCCTGCCTCGGGCCGGCAGGTGGAGCGGCCTCCGTCGACAGAGGCCGAGTTAGTTCGGGGGAGCGCCGCCATAGGCAACAACGTCGTAAATCTCGTTGGCACGACCGTTGGGGCCCTCGCGGCTCTCGCAAGCGTTTTCCTCCTTGGATGAAGGGAAGCATTGAGGGCTTCATGCTCATTTCGCACGTCTCCGTTCGAGGGATGGTTTGTAGAAGAAGGGGTGAGCCGTTACGTTACGCGTGGCGAAAGCCAAGTCGCACCGACCAGTTCGTCTTCTCTCCAAACTCGACGTGCTTATGCCCTGGTACAAGAAGCTCCACTGGCAAATTATCATCGGCCTCGTTTTGGGCCTGGCCTACGGCGTCGTCGCCGCAGGAGCGGGATGGGCCGAGTTTACAGCAGACTGGATTGCGCCCTTCGGCACCATCTTCCTCAACCTGCTGAAGCTCATCGCTGTCCCACTCATTTTGGCCTCGCTGGTGGTGGGGGTGTCTTCTCTCCGAGACCTTAAAAAGCTGTCGCGAATCGGGGGGAAGACCCTTGGGCTCTACTTGCTAACCACCACGATGGCGCTCACCATTGGACTGGGGCTCGTCAACACGCTCCGTCCCGGCGACACCGTAACCGAAGAGACCCGAACGAAGCTCAAGCAGACCTACCAGGGCAAGGTGGAGATGAGCAAGAAAATGGCCAAAGAGGCGAAAGGCCGGGGGCCTCTGCAGCCGCTCGTGGACCTGGTGCCGGCCAACTTCTTCAATTCGGCGTCGGACAACGGCAATATGCTACAGATCGTGTTCGTCGCCATCTTCATTGGCATTGGCCTGTTGCTGATTCCGAAGGAGGATGCTGAGCCTTTACTCTCCGTCTTCCGGAGCCTAAATGACCTTGTCATCCGACTCATCGAGGTCATCATGCTTATGGCGCCGATTGGGGTCTTCGGGCTCATTGCGGACGCCATCACCTCGATCGCTACCGGGGGGAACGGTAACATTGTGAGCCTTCTCGGCGCCCTCGGGTTTTATTGCCTGACGGTGGTGATCGGGCTTTCCATCATGGTTTTCCTGGTGTATCCCATCTTCATGTCGCTCTTTACGCCGATCTCGATTGGCGACTACTTCCGGGCCATCTCCCCGGCACAGCTCGTCGCGTTTTCGACGTCGTCGAGCGGGGGCACCCTGCCGGTCACCATGGAGGTGTCGGAGAAGAATCTTGGGGTCTCGGAGGAGGTGTCCTCGTTCGTACTGCCGCTGGGGGCCACCATCAACATGGACGGCACGGCTCTCTACCAATCCGTCGCGGCCGTTTTCATCGCGCAGGTGCTCGGCATCGGGCTTGCCCTTTCGCAGCAACTCAACATCGTGCTCCTGGCCACGCTTGCGTCGGTAGGAGCCGCCGCCGTGCCCAGTGCCGGGACGGTGATGCTCGTCGTGATCCTCGAGTCCATCGGGGTGCCCAGCGCCGGAATTGCACTCATTTGGGCGGCGGACCGGCCCCTCGATATGCTCCGTACGACGAATAACGTGACGGGGGACACGATGGTCGCCTCCGTGGTGGCTGCCTCGGAGAGCCAGCTTCAGTTTCCCACAGACGGCGTCAGCGTGGCCACCGACGACCTGCAGGGGGCCGCTCAGGAGGAGACGGTCGGGTAGAGAAAACTGGACGAAACGATTCGGTCACGTTGGGCGCGACAGGGGCGGGAGTGGGGACATCGAGGCTGAGTCTGACGTTTATAAAGGTGTATACGCCTCGTACAGTTTGCTCGCCTCATGCCGACTGTCATTCCGGATCGCATTCAACCGCTCAATGATCGGGGCGCCCAGGACGGTGCGCGCTACGTGCTGTACTGGATGCAGCAGTCCCAGCGGGCGCGTCACAACCCGGCCCTGGAGCGTGCCCTGCAGCACGCGAACGAGAAGACCCTTCCGCTCCTGGTCGTCTTCGGGCTCATGGACGATTATCCCGAGGCGAACCTTCGGCACTACACCTTCATGCTCGAAGGACTGCGCGACACGCAGCGACAGCTTGCGGATCGGGGCATCAAGATGGTCGTGCAGCACGGCTCTCCGGACGAGGTGGCCCTCCAGTACGCCGAGGAGGCCGCCGTTCTCGTCACCGACCGGGGCTATCTGCGGCACCAGAGGCAGTGGCGGACCCACGTGTCGGAGGCGGCGCCGTGTCGAGTAGAGCAGGTGGAGGGAGACGTGGTGGTGCCTGTGGAGACGGTGACCGACAAGGCCGAGTACGCCGCCCGCACCATCCGCCCGAAGATTCACGAGCACCTGGATCGGTGCCTGCAGCTTCCCGATCGGGCCGACGTGGCGGTGCCGTCTCTCGATCTGGAAGTCGATCCCGGACTCTCCCTCGACGAGGTGGGAGCTGTGACCGATCAGCTGGATCTCGATCGGAGTGTGCCCCCGGTCTCGTCGCTGTACCGCGGAGGCCCCTCCGAGGCCCAACAGATCTTCGAGCGCTTTCTTGCCGAGCACCTCGACGGCTACGACGGGAACCGCAACCAGATTCACACCAACGCGGTGTCCCACATGAGCAAGCACCTGCACTTTGGGCAGGTCTCCCCGGTGTGGCTAACCCAGCAGGTGCGGCAGGCCCAAGGCCCGGAAAACGATGTCGAATCGTACGTCGAGGAACTCGTTGTCCGGCGCGAACTGGCGATGAATCACGTCCACTTTCGCCCAGACACCTACGATGCCTACGCGTGCCTGCCGGAGTGGGCCCGCGAAAGCCTCGCCGAGCACGCCGACGATGAGCGCGAGCATCTCTACAGTCAGGCCGAACTCGAGCAGGGAGAGACGCACGATCCCTACTGGAATGCGGCGATGAAGGAGATGCGGGAGACCGGGTACATGCACAACTACATGCGCATGTACTGGGGCAAAAAAATTCTGGAATGGTCGCCGGATCCCCGAACGGCCTTCGCCCGCACGCTGCACCTGAACAACAAGTACTTCCTTGACGGACGCGACCCGAACTCGTTCGCCAACGTGGCATGGATTTTTGGCCTCCACGATCGCGGTTGGAAAGAACGGCCCGTCTACGGAAAAGTCCGTTACATGAGTCAGGGCGGCTTGGAGCGAAAGGCTGATCCCGAGGCGTACGTGGAGAAGGTGGACCGCCTCGCCAAAGAAGCACAGTCCACATAGACAGTCCACGTAGATGGTCGCACCGCCTTTTCCGCAGTGTCACAACCGACAACATGACCGACGAGACAAAACGTACCCTCTTTACCGGATCGTTCGTAGCGGCCGCGATTTTCTACGCCTGGGCGACGTTCTCCCTGTGGCTTGGGCCGGTGTGGAAAATCTCTTGGGTCAAGTACGGCCTTATTGGGGTACTCCCTGCATTCTTAGGCGTTCTTTGCACGATTGCGGCCCTTGCGCTTCACCTGGAGCTTAGAGACCACGACTCCTCAGGCCCGAAAAAGGGCTGATTCCATCTGCTGGGGATCAGTGTGCGAAAACTCCGAATGTGGAGACTAGCCGACTGGGTTCTATTCCCCGTGGCGTCTCCGAACTCCAACGGTGCTACAGAAGACACGCGGGTTCGGTGAGGAAAAGTGCGCGCAAATCTATCGCATCTGGTATGAGGATCTGTTTTGGGAGGCCTGCGACTTCGCAGACCTACTGCTCACGGCCTACCCAATCGCCTCACATCGTGATTAGGCCGTCGCCTCCTGCGAGGTGGAGAACGTGATCCAGGCTGGATTGAGGCCACCGATGATCCATCCGTAAAGCAGATGAAGGACGAGCGTAGACACAATGTACTTCACGGGTGAACCGAGGTGCAAGATATTTCCCGGCTCATACCCTGCGCCCCCGAAGCCGAACACGCCCCATCCGATAATCGGAGAATAGACGAGCATCATGAAGAGCCACAGGCCTGTGGCCAAGAGAAGGCCGCGCTGCACGTTTGTGTCGGCACCGAACCAGGCCACCAAGACAAGCGACCAAGTGGCCCCGTATCCGAAGTGCACCAGAAGAGGAAGCGGACCCGCATTCAGGCCCATTCGCTCCAGAAACGCGGCGGAGGGAGGGAGATTGAACGGCGCAATTTCGACCCCGTGGAGGCCAATCATCATGAGCACAAACATGACGAGACTGGCGACGGCACCAACGGTTGCTGCTTTAAGCCACTTCATGTCCGGGAAGAATTGGTTGTGGAAGGTTGCGTAACGAGAGAAAGCAGGGAGCTCCTGCTCTTCTTCGCGCCTTTGATCGACAGCTCGTCGAAACGTTACACGCCGTCCCTGGCCGCATCCGAGCGCTCGTTCTTTTCGTAGGCATCCGAGCGGGAGCAGAGGCGGCTTCCCGTTCGGCTTTTCCCGTCCCGGGGTTCGAGGGCTCGCTGGACGACCGGGTGACAGGCCTTCAGAAACCACCGGATGCAGCAAGGAGCGATTCGCGTCGAGTCGCAGCTCGTCGTCCCGGGTTCTGTCATTTGGACAGGAAGCCCGGCCTGGCACTGTTTTCGCACCACACACTCACGCGTGCCTGAACGACCAAGGGGGCGCATCGAGAAAACCTCCTAGATCCGCCTCCGCGATTTTCTACAGCGTTTAGATTTTCGATATCATGGTTGCCCAACAGCATTACCAGCGCCTGAAGCACTTGTACGCGGCTCACGCGGCGGAAGACGTCACGGGTCCCGTCGACATCTCGTACGGGTTCGCCGAACTCATTGGCGTTGTCGAGGCCCGGTCCGGAACCGCGGTCTTGACTCGGATGCCGTTCCAACGACTCCTCAGTGACGCGTCGTCCCTAGCGGCTGGGTCCGTGGAAAAAGAGGGACTGCTCGCAATGGAGCGGTTCAGCCTCAGCGTCGAGCGCCCAGAGTATCGAGGAGCCGTGCGGGCGACTGCGGAAATCGTGTTTGCCGAGCCGCCCCAATACCACGTTCGCGCCGTGTTGCTGAACGAAGAGGATGAGCCCGTCGCGGAGTCGATGGCGCTCTTTGAGCCGAGCGGAGAAGAGCTCCCTCCCGATCCGACGCCCGAGACTGACGACGCGACCTCTCCCCCACCCCCGCCGGCTCCCTTCATGCCCATCCACGTAACGCCCCACGGGACCCTCTGCCTGAACTGACGCTCAATCTTAGCAAACCGGCCGGGCGAGACTAGAGGGGGCAGATCGCTCTCCAGCGTTCCGGCGGACTGCGGATCTGTCAGGCCGCATCGGCCGGGGACGTTTCAAACTTCTCGGAGAGCACAGGTCCTTGGGCCTCCCGTGCCAGGGCGTCCGTACTGTCTGCAGCCCGCTCCGTGATGCGGTCGATCGGCTGGGCGGCCAGACGCTCGGCCGCGGCGGCCGACCGGCCGTCCTGCTCATGGGTCAGTGTCCACTGAGCATGCCGGGCTGTGTAGGCCAACTCCAGCGCCCGGCCCAGTGTAAGCGCAAAGCGTCGCGCACCAGCCTGCAAGGCGTCCGGCCCCTCGGTCTGAGCGGCACGGAGCCACTCGGCGGCGGACTGAAACGCGTCGAGGGCTTCCCGCGCGGCCTGACGGAGTTGGGGCTCCTCGACGGCGGTGAGGCACCGCTCAAACTCCGTGCCGAGCGGATCGAGTCCCCCAGTTGCCTTCACGCCCCGGAGCAGATCCAGCGCTAGCACATTGGTCGTACCTTCCCAGATGGGAAGCACCTGCGCGTCGCGGAGAAGGGGCGGCAGGCCGGTGTCTTCCACGTACCCGGCGCCCCCAAAGGCTTCGAGTACCTCGCTGGTGCCGGCCACGGCCTGTTTGGCGGTGGTAAGTTTGGCAATTGGGGTGAGGAGGCGGAGAAGGGCGCGGTCGTTCGCGTCGGCCTCCTCCATTTCGCGGCCCCCGAGCAGCTCAGCGAGCCGGAACGACAGATGCACCATGCCTTCAAGCTGGGCCTGCAGGTCGGCGAGGGTCTCCTGGTGGAGGGGATGGTTGATGATCGCATCGCCAAAGGCCTCACGCCTGCGAGCATAGTCGCGGGCCAGCGCCAGTCCGCGACGCAGGTAGGAGGCCGCCGTCACCGCATTCCAGGTTCGGGTGACGGTGAGCATGGGGGCGATGTGGCGCGTGCCATGACGAGGCTCGTCCGCAACTGGGTAGGCGATGGCGCCGTCAAGGGTGAGCTCGGCGGTGGGGAGCTTGCGGGACCCCAGCTTGTTCTTCAGTCGATTGACGTAGATTCCGTCGGCCGGGCCGTCCTCGTCACGGATGGGGACGTAGAAGAGGCCCAGTCCGTCGCTTCCGTCGGGGTTCTCCGCTGGACGCGCCAGCGCGAGGGCCATGTTGGCCGTGATGGCACTGGTGAACCACTTGCGCCCGTAGAGTCGCCAGGTGCCCTCGTCGTCCCGGCGAGCACTGGTGCGGGTGTTGCTCACGTCGGACCCGCCGGTAATTTCCGTCATCCACTGGCCCGAGGTCCAAAATGCCTGCGGATCGCGGGCGGTGAGGTGCGGCACGGCTTTCTCCACGAGCGTCTGCCGCCCGTGGTCGAGCAGGGTGCGAGCGGCCCCGTCGGTCATCGCCAGTGGGCACCCGTACATGTCCGTGGAGGGGATGAAGAGGTACGCGAGTGCCATCTGGTGAACGCGGCTGTGGCGACCGTGGGTCTGCTCGTAGGCCGTCGCCACGACGCCGTGCTCGGCAGCGATCTCTTCGGCACGCTGCCACACCTCGGTCAGCTCGATCTGATCGATCCGATCCCCCCACGCCCCCCACCGCGTGAGGCTCGGCTCCGCGCCGACGTCGTCCTGCTGGAGCGCGTACAGCTCCTTGCCCGCCCGTTCCCCCATTGCCCGCAGGCCCGGCTCCACTGCGGCGTATATCTCGTCGGGAAGCACCCGGCGGACGTAGCTTCGGAGTACGCGATCGGTCTCGTACTGGTTGTCGAGTTGAGGGGGCGTCTGCACCGCGTCCGGGGTCATGGCTCGTGGGGGCTGAAGGTGAAAGAGACTGCCGTTGCCAAAAGTACGCACGCCGCGGCCACCCGTTCGGAACCTCCGGGGGGGAGGACCGTGGCGAGACCCGGACTGCGATGCGACTCCTCAGTGCGTCTTTTTCGTCTCGATCGTCTTCGGCTCATGGGCCCCGTCCGCTTCGGCTGGCGACGCCTCCTGGAGGGACTTGCGCTACTGTTCGTTCTTCTGCTCGCCGTCGTGGCTGTTCGGACGTGGCAAGTGGACTCGCGTCAGATTCAGACCCAGAAGGTCGACGTGAACGTGGCCGCTGAGGCCCCGAAGCGTCTCGCCCGGGCAATTCGGATTCCGACCCTCACGAGTCGCGATCCCACGGCCTTCGATTCGTCCGCGTTTCGGGACCTCTACGCGCACTTTGCCCGGGCCTTCCCCCGGGTGCACGAAACGCTCGACACCACCCACGTAAACGGACTGAGTCGGCTTTACAGGTGGACGGGGCGGGATCCGTCCCTTGCCCCCATTGTGCTGATGGCCCACGTCGACGTGGTCCCGATCGAGGACTCGTCGCAGTGGAACCATCCCCCGTTTTCAGGACGCATCGCCGAGGGATCCGTCTGGGGTCGCGGGGCGCTGGACGATAAGGCGAGCGCCGTCGGCATCCTGGAAGCCATCGAGACGCTCTTGAAGCGCGGCGTGAGGCCCCGGCGCACGGTGTACGTGGCCCTGGGGCACGACGAGGAGGTGGGAGGGCGTCGGGGCGGGTGGGCCATGGCCGAGCGGATTACGGCGGGCGGCGTGTCGCCGGCCCTGGTGGTCGACGAAGGCGGCGTTGTTACGCGGGGCGCCCTGCCGGGCCTCCGCGACCCCCTCGCGGTCGTAGGGGTGGCCGGAAAGGGATACCTCAGTCTCGAACTGACGGCCGAAGGACCTGGCGGCCATTCGTCCGTCCCACCCGACCAGACCAGCATCGAGGTGCTCAACAAGGCCCTTTCTCGGTTGCGTGCCCATTCGCTGCCGTCTCGCCTCTCGGGCGTGGCGGGCACCATGTTTGACTACCTCGCGCCTGAGATGAATCTTTCCATGCGGGCGATCCTGGCCAATCGTTGGCTCACGGCGCCCGCCCTCCGGTGGGTGCTGAACCGTCGTCCCGCCACCCGGGCTGCAATCCGCACGACCATGGTGCCCACCCGGCTCGACGCAGGCGTCAAAGACAACGTGATTCCCACCACGGCCCGCGCTGTAGTCAACTTTCGCATCCTGCCAAGCCAGTCGATCGATGGCGTGATCGATCACGTACAGTCGCGCCTGAGGGGACTTCCGATCCAGGTGGAGCGCCTGCAGTCCAATCCTCCTCCGTCCGTATCCAGCGTCAAAACCCCAGCATTTCGGATGATGCAGCGCACCATCGGGCAGGTCACGGCCGATTCGGTGGTCGTAGCGCCCTACCTCGTGCCCGGCCGCACGGACAGTGGCTACTACGCCGACGCCACCGATGCCGTCTATCGCTTCGTGCCCTACCAGTTGACGCCCGACGACCGGAGCCGCATCCATGGGCCCAACGAACGCATCGCCGTGGAAGACTACCGGACCGTCGTCCAGTACTACATGCAACTCATCCGTAACGCCGATCGTCTTCCGACGACCCCGAGCCCCCGGAGCGATTAAGCGAGGCCCGGGGCTCTGTAGCCTGTCCCTACAGTCCAATTTCGAAAACGCCCACACGCCCAACGCCCAGACTCATGCTACGCCGCCTCGTCTCCTACGCACGCCTCCCGGGCATGCTCGTGCTCCTCATGTGGGGAGCCACGACCGCAGCCGCACAGTTCGCCCCTGAGGTCCAATCCGCCCGGACGACCCTCCAGGAAGTCGTAAACGATACGATTGAGGCGGACCGGTACTCGGGGGCCCACTGGGGAATCGAAGTCACCAACCTCGAGAGCGGGCGCACTCTCTTCCGTCACAACCCGAACCACCTTTTCACGCCCGCCTCCAACACCAAACTTCTCACCACCGCAGCGGCGCTTCGCCGACTCGGACCTTCCTACCGCTACGAGACCGGCCTGTACGTCGACGGTCCTGTTCGCAACGGTGTGCTCCACGGCAACCTCATCGTTCGAGGCAGTGGCGACCCCACCATTGGCGGCTATCAGCAGCGCAAAAATCCCACGGCGGTCTTTCGGGATTGGGCCGACTCACTGAAGGCGGCGGGCATCACGCACATCGACGGTGACATTATCGGCGACGACGATCCGTTCAGCGACGTGCCCCTGGGAGAAGGATGGAGCTGGAACGACGTGCCCTACTCGTACGCTGCGGAGATCAACGGCCTCGTCTTCAACAACAACGCGATCGACCTGGAGGTGCGGGGACGCTGGCCGGGGGCGCCGGGGCAGATCACCTGGACCCCCTTCGAGACCGACTTCGTGCGCGTCCGCAACCAGACGCGAACCGTGCCTCAAGACTCCTCGTCGGACGAAGAGTATGACCGGCCCTTCAGCAAAAATATCTTTACCGTCCGCTCCCGCGTCCACCCGGACGAGACGCAGGAAGAGACGCTCACCGTCACCGAGCCTACCTGCTACTTCACCCACGTCCTGCGAACGGTCCTCCAGCAGGAGGGCATCTCCGTGCGGGGACGGGGGGTCGATGTCGACGATATGCCCATCGATCCCCACTACGCGGCGGACTCAGTGCGCCAGGTGGCCACGTACCGCTCGCCCCCGCTCCGGCAGGTCGTGCGCACCATGAACCACGAGAGCCAGAACCTCTACGCCGAGCAGCTGCTCCGAACGCTCGCGATCGTGAACCGTCCCGACACGACCTCCGAGGAGCTCACCGTAGGCTCGTCCGATCTCGGCGCCCTCGCCACACGGAGGGAACTCGCCGAGGTCGGCATCGACACCAGTCGCGTACAGATGGTGGACGGCTCCGGCCTCTCCCGCAAGAACTACTTGAGCCCGCGGGCAATGACCCACCTGCTGGAGGCCATGTGGGTCGACGCCGAGCCGGCCCTCCGGTCGGCCTTCTACGAGTCCCTGCCCGTTGGAGGGACAGAGGGAACCCTCGAATACCGGTACAAGGACGGCGCGGCAGCTCGAAAAAACGTCCATGCAAAGACTGGCACCCTCTCCGGCGTGAGCGCGCTCAGCGGATACGTCAAGACCGGGCAGGGCACCCCCCTCTCGTTCGTCATCTTCTGCAATCACCACATGGCGGAGACCGATGCGGTGCGCGCCGCTCAGGATGCCATCGTGAACGCGCTGGCGACGCTTTCTCTGTGATGCGTATTGCGCAAGAAATTTCACGTGACACGGGATACGCACGAGATACGCAATACGAAATACGCACTACCCGAACAGAAGCTGCACCACGTAGACGGACGCCAGGAATCCGACGAAGTCGGCAAACAGCCCCGCAGGTACGGCGTGGCGCGTCTCGCGGACGTTGATGGCGCCGAAGTAGACCGCGATGACGTAGAAGGTGGTTTCCGTAGAGCCGAACATGGTTGCGGCCATCTTCACGACCAGCGAGTCTTCGCCGTACTGGTTGATCATGTCTGCCACGAGGCCCGCGGAGCCAGAACCGGTAAGGGGGCGCACGATGCCCATCGGCAGCACCTCGGCCGGCACCCCGATCACGCCCAGGACCGGATCGAGGACGTTCACCAGATAGTCCATGGCGCCGGAGGCCCGAAACATGCCGATGGCGAACAGGATGGCGATGAGGTAGGGGATGATGGTCACGGCGACGTCGAATCCCTCCTTGGCGCCTTCGACGA
>JBDGQN010000248.1:14338-15456 GCA_042219055.1 Salinibacter sp. | reverse complement strand
TGCTGGTGAACGGGGCCGACGGCATCGCCGTGGGCATGGCCACGAAGATTCCGCCCCACAACTTAGGCGAGACCATCGACGCGGTGGCCGCCTACATCGACGATCCGGACATTGAGATCGATGACCTGATGGACCATCTCCCAGCCCCGGACTTCCCCACCGGGGGCATCATCTATGGCTACAAGGGCGTCTACGAAGCGTACCACACGGGTCGCGGGCGCGTCGTCATGCGCGCCAAGATGCACGAGGAGGAGGTTCGTAGCGGACGCGACGCGCTCATCGTCACCGAACTGCCGTATCAGGTGAACAAGAGCCGCGAGGTGGAGCGGATCGCCGACCGGGTGCGGCAGGAGAAAATCGAAGGCATTGCCGACCTACGCGACGAGAGCGACCGGGACGGCCTCCGCGTCGTCATCGAACTCAAGCAGGGGGCCAACGCCGAGATCGTCAAAAATCAGGTCTACAAGCACTCGCGCCTGCAGGACACGTTCGGCGTCAACATGGTGGCGCTGGTGGACGGCCGTCCGAAGGTGGTCGACCTGAAGGACGCGATCCGACACTACGTGGAGCACCGCCACGAGGTCGTCGTGCGCCGCACCGAGTACGACTTGGAGCAGGCCCAGGACCGGGCCCATATCCTGGAGGGGCTCACCCTGGCGCTCGACCACCTCGACGCCGTCATCGCCATCATCCGCCACTCCCCCGACACCGACACGGCCCGCCGGAACCTCCGCCGCGGCACCTACCCGGATACGCTCAGCGACGCCGACCTGCGCGAGATCAACGTGCCCCTTGCCCCGCCCGTCGACGCGGACCGCGAGCAGGACACCGTGAAGGAGCTGCTGGGCGATGACTACGACGACATCGTGCAACAACCGGAGGAAGGGCACTGGCTCACCGAAGCACAGGCCAACGCCATCCTGCGCCTGCGCCTGAGTCGCCTCACCGGACTGGAACGCGAGAAAATTATCGGGGAGTACGAGGACATCATCGAAAAGATCAAAGAGTTGAAGCACATCCTCAGCAGCCGGGACCGGCGGATGGAGATCATCAAGGAGGAGCTGCTGAAGGTGAAGGACCGGTTCGACGACGAGCGCCGCACCGAGATCGACTACACC
>JBDGQN010000248.1:0-14204 GCA_042219055.1 Salinibacter sp. | reverse complement strand
CACGAAGCGCACGCCCATCGACACGTACCGCACGCAGGGCCGCGGCGGCGTGGGCATGCGGGGCACCGGCAAGCGCGACGACGACTTCATCGAGCACCTCTACGTCTGCCACTCGCACGACGTCCTCCTCGTCTTCACCGACAAGGGGCAGTGCCACTGGCTGCGCCCCTTCGAAATTCCGGAGGGCAGCCGCACGGCCAAGGGCCGCTCGATCCGCCAGCTTATCGAGATCGACCCCGACGACCGCGTGCAGGCGGTCATCAGCGTTACGAAGGAGGAGTTCGAGGACGAGAACTTCCTCAACACCCACTACGTCCTCGCCGCCACCCGGCAGGGCATGGTGAAGAAGACGCGCCTGGAGGCCTACAGCCGCCCCCGCTCCAACGGCATCATCGGGATCAAGATCGACGAGGGCGACGAGCTGCTCGAAGCAACGCTCACGAACGGCGACCACACGGTCGTGGTGGCGTCCTCCGGCGGGCGAGCCGTGCACTTCGACGAAGACGACGCCCGTCCCATGGGACGCGGCACGCGCGGCGTCCGCGGCATGAAGCTGCCGGGCGACCAGGAGATGGTGGGCATGATTTCGGCTCCCCCCGACAAGCAGGAGGAGGTGGACGTGCTGGCCATCGCCGGGCACGGCTACGGCAAGCGCACCCCGCTCAGTGACTACCGCGTGCAGGGCCGCGGTGGGAAGGGCCTCATCACCCTCAACCGCACGGACCGAACCGGCGATCTCACGGCCATCCGCGGGGTCTACGGCGACGAGGATCTGATGATCATTACCGAGAACGGCATCATGATTCGCACGCGGGTGGAGGAGATTAGTACCATGGGCCGCAACACGCAGGGTGTGCAGGTGATCGACCTCAAGGAGGGAGACAGCATTGCCGATGTGACCCGGGTAACCGACACCGACGAGGCAGAGGCGGAGGATGCCGACGAGCCCGAGGCGGGGAACACCGCGGCCACAAACGGCGAAATGCCCAACGACACGGCCCCCGATGCGGTGGAGGAGGCGGAATGATTCGTGATGCGTGACACCTGACGGAGAACGCGTCTCCCATCGTACGCCTTCCGTTTCCCCTCCTCCCCCCTCCACTCCCTCCAGCCGGAGGGGCGCGACCAAGGAGTCGGGACTGCCCCCTCACCGCACGATGATCATCTTACGGGTCTTCGTGAACTCGGCTCCTCGTACTCGCAAAAAGTACATCCCGCTGCTCCATCGGCCCGCGTCCACTGAAAGGGTAACAGGAGTGAGGGCCTTGATCTTCCGCCGCTCGCGGTACAGACGCTTCCCCAAGGTGTTGTAGATCTCCACGGTCACGGACTGGTCGCTCTGGGCCGTTAGATCGAGCGAGGCAGTATTCCGCACCGGATTGGGATACGGCCCCACCGCAAAGGCCGACTTCTTCAACTCAATCTGACGGCTCTTTGGTGCACTCGTGAGACGATTCCCGCGATCGTCGACGGAGACGACCCGGTAGTTGTAGGTCCCCGGCACCTGCCGTTCGGCCTGAAAAGTCGTCTGATCCGTCGTGCCCAGCCCCTCGAACGGCCCCTGCTTGCCAGTCTGGCGCTCCACCCGATAGGTGAAGTTCTGTGTGCCCCGGGGGACACTCCAGGACACCTCTACAGTCCGGCGGCCCTTGTCGTCCGTACCAACGACCTCCGTGGTCAGCCCCTGAACCCCGAGCGTGTCGACGGCGGCGGCCGAGGTACCTCGGGTGGTGTCCCCGTTAGCTACTCGCACCCAGTTGACCCGGAAGGAAAACACACCGAGGCCCAGAGTGTCGAGGGTCACCGGCGGTCCCTCTGGGGTGGCCACGGTCTCGAAGGACCCTCCGAAATACTTGCGCTGGACTTCGTAGCGATCAACGGGGTCGCCGCTGACACTCCACGAGAGCTCCACCGTTCCGTCCGTCGGACTTGTCGTGCGCGCGTCCAGGTTTGCAATCACTGGTTCTGGAACCGCGTCGAGGGCCTGCACAAAGCCGTGCCCACTCCAGGGATCCCGTCCCGACGCAATCTCAACGAAGTTGCCGGCCCGATTTTCACGGACGGTCACATCCTCGGCGGTGTCTTCCAGCCGACTGTATATCTGCGAGGGCGTAAAGCCCGGCCGCGCCTGTCCGATGAGAGCCGCGATGGCGGCCACATTGGGGGCCGCCGCCGAAGTGCCAAAAAAGTTCGGGTGGACGTCCCCATCAATGCCGCCAAAGAACGAGTTGGAAATGTCGAAGCCGAAGAAGGTGTTGTCAGTCCCGTCCGCGCCAGTAACGTTTGGCTTCTCGCGGGTCTCCGGCGGGACCACCGGCCCCCCATTCTGATTGAACCGGATTCGGATGCCTCCTTTCGAGGAAAAAGACTCCAGTGCGGCCGGATCGGAATTGTCATTGTAGCGCTCGGTATTGTAGAACGGCGCAGCGGCCACCGCCATCGCCCCCTTCGCCATGGGATGGCCGTAGATGGTGGGACCGAGCGTGTCGTACTCCTTCACGCTAAAGTCACTGCCGGTGTAGACGTATTTGACCTGGTCGGGCTCGGGCCCCGCAGCGAGCTCGATAACGAGGTTGAGGGTCGTTTGGGTGTCGGAGTCGTTCGAGTACTTCAGCGACTCGAAGGGGCGCCCGTCTTCGATGTTGTTGATGCTCGACTGCGCCTTGATGGTGCCGCTGCCGTCTACAAGTGCAATGTCGATGTCCGTGTCCGGCCCAACCGAGCCGCTCGTCTGTGCGGACGGATCCGTCCACTGGAAGGAAAAGATCTGGAAAGAGCCGCCCGGTTTAATCGTGATGGCCTGCTCTGTATCTACGCCGTCCGAAGGATCAAAATCGTGGGCCGTCGAACTGGAGCTGAGGACCCCCGATTGGCCGGAGTTGCGGAAGGGAGCCTCGTACGAGTTTTGCCCGTCGTTGCCGGCGGACGAGAAGTAGGCAACTCCGTCGTTGTTTACTACGTCGTCAATGGCGTTCGAGACGAGGCCGTCCTGATAGAAGGGCTCCGTGTTGTAGCGAATGTCGTCGACGATAATGTCGCAGTCAGCATCGGCGAGATCCCGAACGCCTGAGGCGAACGCAGGCAGACTCGGAAGGGCGGTGTGGAATCCCAGATGTGCACCCGGGGCGATGTCGTGGATGAGCTGAAGCATCGCCCGTCCCTCGTCCCCCTGCTTCGAGTCACTGTCGTCGACGACGTCCACTGGGGTCGTGTTGCCTTCGGGATTTCCGTTGCCGGGAAGATCGCCGGACTTTACATCCTGGGAAGCCGTTGTGGGCACCGAACTGTTCTGATTGTAACTGTCAGACATAGCGCACACCTTCTGCCCACTTCCGTCGAGGCCCGTTGCGCGGCGCACCTGATCCGTGGCGTGGGCTGTGTCGGCCTCGGACCCGACACTTCCGACATAGACACGGGCGTAGGACGGCACCATGCCTCGCAGCGACGCGAGCGACGCCGCCTCGTCGATGGCGGAAATGGGCAGACGACCTCCCACCACGTTGCCCGCGGTTACTCCGTCGGTAAGGCCGAGGGCCTGCAGGTCCTGAAGCAGACGGGCCGGATCGCCCGCGGCGATGGCCTCAACGGCCACAGATTGTCCGTCCGCCGAAAGGGGCGAAATTACCCGACCCCTCCGTCCCCTCCGCGCTCTCTCATCGACAGCTTTAGGGCGAGGCCGATCCTCTTCGCGCATCCGCAGAACCCCCGAAGAGCCCGTCGCCTGGTATTGGTGATACAACACGGCCAGCTCCAACCCAACGGCCGACAGCGGCCCGTCTTTCTTCGCGCCGTCGGGCCCATTCACCGACGCCTGCGCTGTCTCCAACACCGACGCGGACACGTCCTCAACCGACATTAGGCCGACGGACTGCAAGCGCGTCTCATTCTGGGCCTGCGCGGACCCCGTCCCAGCGAATAGCAGAAGCATCCCGCCCACGAGAACCGCGAACAGGGGCGTACGAGAAGCAAACATCAGTACAAATGGTTGTACATGCGACAGAGCACACTGAAGCGGAAGGTCGTCCAGTTTCCGAGATCCTGAGCTACAGCGCAAGCGACTGCGAGATCCCAGAGGAGTTGCGGGGATAACGACTCGACGTCGTCGGGTCCGCGAAAGCGCCTTGGGCTCCGATGGCGCGGCGGAGTTTTAAAATTCGTACGAGAGCCCCAGCGTGAAGGGGAAGGTGGTGATTGCATCTTCCTTGGCCCCCGGGAGGCTCCCCGTCACGCGGGTTTCGGCGGTGAGACGAAGCCCCCCCGTAAGCTGGGTGGTAGCCCCGAAGCCCACGTCGCCCCCTGCATCGATTACGCTCACTTCCGAAAACCTGATGCCCTCCCCGCTGGGCGGCTGCAGGCGGGCCTTGTGGACGGTAGTGCGCACGACTCCCAGCCCGACCAAAAAGTAAGGATTGACGTACTCGACCGACGTGAACGTGAGCTGTCCTTCCACACTGAGGCTCCGCACGTGCCCGGATGAATCGTTCCCGTTTTTGAACTCGCACTGACGGTTGCACCTTGGGTTGCCGAACGAACTGGCGTTCACCCGGAGCCGAGATTGCTGGCCCCGGAGCCGCCCCTCGAGGGACAAGTTCTCGGAAAGAGTCCACACCAGGCCCACTGACAGGTACACGTTCGGCCCCGAACCCGGATCGACCTCGGCGACCGTCGTATCCCCTCCGACCGTGCCCGTCATGGTGACCGTGGAGGTGGAAAGCGCCCACCCACTTCCGGCCTCAACGCGCACGGACTGCGCATTGACACACTGTCCGCCCAGTGCCAGCGAGAGGGCGACGGCGACAACGAGACTCGCGACAGGCTGACCGGTATGCATGAACGGCAGAGGCGCTACGAGTACGGGAAAGCAGTTCGAAGTCAGCGGGCTCAACGCAGAGTCTGCCCGCTCGTTCTCCCCGATTCTCTTCGGACAGGTAGCTCCCCAACTCCGCTCCCACTGCCCCGGCATTCGAGGGCGTTTCGAATGGCTTTTTCCCCAGTGGATTCTTTTCTTGGCACGTGGTCCCCAAACCGGGGACCGTTCACTGTCTTTCTTTCGATCGAACCTCCCCTCGTCTATGTCCGACACGTCCATCGAATTTGGCACCGACGGCTGGCGCGCCGTCATTGCCGACGACTACACCTTCGTGAACCTCGAACGGGTGGCCCAGGCCACCGCCGACTGGCTCCACGCCGACTACGGGGACGCCCCATCGGTCGTCCTCGGCCACGACGCCCGCTTCCTCGGACCGCAGTTTGCCCGGCGCGCTGCCCGTGTGCTGGCCCAAGCAGGGGTGGACGTGACCCTCGCCGACGCGATGGTTTCAACGCCGGCCATTAGTTGGGCCACCCAGGCCGCCGGCCACGAGGCGGGCGTGGTCATTACCGCCAGCCACAACCCCCCCGAGTACAACGGCTACAAGATCAAGGCCCATTTCGGCGGCCCGGCGCCCCCGGAGATGATTTCAGAGGTGGAAGCCGCCGTCCCAGACGGGGCCCGGAGCGGGGGCCTCCCAACGTTCGACACGCTCGCGACTGATGGCTCGATCGAAACGGAGGACGTCCGCAGCGGATACCTCGATGCCCTGCGAGACGCCCTCGACATCGAGGCAATTCGGGACTCGGGCCTCCCCATTGCCCACGACGCCATGTACGGCGCCGGGCAGGGGCTCGTGCAGGATCTGCTCGGGGACGACCAGGTAGTCGCGGTCCGGCACGAACGGAACCCGAGCTTCCACGGCGTGGCCCCCGAACCCATCGCGGATCGGCTCGGCGAACTTTCGGAAACGGTGGCAAAGGGTGACGCAGCGGCGGGCCTCGCCAACGATGGGGATGCCGACCGCATCGGGATGGTCGACGAGAACGGCGACTACGTGAGCTCGCACCGCATCCTCGCCCTCCTCACGAAGTACCTCTACGAGGAGCGCGGCCTGGAGGGGTCGATCGTAAAGACGTTCTCCACCACCCACATGCTCGACAAGATGGGCACACGCTACGACCTGCCCGTGGAGACGACCCCGATCGGGTTCAAACACATCGCGAAGAAGATGGCGGGCGGCGACGTGCTCGTGGGCGGCGAGGAGTCCGGCGGCATCGCGGCCATGGGCCACATTCCGGAGCGGGACGGCATCTACATCGGCCTCCTCATCGTGGAGATGATGGTGAAGCGCGGCCTGTCGCTGTCGGGGCTCGTGGACGAGCTGCTCGAAGAGTTTGGCCCGCACTACAACTACCGCGACGACATTCACATCCGGGAGGACCAGAAGGCGAGTGTCCTCAACCGGCTGGACAGTGAGGGCGGGCTCGACGAGGTCGACGGGCACGCCGTACAGCGCATGGAGACCCTGGACGGCTTCAAGCACGTCACGGACAGCGGCTGGCTCCTCATCCGCCCGTCGGGGACCGAGCCGGTACTGCGCGTCTACTCGGAGGCCGAGTCGCCCGAGGCCGCCGAGGCGCTGGTGAAGGATGCATCCGAGCAGCTTGGCCTCAACGACTGAGGACTCACCGATCCCGCAACGGGGCGCTCCGAGTCGGGCCGTATTGCGTATTTCGTATTGCGTAGCTTCGCTGTTCTTACGCAATACGCACTACGCAATACGCGCCCCTTTATGCCACCGCCTGGGCTTCTTCTTCCGCCCGCCGCTCGTCGCCCACGATTCGGCCGCCCCGAAGCCGCAAGATGCGCTCCGTCCGGGACGCGAGTTCCTGATCGTGGGTCACCAGCACGAGGGTGGTCCCGGCCGTCTCGTTGAGATCGAAGAGGAGGTCCTCGATTCGTCCGGCCGTTTCGGCGTCGAGGTTGCCGGTGGGCTCGTCCGCAAAGAGCACACGGGGCTGGTTGATGAAGGCGCGGGCCATGGCCACGCGCTGCTGCTCGCCCCCGGAGAGTTGCGACGGATAGTGGTCGAGCCGATCGCCGAGGCCCACCTCGTCGAGCAGATCGGCAGCCCGCGTACGGGGATCCGTAGAGCCGCGCAGCTCCGCCGGCACCATCACGTTCTCCCGCGCCGTCAGCGTGGGCAGCAGGCGGAACGTCTGGAAGACAAACCCGACGTTGCGGTTGCGCACCTCGGCGCGCTCGTCCTCGTCGAGCGGCGTCAGGTCCCGGCCGCATAGCTCCACGTGCCCACTCGTCGGTTCATCGAGCCCCGCGCAGAGCCCCAGCAGGGTCGTCTTGCCGCTCCCCGACGGGCCCACGACGGCACACGTGTCGCCCTCGTCGACCGCGAAGCGCACGTCGTCGATAACCGTGAGGGTCTTTCCGCCGCTGGAAAAGGTCTTTGTGAGGGACTCGACGCGGAGAACAGTGGATTCGCTCATGAGCGGTCGCAATACATCGTTGAAGAAGATCTGCACCCGTCCGGAAACCCTCCCACTTCGGGTCCGGTTCGAGCCATCTCATAGTGATTGGGACACGCACGCCCATCTGCCCTTTCCCCCACTCCTCCGTTCCCTGTTCATGTCGACGCTGCGTCTATACCTGTTGTTACTGGTCGGGGTCCTGGGGCTGGCTGGGTGTGGGCAAGATCGTTCCAATTCCAGCCGGTCCCGTGCCCAGGAGGCCCCCTCCACCTCGTCCTCTTCCCCCGCCGACACCACGACAAACGACGGCCTCCGGATCCTCGTTCTGGGCAACAGCATCGCCGCCGGAGCTGGTGTGTCGCCCCAGGAAGCGTTTCCGGCGCTCCTCCAGCAAAAGGTCGACTCGCTCGGCTGGAACGCGACGGTTCAGAACGCGGGCGTGAGCGGCGCGACCACGGCCGGCGGCCGCCAGCGCATCGGCTGGCTCCTTCAGGACTCCGTGGACGTGCTCGTGCTGGAACTGGGGGGCAACGACGGCCTCCGCGGCATCGACCCGTCGGTGACGCGCAAAAACTTGCGGGGCATCATCGACACCACCCTCGCCACGTACCCGGGGGCCCGGGTTCTGCTCGCCGGCATGCAGGTCCCCCCGAACCTCGGAGAGCAGTATACCCGACAGTTCCGCCAGGTGTACCCCGAGGTGGCAAAGGCGTACGACCGCGTCACACTGATTCCCTTCCTTCTGCAGGACGTGGCGGGCGTCGACTCGCTGATGCAGGAGGACGGCATCCACCCCACCGCCGCCGGCCACCGCTACGTTGCCCGAAACGTATGGAGAAAACTGAAACCCATCCTCCGAGAGCTGCGGGCGAAAGAGCCAGCGTGACGGCGTGTTGAGTATTGCGTAGTTCGTATTGCGTCGTGCGTTCGAACGATGCCCTTCAACCCTCAACTCTCATACGCATTCCAGATCATAATGTCGGGATCGCACCGGAAGGATCTCTGGACCTTCGCAAAGGCAGTTCCGCCTCATAACCTTCAACGTTCCAACGTTTTACGTTGGCCGTTTTGAGGTCTGGCGAGTCCTCGATTGGGATTGAGCCGATCAGGAATGCCATGACATTCATAGTGGGAAACCGTATCACCACCACCTCTCTTCCATTCTCCCCCTCTCCCCCACCCACAAAACCGCTCACGCCTCCTCCATCTCCTTCACCGCGTCGGAAATCTGGGCGACCGCCTCCTTTGCGTCGCTGAAAAGCATCTTTGTGTTGTCCGCGTAGAACAGCTCATTGGGCACGCCGGAGTAGCCCGGGCTGAGGCTGCGCTTGATCATGACGACGGTGTTCGACTCGTCGACGTTCAAGATGGGCATCCCGTAGATCGGGCTCCCCTCATCCTCCCGCGCCGCCGGATTCACCACGTCGTTCGCCCCTACCACGATGGCGAGGTCGGTACTCGGAAACTCGGGATTGATCTCCTCCAGCTCATAGAGCTTCTCGTAGGAAACGTCGGCCTCGGCCAGGAGCACGTTCATGTGGCCCGGCATGCGGCCCGCCACGGGATGAATGGCGTACTTCACCTCAATGCCCTGCTCCTCCAGCAGATCGGCCAACTCGCGCACCTCGTGCTGCGCCTGCGCGACCGCGAGCCCGTAGCCCGGCGCGATGACGACCTTGTCGGCGTAACGGGCCAGGATGGCCGTATCCTCCGGGGAGGTCTCGTTGACCGTCTTCCCCTCCGGCACGTCGAGGTCCCCGGTGGCCCCGTCGCCGCCCCCGAAGCCGCCGAGCATGACGTTGGCCAGCGACCGGTTCATGGCCTCGCACATGAGCACCGTCAGGATCATGCCCGCCGCGCCGACCAGCGTGCCGCTCACGATGAGGGCCGTGTTGTCGAGCACAAAGCCGGTGGTGGCCGCCGCCAGGCCCGAGTAGGAGTTGAGAAGCGAGACGACCACCGGCATGTCGGCCCCGCCGATGGGGATGACCAGCAGAATGCCGAGCAAAAAGGCCGCGGCGCCGAGCCCCAGGGCCGCCAGAATCATGGGCCGGGCCACCTCGGGAAAGCCCCCGGCATAGGCCACCATGACCCCGAACGCCCCGCCGGCCCCGATCAGGAGCAGTCCCGTTAGTACCCGCAGGCCGGGAAACGAGATGGGATTTCCCGTAATCCAGCCGCTGAGCTTGCCGTTGGCGATGACGCTCCCCGAAAAGGTGACGGTTCCAATCAGAATGGAGAGCGCAATCGTGATGGACGGCACGAGGCCGAACGCTGACGAGGCCGTGCCCGCAATGTGCTGGGACAGCTCCGTTCCCGACACGAGCGCGGAGGCGAGCCCCCCGAAGCCGTTGAAGACGGCCACCAGCTCCGGCATGGCCGTCATCTCCACCGTGCGCGCCAGTACCGCCCCGATGAGCCCGCCGAGCGCCAGCCCGCCCAGGATCATGGGCCACGACAGGATCTCGTGCAGGAACAGGGTCGCCACGACGGCCACAAGCATGCCGAGGGACGCCAGGGCGTTGCCCGTACGGGCAGTGACCGGCGACTGCATGCGCTTGAGCCCAAAGATAAAGAGCACCGCCGAGAGCAGATAGGCGAGATCGATGATCGCGGTTTTCATAACGACACCCGTGCGGGGGCGGAGTGAATTGGTGGATTTGCCTCGGATTGTGGAGACTGCTACACGATATTGCGTCTTTCGTATTGCGTATTTCGTATCCGAGTCGTCGTATCCGAGTCGTCCCTGATTCATACGCAACACGCAATACGAAATACTCCGTTCATCCTGCCGTCCCGTCTGTGCGCTGGGCCGCGGCGGAGGCGTCGACCTGAGCGGGAGCGGCTTTCTCCTTCTTGCCGAACATCTTCAGCATCCGGTCGGTGACGAGGAACCCCCCCACGACGTTGATGGTGGCCACCACGAGTGCCCCGAACCCGATCCAGGTCGACCACGGATCGCTCGTCATGCCGGCGGCCACGAGTGCCCCGACGATCGTGATGCCACTGATGGCGTTGGCACCCGACATGAGCGGGGTGTGGAGCGTCTGGGGCACTTTCGTCAGCACCTCGGTGCCCAAAAAGGCGGCGAGGACGAAGATGATGAGATTGTTGAGCATGGCAACCTGTCGGCGGGACGTTGAAAATCGAAAGACGAACTGCTACAATTCCGGACTGTTGCTCCTCCGGGAGGCAGAGCGTTTCGAGATGCGTGACCGGTCGCTGCAGGCATCCTCACGCCTCACGGTTCACGCATCACGGTTCACTCCTCAAGACTTCACGCCTCTTCTCCTTCGGGTTCTAAGAGGCCACGGACGCGTCCATTCTGAACCTTCCCGTCGCGGGTGAGACACGAGTCCGCAAAGATCTGATCCTCAAAGTCCGGCGCGAAGGTGCCATCTTTGAGGCCCTCCTCGATCATGGCGACCACGGTTTTGGCGTAGAGCTCGCTGGCGTGCACCGGCATCTCGGCGGGCAGGTTGGTCGGGCCCAGGATTTGGACGTCGTGTTTCACAACGTCCTCCCCGGTCTCCGTGAGAGCACAATTGCCCCCGTTCGGCGCGGCGAGGTCCACGATGACCGAGCCTGGATCCATCGCCTCCACAGCCGCTTCGTTGACGAGCAGGGGCGCGGGCTGACCCGGAATGAGGGCCGTCGAGATGACGACGTCGGCGTCGGCAATGTGGGGCTTCAAGAGCTCGGGCTGGCGCTCCTGCTTTTCCTTTTCGAGTTCCTCCGCGTAGCCGCTCTCGTCTTGGTCGGCCTCGATGTCGACCTCGAGTTCGACGAAGTCGGCCCCGAGGCTTTCCACCTCCTCGCGGGTCGGCTCGCGAATGTCGTAGCCGAACACCTTGGCGCCGAGCCGCTTGGCGGTGGCGATGGCCTGCAGGCCCGCCACGCCCGCCCCCAGCACGAGCACCTGGGCCGGGCGCACCGTGCCGGCGGCCGTGGTGAGGAGGGGAAAGAATTTTGGCAGCCGCCCCGCCGCCCGAATGGCCGCCCGGTAGCCCCCAATGGAACTCATGGCGGAGAGAGCGTCCAGCTTCTGTGCCCGCGAGATGCGGGGCATGAGTTCCATCGCCAGGGTCGTTACCCCCCGCTCAGCCAGCGCCTGGGCCCTCGTGGGGTCCCCCAGCGGATCCATCAGTCCGATCAGGACCTGTTCCTCGCCGAGCCGTTCGATCTCGTCGTCGGACGGCGGGGCCACTTTTATGACGACATCCGCCCCAAACACGTCCGCCCGGTCCGCAACCGTGCACCCCGTCTCCTCGTAGTCCGCATCGGTGTGATGTGCACCGTGACCCGCTCCCTCCTCGACCCGAATTTCAAGTCCGTCTACCGTCGCCAGCAAGCGATCGGCGACGTCGGGAACCAGGGCTACCCGGGTCTCTTCCGATTCGGCTTCGCGCGGGACACCAATCGATAGAGCCATTGCGCTGTCGCAACTGTGTGAAGGAGAAAAACATTCACCGTCCTCGATCCCCCCCGATCCCCCCAAACGCTCAGCGCCAAACGCTTAACGCTCAATGCCTTTCACCCGTGGGAGCGCTCGAACGCGTCCATAAACTGCACGAGCGTGTCCACGGCTTCCTCGGACAGGGCATTGTAGAGAGAGGCCCGAACGCCCCCCACGGTGCGGTGGCCGGCCAGGCTGAGCAGGCCGTGTTGCTCGGCTTCTTTAAGAAAGACCGGCTCCAGGTCCGCGTCAGCGAGCCGGAACGTCACGTTCATCATCGAACGGGAGCCCTCCTCCACCGTGCAGTAGTAAAAGTCCGTCTGCTCGATGCGGTCGTAGAGCGTGCGGGCCTTCCGCTTGTTGATGGCGTGGATCGCGTCGAGTCCCCCCATATTTCGAAGCCAGCGGGTCACCTTCTCGACCATGTAGATGGGGAAAACCGGAGGCGTGTTGAACCGCTTGCGCACGTGGGTCCCGTAATCGAGCATCGTGGGCAGATTATCTTTCTTCTGCTCCAACAAGTCGTCGTGTACCAGCACGATGGTGACGCCCGCCGGGCCCACGTTCTTCTGTGCCCCGGCAAAGACGAGCCCGTAGCCCTCCAGGTCCATCGGGCGGCTCAGGAACTCGCTGGAGGCGTCGGCCACAATCGGCGCGTCGAGCACCGGATCGGACGTAATCTGGTTGCCGTTGACCGTCTCGTTGGTGGTAATGTAGACGTAGTCGGCGTCCGGCGTGAGGTCCCAGTCGTCCACGTCCGGCACGTAGGCAAAGTCCTCGTCCTCCGTCGAGGCCGCCACGTTCACGTCGCCGACGAGACGGGCCTCCTTGATGGCCTTCGTGCCCCACCGACCGGTGATCACGTAGTCAGCCAGTCCGTCTTCGGGAAGGAAGTTGAGCGGCACCTGGTGGAACTGCATCGATGCGCCGCCCTGGAGAAAGAGGATGTGCCAGTCGTCGCCGAGGTCCAGCAGGGAACGCAGGTGCTCGCGGGCCGACTCTTCAATCTTGTCGTAGGCCGGCGAGCGGTGGCTAATCTCCATCACCGAAGTGCCCGTGTGGTCGTACACTGGAAGCTCATCTTTGGCCTCCAGCAAGGCCTCTTCGGGGAGTATGGCAGGACCGGCGGAAAAGTTGTACTGGCGTCGGCTGCGGTCGGCAGGAGAAGAGTTGGACATGAACCGTTCTGAACAAATGGTGCGATCACGAACGCGAGTGTGCAGGCCTTCAGAACCTGTTTGGCGAGACATCTGCGGCCTGCGACTTCGTGGATCTCGCGCAAAATGGCTTCTGCATTCACCTGGTAGCTCCACTACAAGGTTCATTTGGGCGCCATTTTGCAACTTCGCCCACTGTGTCTCGGCTGGGCATCTGCTCGCACAACAGGTTCTCAAAGCTTGAGTCCTCACAGTCGCTCTGTGTCGGACGTCAATGTAGAAAGTGGAACGTTGCACTGCAACGTTTTCTCTTCCTCGTCCAGCATCAGGCAGGAATGTCAAGTGAAAGCGGGGAATGCTCCAGCTGCCACGGCGTCCGGTTCTATCGAGCGAGTGGAAACAGACCGGTGTGTGCCCGAGTCGGCGACCCGGAGGCCGACAAGCAACACGCCGGACAAAACGCAACGCCGGACAAAACGCACGAATGAAGGGCTTCTCCCCCGTCAGAGGTCTCGGGGCTCCCCGCTACAAAAGGAGGACGCCCCATCCAGACCAGCCATCCATCCGATGTTGGACGCCCATAGCAATGCCCCTGCACAGTACGACCATGCAGGGGCACGACGGTCGTCAAAACAAAAGGATCCGAGGGTCCGGATCCGAAGACCGGAGACTACGGCGTGACAATGTTTCCGTCGCCTCCTCCCGCGCCGCCTCCGGGCGAGCCGCCACCGGGGGAACCGCTTCCTTCCGTCACGTCTACGACCTCGATGTCGAAGATGAGCTTACGCCCCGCCAGCGGATGATTGGCGTCGATGGTCACCGAGTCTTCGCCGAGGGCCGTAATGAGGACCGGAACGGTCTGACCGTTTTCGAGACGCAACTGAAGCTGCTGCCCTACTTCCGGGTCTACCTCACCGGGGATCTGGTCGCGGTCCATCTCCATAACCATGTCCTCGCGGTGCTCTCCGTAGGCCTGCTCCGGCTCTACCTCTTTTTCCTTCGTGTCGCCCGGCTCCATGCCTTTGACGGCCTCCTCAAAACCCGGGATGACCCGATTCTCACCGATGGTGAAACTGAGGGGCTCCCCGTCCTCCGAGGAGTCGAAAATGGTCCCGTCCTCCAGCTTGCCGGTATAGTGGACTTGGACCTCGTCTCCTTGATTCGCTTGTGCCACAACGCTATCTAAGTCTATTCCGAAAGGGGTTGCGAATACTACAAATCGATCTAGTCCAACGCGCCGCCGAAAACAGTGTTCGGAAATTCGCGCAGATCGCGTGTTCTTTACGTGCAAG
>JBDGQN010000247.1:0-6595 GCA_042219055.1 Salinibacter sp. | reverse complement strand
AAGTGACGTCGAAGGCGAGTGCAGCCTCTCCAGCCAGGGCACCCGCAACGGCCTTTCCGAGCTGGAGTCCATGGGGTGGATCCGCGCCGACCGCAGCGGCCGAAGCCACTGGTTCGAGCTGGAGCTTAGCGTTCCAAACCAGCAGTTCACGTACGTCCCCACGGCTCTCCTCGAAAGCGCCTCGGGCATCGATTCAGGAACGGAGCTGCGCGTCGTGTTGACGATCCTTCGTAGGACGTGGGGCTGGACGGGCAAAGATACGGACCCGCAGAGCGGCGAGAGCGGAGCGCTACGCATCGTTCACGACCGGTGGGTCCAGCTGTCCAACCGGGAGCTCGCGGAGGCGACGGGCCGATCGGAGACGGCCGTGTCCGAAGCCGCGAAGACTCTTCAGGGAGAGTGGATCGAGCGCGTTCGCCCCGGAAGTGGTGCTTATCAGTACCGGTTTTTACCGGAAGCGGTCGGGGATGGATCGGGGGACCGAGATTCTTTTTGCGGGGACAACGCCAACGATCTGACCCCCGATCGCCAAAAATCTGGTACCCCCACCTCTAATAAAGAGAGTTCTTCCAAAGACAAGCACAGCCAGCCTCAGGAAAAAGACACCCCAGAACCCACAGGCGCCAGTCCACCGGAGAATAGGCATGCCGTGCCTGCAGGCAAAAATCCCAGGGAAAAACCCAGTTCCCAGAGGCAAGATGCAGCAGGCGAGCAGTCAGAAGAGACGCCGACCCCGAATTTTAGCGACCTACCTCCCGAAAAGCAGGAGCTGGCGGAGAAGCTCGCCAATGTTGGCGTCTGGGTCGGCCGTATCGCGGAGATCCTTTCACGATTCTCTCGCAGACGCATCCGGGCCAATTTTGAGCTCTACCGTGAGCGGTCTACCGAACAAACGATCCGAAAACCCGGCGCCTGGCTCTACAGAGCCATCACCGAGGGATACGCTCTTCCCGGGGACCAATCGGCCCCCAGCGGCAGCAACTCAGCCGAACCGCCCGCCCCGAGTCACAAGGAGATCGTTTCGGAGGCGAAGAAAGACGCGTATGTTGCCCGGGGCCTCCCCGAGGAGCGGTTCCACCGGTGCCTCTCGCCGGATGGGGCTACCTCAAAGCCGACCTTTATGTACTTCGCGCCGGAAGAAGGTGGGCCTGAGCGGCAGGTGTAACGAGCGGTAGATGTAACGAGCGGTAGGTATAGCTTCTCCGGGGCTGAACCCCCTGAATGAGGGTCTGCCCTGAAAGAGGTTCCGCTATTGGAGATCAAGACCCTCCGCTCAGGATTTCCCGAACTGGTCCGCTCTGGCCGCGTCCCGTAGCCGACGCCACCTCTTCGCCGAGCGGGAACAGCCTCTTCCGCCCCGAGGGGGCGAAACGACGCCGGCGGCTACGGCCTACCGGGCAGGTACCCTATCTCAGATGTGCAGGGCGGCGTCGAATTTTCATCCCAGGGGCCTCGAGGTCCGCCGTGGTCGTTCCGCCGGTAAGGGCGGCGGAGGGCGCTTCTGTGCAGGGTCAAAGCAGGGTCGACGCCGGCGGGAGGAGATCGCCGATGTCTTGATCTATGCGCTTCTCTTCTTCGAACGCCTCGGGATCGACCCCCTCGAAGCAATCAGCGACAAGCTTCAGAAGAACCGGGAGAAGTTTCCGACCAAAGAGGTGAGGGGGGAAGAAACGTTGTGACGGTCGAAGGATAGTTGGCTCGATCCAAAGGACGGGCTCTTTCCATGCCTGCGCCCTTTCCATGCCTTGCGGGGAGCGGACGCCTCCCCCAATTCTTCTCGGCCACGTAGCCCGTTCGTCGCAATCGCCTATTGCGCCGAGCGGAGAATTGTCGTATCTTGGCCTGAGAGCGTTGGAGCTGAGGCCCCCCGCTTCTTGGGTCGGAAGATCCAGAAACCAGGCGCCCCCAGCCCCAACGCCGTAGAGAAGCCCACTTCGACACTGAGCCCGCCCACACCGAGCCCGCCCTCGGCTGTCGGAGCGGGCTTTTTCTATGTCTGTCCGTCATCGAGGCCAGCTGTCCTTGCTCTTCTGTCGTCTTCCTGTCATTCTAAGTAGATCCTGGCCTGCGGGATGATGTGACCCAAGGTACTCCCACACTCGCGGGGATAGACCTTGACGAAGAAGCCTCATGACTGTGTTACGCCGCTACTGGGGACACTTCGCGTTCGTCGTTGTCTTCGCAATCGTGGGGGCGAGCTCCGCGTCGATGGATGCCCTGAGCGACTATCGTCACGAAACGGTCTATGCCGAATGGGCCGAAGGCGACGGCATTATGGCCGCGTTCGGTCAATTCATGATTGCGGGCCACGAAAACCGTCAGTGGATCAGCAACGACTGGCCCAAGCCCGTCCAGTCGATGGCCCGGGGCGTGTCCGACGGTTGGCACGTTGCCAAGGTGATAGCGTTTGGCCTTCCGATGCTATTTGTGGTCGTCCTGCTGACGTTCGACTATTCGTCGCGTGTATTTCGCAGGCTCTGGCTTGAGCTTATCGCGTGGATTGCCGTTGGCTATGCCGCCCTGGGGGGCACGTTCTTCATACTGTATCATCGGCTTTTGCACGTTGGCCCCGGATGGTGGGGCATCTAGCGCTCGTTATCACTGACTGACACGATGTCTACTGACGGCGACCCTGCTTCGGACAGAGAGATGTCCGCTTCGACCCTGTAGGCCGAGCGGGCCATTTCTATATCTGCCCGTCTCAGATCGAGCTGATCGCACTGTCCCTTTGCCCCCGCGGAATCTTTTCCGTCTCACAGCGGGGCCACACGCGCATTGTTGCAGACGTGTGTTACTGGTCCCTTTCAGGCGCCGATCACGGCCGTAAGCGCCCGCCGAATCCGCCCGGCCTCTCGGGTCTGCAGGCGCTGGTTTTTGATGTAGAGCCGGAAGAGCCGGCGGGCCCGCCGGTCGTTCCCTTCGTCCCGGGCCGCGTCGATCCGGTCGCTCAGGGCGCCGCTTCGCTGCAACATAAACCCCAGCCGTGCCCGGGGTGGAGCGTCGGGTTTTGCATAGCCGCCGTGCGCTACCGCATTCTTGTTGCCCGCCGGCGCCCTCGACCTTAGACTTCCGGGGGGGCATGTGTCTGTCTAACCCAAGGCTACTTCAGGTCCTTTCCCAGACGTGCCATGTACTGCCATGTACGTTGAAGGTGCCGCCCTTCTCTACCTAGCCGTCGTTGGCCTGTATGCGGTTTTGCGGTGGAACGGCACCGAGCCGCTCGAGGCGTTCCGGACGGAGAACCGCCAATAGTCCCGGCCCAGCGCGCCGAAGCGAAACACCCTGCGCAGCAACGCGATGCGCCCGCCCTTGGCCGCACGGCGGCCAGGGACGCGGTGGCCCGTCGTTGGAGCTTTCAACCTGGACGGTGCGGCTGTACCTTTGAGGCTAGACTCAGGACTATGCCACCCGAACGATCTCCGTAAAACTAACTCCTTCCCGTTATGGGCCACTTGGGGTTCTACGTCGCACTGGCGGCCATTGCGCTCTTCATCTTCTGGCGGCTGTGGCAAGAAAAAGAAGTGGAATCTGGCAGGGATCCATCGGACCGGCGCCGGTAGCCTGCCTCCGCCACGCGGGCAGACGCCCCTGCAGCAAAAAACGCCCGGCACCCCCACCAAGGAGAACCGGGCGTTTAGGTCGGTGCCACAGGCAGAAGTGAGGCCGCGGCCAGAAACGAAAGATTCCCCACCAGAGAATCTACTCGGAAGACACGATGAGACCCGGCAGCCTAACGCCCTTCACGGCTTCTTCTCCCTTCAATTATCTCGGCGTCACAGTTGGTGTTGACACCCCGGGGGGCGATTTTGCTATCTTGGACAACAGTGCGACGTCAAAGAAAAAGCTCGTCCGCGGCCGTCGTCAACCGTCGTCGGGACGGGCCTTTCGTATTTCGGGCCCGGATGGTCATTCGCCGGACAATCCCGGTTGGTCTCTCATCTCCCCACTGGCGTTCCGCAGCACTTTCGCGCACGTCTCCAGCCGCGCCGCGACCTCTCGGGCCCGGACGGCAGGGCGCTCCAGTTCGGACTCGTCGACGCCGAGCTCTTCGGGCAGCTCCTGGCCGCGGAGCCGGTGCCTTGCGGCAGCGAGGTCGGCGTAGCATTCGTGGAGCATGCCTTGGATGGAGGGGATTGCCTCAGAGAGTGTGACCCCGGCGGCACCGTCGCCTTCTGATGGCCCCTGGGCCGGCCCCCTTCCGACCGGCCCCCTTCCGACCGGCCCCCTTCCGACCGGCCCCCTTCCGATGAGTCCCCTTTCGAGGAGTCGTCCTCCAGCGGGTCGAGGTCCTCTGCCATGGCCATGGGCCTGTGTCGCTGCTTGTGGGATGGTTATTGAAGGTTCTCACGGCCGATGTCCTCACCGTTGATGTCCTCACCGTTTGGGTTTTGCCTAAGCGGTGTCTCCGCCTGGCACGCGCCGACTGCACGCGCCGACTGCACGCGCCGACTGTAGTCACGTGTCGATGTAGAGCGTGAGAGTCTGAGACGCGTGTAGATTCTCTTAGGGCGGGCTCGTAGGCCCCAGCAAGGAAGGGCTCACTCCCTTCTCAAAGATCCCTCCTCAAAGAAGAATATCCCTGACCGCCTCCGCGCCAATCAGGCCCCCTAACATCACCACCACGATCCAGTGTGCCCACCGCCGGTCCGTGAGGATGGGGACCGCCGTGATCACGGACAGTCCTACAACTGGCAGGACCGACCTCAAACGCTGGGCGAGACCCCCCGATTCGAACGTGAGCTGATCGGCAACCATGAGCGCCACCCAAAATCCAATCAGGAGCCCGAAAAACCACCTCCTGTGCTCCGGAGAGAAGTAGAAGGCTTCCAGGTCTATCTGATACTCGGAGGAAGCTTTTGCTTCGGGAGAGCCTGTCGCCTCCGGGGAGCCTGCCGCTTCGGAAGGGCCTGCGGGCTCGGACCTGCTGGAAGACCGCTTCCAGTCGGGGTCCGGAAGCGCAAACGCGCAGCACAGGTACAGAAGGAGAAAAAACAGCAAGAACGTCAGGAAGAACGGACCTGCCCCTCCTGCGGCACCTGGTTCCTCTAGAACAGTGAACCCTTGCCACCAAAGCAAGATGGTTATGACAAACACAAAGGCCGACCAGGCAAGGGGAAGCCCGTCCCACTTCACGGCGTGGCCCGGGCGGATTAGCTCCCGAAAGCTTTGGGCCAAGTCCGTCAGGGCGAGGCCGACGATGATCGAAATGAGGGCGACGAGATACTCAAGTTGGCTCACGGTTTAAAGTAGCTCGTGGCTCAGTGGAGTGCTTCCAGGGCGGAGGCCCGAAGGCTACGGCCGACCTCGTAAATTGACTTCCTGCACCTGTCGGCCGTTTCGAAGTGGGTGAAGTCCTCCACGACCACGTCCTCGTGGACCGTGTCGCCGGACTCGGTGACGGTGACGCGCCTTTCTTCCTCGTAGGCGCCGGCGAGCTTCTAGCGGGGACCCGGCATGAAGGGGGGCGTCGGGGAAAAGGAAAAGGCCGACGCGACCGACGCCAGCCCTGAGGTACTCCGTTTGTCGGACACACAAAATGGCGGGAGTCTAACGGCACCCTCTACATCTCAGCCGGAAAGTCCGGCGCGAGCTCAGACCCCTCCAGCTCCTCGCCGGCGAAGAACCGGACGTTTCCATCCTCATCTACGACCCACACTTCCTCCGCGCCGGCCTCCCGGTAAAGGGCCCGCTTCGCTTCCATCTCCTCCCAGTCATTGGACTCGCTCATCACCTCGACGCAGATCTCCGGGGCGCGGGTCGGCGGATCGCCGGTCTCGGTGATTTCCTCAAGCCGGCCCTCCGGCATCCAGACCACGTCTGGAACGCGCACGCCTCCACTCGTCGCAATCGGGAACTCGGGAAGTCCTCGCCCCTGTGGAACGACCTCTCGCAGCGTGTCAAGAATGCGTCCCTGTAGGTCGGAGTGCGCGGCTTTCGGTGGACTCAAGACGATCTGGCCTCTGTGGTTGGTCTCGACTTTGTAGGGGAGGTCCTGAAGCGATGGGTCGCGTACGATTTCCTGCCACCGCTCCTGGTGCTCCTTCGCTGGCGTAGTTGTGGTTGTGGGCATAGGATCAGCGTGTCTATTCGAAGCACCAGTGAAACGGGGTACGGTGCGGACGGGTTCGGTCAGAGGAATTCATCCAGTGCCTCGGCCGTCAGCTCCTTCATCGGCCGTCCAGTCTCCGCGCTCTTGACGCGGAGCCGTTTGTGGATGCTCTCCGGGACGTAGGCGCTCAGCTGCGACTCCTCTTGCTCGACCTCACGCTTTTCAGGTCCGAAGCGTCTTGATGTCGGCGAGTCACTGCGGCCACGGTACAGTTAAGCATTTCACCTACCGGCCCCGTTACCACAGCAGTGTTACCAGGGTCTTGCTACGGGCGTACAGGCATGGGAGCAGCACCAGATGATTCTTATCGGTGAAGCGCAACATCGAGCACAAGATCCATATTTACTCATTTACTCAACTCAATTACTCACTTTGTTTTCCTACCCGAGAGACGTTAGGCTCCACGATTGGAGAGATACATTTCCATCGCGTCGAGGAAAATGGCTTTCATTGATCGCCCCTCACGTCCGGCCTGGGCTTTAATGT
>JBDGQN010000246.1:0-6522 GCA_042219055.1 Salinibacter sp. | reverse complement strand
CCCTTTGTTCGTTTTTGGGATGAGAACATGCACAGTGGATCGTCGCATTTGGTATTAGCTCTCCGGGGCGTTGGGGACGGACGAAGGGGAGGAGCGACCGTTCGGGTCCGGCACGTCCGCGGGCTGCAGGAGTTCGTCGTAGTGCTCCACGAGCCGGGCGTGGATTCGATCGCGGGCGAACTTCTGGGCCCGCTCGTAGGCCGCCGTACCCATCTCACGCCGCTGCGTCTCGTCGAGCACGAGACGGCGTACGCGGTCGGTAAACGTGCTGGGGTCGTCCGGGGGGCAGAGGAAGCCCGTGGTGCCCTCCTCCACCAGATCCCGGCTTCCGGCCGCATCGGCACAGACGGTGGGGAGCCCCGAGGCCATTGCTTCGAGGGTGACCTTGCCGAACGTTTCCGTGTCGCTGGGGAAGAGAAACACGTCGGCCGAGGCGTAGGCTTGGGAGAGGGCCGTCCCGCGCAGGAAGCCGGTGAACGTCGTGTTCGGGAGACGAGTCTCCAACTCCTCGCGGGCCGGGCCGTCGCCCACGATGAGGCTCCGATGAGGCACATTGTCCTGCTCCAGGCGCTCGATGACCTCGGCGTAGGTGTCGAGCCCTTTCTCCCAGACGAGACGACTGACGAAGGCCACGACGACCTCCTCCTCGTCGATGCCGTGCTCCGCTCGCCACGACGAGGACCGGTGGTCCGGGTTGTACCGGTCCACATCGATGCCGCGCTGCCAGAGCCGGAGCCCGTCTTCGATACCACGAGCCCGAAGGACCTTCATCATGGTCGTAGTCGGCACGTACACGTGGTCGCACTGCCGGTAGAAGTGACGCAGGTACCGCCAGACCACCGGCTCCAGAAAGTCCAGGTGGTAATACTTCAGGTACGAGGCAAAGTGCGTGTGGTAGGTGCCCGCGACCGGGATGTCGGCAGATTGGCCGAAGTGCAGGGCCTGCAGGCCGAGCAGATCGGGGGTTGAGATCTGGAGGAGGGTCGGCTGAAAGGCTTCGAGTTCTTTTCGGACCGACGACGTGAGGCCCAGCGAGCACCGATACTCGGAGCGGCCCGGGAATGGGATGGAGGGGACTGGAATGAGGGTGCCGGCGTGGTCGAGGGCCGGGTCGTCGCCCGTGGGGGCAAACACGCGGGCAGGGATGTCCTGGCCTTCGAGGTAATCGACCAGGTGGTTGAGCGTGAGGGCGACGCCATCCGCAATGTGGTTGTATGCGCCGGCGAACAGCGCCACGCGCTTCGGCGGGGGAGAGGCGACGGGGGAACCGGCACCGTGCATGAACACTGTCGGTACGAGTTGGAGGAACAGAAGAATCCGCATGCGGGACGGAAAACCGCCCCTCCGTGAGGCCTCCAGTAAAGGCTCCGGGATGCGAGCGGATACTACGCCGTATTGTCGTTCGGTGTGCGAGATGTTTCGTAGCGCTTCCGTAACGAAGGCTCGGGGGCTCATTCGCCTCGCACCGGTGATGCATGGAGCCCCGTGTAAACCGGGAGGCCTGTAGGCGGAGGTTTGTACCCGTCTGAGTGCGAAAAGTGCCCTCTTCGTAGCGTATTCGGCGCAGGCATTGTTACGTTGCGGTACGGCGTCAAAGTCAGCCGCTCGGTGCTTCCTGAATGTGCCACCACCGTTTCTATCCTGTCCGACTTTCACGACCCCGATACTGCCGCCAACGGCCCGCCCGGCGTGTCCCTGTTGGAAGTCGTCCCGGCGGTGATGAACGCACTAAGGAGCCCCACGCGGAGCTGGGCGCCGTGCGCCTCCAGCCGGGTGATACCAACTGCCAAGTATCAATGTGCAAAAGCCCGAATGTCGAGGCCGTTCAGTTGACCGAGTCTCATTCCCTGTAGCGCCGTCGGAGTCCAATGGCGCTACCGAAGACGGGCGAATTCGATGGGAAAAGTGCACACAAAACTCCTGCATTTGGTATGGGGAAGGCCTCGACCCAGGATTGAGCCTGGATGAGGAGGCGCTCGATGACCCGACCGACACGACCCGTCACGTGGCGGCCCGGCTCGAAGGCCGCGTCGGGGCACTGCGCAAGACGGCGCGGGAGGAGCTGTCGTGAGGGCCTGTTTCCGGGGGTGCATCTGCGCGATGGGCTCGACCCCGAGTGCTCCTGGGGCGAATCTCCCGGAGTCCGCTGAAAGTGGCGGTATCAACGGCATCTTGCCCGAATGAATACTCACTACGCCGAATCGAGAGAGGGCTTCGACCCCGAAGAGACCGATTGAGGGCGCAGGGCTCTCCCACAGGTCGTCTCGTGGAGGCAGACTCGGGATCAGAGCGGATCTTGCTGAAACGCCTCCTGTTCCTCCTTGACTGTCTCCAGGAAGCGGTCCAGCAGCGGCGAGTCGTCGTCGTGCCGATGGGCGAGGCCGAGCGTGAGGGGCACGGTCGGCTCCACGATCTCAGCGTAGCGCACGCCGGGACGCTGGATTTGCACGTTCGAGGCGTGGGCGATGGACACGCCCAGCCCTGCCTCCACGAGGCCCAGGAAGCTCTCGCCCCGCTCGATCTCCTGAATAATCCGCGGCGTGAACCCCGCTTCGTGACAGGCCCGCACGTACGTGTCGTGGATGCGCGGGGCGCCGCTTCGGGCCCAGATCACGTGCGGCTCGCCCTCGAGCTCGTGGAGCGGCACCGTGTCGCGGTCGGCCAGGGGATGGTCCACCGGCAGGACGGCCACCATGGGCGCCGCAAAAAGCGTATGGACCCGCAGGCCGCGCTCGTTGATGGGCAGGAAGAGGAATCCGACGTCCGTCTCCTCCTCGCGAAGATCCGCCACCTGCTCGCGGGTCGTCTCCTCTACAAGATCAAGTTCGCCGTGCGGACGCTGGCGCTGAAACGCCTTGATGATGGCGGGCAGCCCGCTCCGCATCGCGGTCCCCTCGTACGTGATCGTGAGGAGCCCCGCCAGCCCCTCCCGCGCCGCCCGCGCCACCGACTCGGCCCGCCGCGCCTCCCGAAGCACGCGCTTGGCGTACGGCAGAAAGGTTCGTCCCGCCTCGGTCAGCTCCACGCCGCCGGACGACCGTTCGAAGAGGCGAACGCCAATCTCGTCTTCGAATGCCTTGATCTGCTGGCTGAGGGTGGACTGGGCGACAAACACCGCGTCCGCCGCCCGGCCAAAGTGCAACTCGTCGGCGAGGGCGGTAAAATAGCGGAGGTGGCGGAGCTCCATGAGGGGCGGAGAGTGTCCGATTCGGATCGACGTGCACGCGGAAGGGCTTTCGGCAGCGTGTCCCGCATGTAACCGATCGATGGAATCGATCGATCCGAGCGAAAAACTCCATGAAACGGCCGTCCGGACGTGCCGCTATCACTTCCTGCGGACGGAAAGGAGACAAAAACCCGGGATTACACACGGGTAACACGGATGTCGGGACGTTCGCGGTTCCCGTGAGTTTCTGATCGGTGCGTATGAACGACACGGACGTGATTGCCGGACAGAGCCTCGGGCGCACCGGTCTCTGCGCATACTTTTCCCCCACAATCCCTGCTTTCTCGTGACCCTCTGGTCCCGTCAGGGCGCCGTCCTCGGGGCGTGCACCCTGGCCTTTTTTGCCACCATGGCCGCCCGACTCGTCATCAGTCCGGTCGTGCCCTCCATCAGCGATACATTTGCCGTGCCCAACGGGGCCATCGGACTCGCCCTCACGGGCATGTGGCTGGGGTACGCCCTCTCGCAATTCCCCAGCGGCCTGCTGGCCGACCGCTACGGCGAACGGCGCATCATCCTCGTGGCGGTGGGGGGGACGGCGGTCGCGAGTGCCCTCCTGGCGCTTGCTCCGTCCTATCCGGTGTTTCTGATCGGGACCGCCGCGCTGGGCGTCGTGGCCGGTCTGCACTACAGCGTTGCCACGTCGCTCCTCACGCGCACCACGGATCAGATCGGGACCGCCATTGGCATCCACACCGCGGGTGCCCCCGTGGCGGGCGTCCTGGTACCGGTGGCCGCGGGAGCCGTAGGCGCGTGGATGGGGTGGCGGTGGGCTTTGGCCCTGGGAACGGCCTTCGCCGTTCCAGTCGTGCTTCTCGTGGTCTACGTCGTGCGGCCGCGGCCGCCGGTTCGCCCCGACCAGTCGGTATGGAGCCGGTTCAAACTGGGGCCCCTCGTGGAGCTTCTTCGCCGCCCGCCCATTGCCCGCACCGTCGGCCTCTCCGCCGTCGGCATGTTCGTGTGGCAGGCCACCGCGTCGTTTCTGCCCACGTTTTTTGTGGCACATCACGGCTACTCGGCGGCCACCGCGGGCACGCTCTTCTCGGCGTACTTCCTCGTACAGGGCATCACCCAGCCCGGCCTCGGGGCGCTCTCGGACCGCATCGGACGGGACGCGGCCGCCAGCCTCGCCATCGGGGTCGGCATCGTGGGGTACGGGCTCCTGGTCGTTGGAACGGGGATGGAGATGGCAGTCGTAGCGGTGGGCCTGTCGGGATTCTCGATGGGCTGGGGCGCCGCCCTCATGCCGAAGTTTATGGATCACCTCGACGAGCACGAGCGCAGCGCAGGCTTTGGGCTCGTGCGGACCGTCTACATGGTGCTGGGGGCTAGCGGCAGTGTGGTCGTCGGCTTCATGGCGGACTTCTTCGGATGGGAGGTGGCCTTCCTCGGCCTCGTCGGACTTCTGGTAGGCATGCTGGGGGTCCTGCTTCGCGTACTGTGGCGAAGCCGAACGGCGCGCCGCGTGCGCGCAGCGAGGTAACAGCGTCCGTGCTTTCAGTCTCTCTTCTACGTCCCTGATGCAGTCGATGGCCCTGTCGCCCGGCATTGTGCTGTACGTGTTGGATCTATTCGGTACGGCGGTCTTTGCCGTGTCGGGCGCGCTGGCGGCGGGGCAGCGGCGCATGGACCTGTTCGGTGCACTGGTGATTGCGGCGGTCACGGCCATCGGGGGCGGGACCGTGCGCGATCTGATTCTGGACCGCCACCCGGTCTTTTGGGTCCGGGACCTGCGCTACCTCGCGGTCGTCGCGGGGGCGGGCGGCCTCACGTTTGCCTATACCTCCGTCTTTCGGCCGCCCCGGCAGGCGCTGGAGGTGGCGGATGCGTTCGGGCTCGCGGTGTTTTCGGTCGTCGGGGCCCGGGTGGCGCTCGACGTGGGGACCCCGCCGGCCATCGTCGTGATTATGAGCGCCGTGACTGCTACAGTGGGCGGCATGGTACGGGACGTGCTCTGCGACGAGACGCCGCTCATTCTTCGGGAGGAGATTTACGCGACGGCGGCACTGACCGGAGGTGGGCTTTACCTGGGCCTTCGGGCCCTTGCGGTGCCGGAGGCCACGGCGGCGGCCCTCACGATTGCCGGTGTGGTGGTCGTGCGGGGGGCTGCGCTTCGGTGGGAGCTGCACCTGCCGTCGTTTCGGGTGGAGGAGGCGACGTAGGGGCACGGAGAGGAACGCCGGCAGAGGGAGACGCTACTTCTCTTGGGACTCCCGCTTGAGCACTCGGTTTGGTCCCTGTCCAGGTCGGTTCCCCCTCGTTCCATGCTCTCGCTCCTCATCCGCATCGATTTCGTTCTGGCCACGCTGCTGCTGGTTGCGGCGCCCTTGATGCTGCTCGCAGCGTCGGTGCGGCGGCCCATCGTGCGGGAGCGTCTGCTGGCCTACTGGCGGGCCTCGTCACTCCTCATGGTCACGGTCTACCTGATGATGGACGGTCGCCCGGCGGCGTTCGTCGCGGGCAACGCGGCCCTGGTGCTCATCCCGCTCGCGCTCCGGTACGGCGACGCGTTGTTCGTGGCGAAAGAGGCACCCCTGGAGTCGCATGTCGTGGCCGACTGGTTTCGGCGCTGGCGCAGTGTCGCTACAATCTTCTGCGTCGCGAGCCTGCCGCTCACGCTGCCCACGCTCCGCTGCGTGGCGGGGACCGGACGGGCGCTCTGCCAGGATTGGCTGGCCCCGCCGCGCGAGCTGCACGCGGCGCTGCATCCGTCGCTCGCCCCCGACGCGCTCGGCGACGCCGCCACCGTCGGACTCCTCCTCTACGGTGCGTATCTGATCGCTTCCGGCATTCGGGGCGCACGGGCCGTCGTGCGGGACTGAAGGACGGCTCGTTTCCACGAGGCATCTGGAGAACGGGGCGAGCTCAGCTGAAATGGGCGCGAAAAGGCCCGACAGAATCTCACCCGAAAAAACGACTTCGCCAAGCGAAGTTCCCATTCGCGGGTGTCGTCACTCTGGATCTGCGAAGTCGACCCCGCTTGACGGGACGCGCTCGAAAACAGCTCCAGCCCATTTTCAGCTGTAGCGATAGTTATACAGCCTAAGCTATTGGACTGCAATTACTTACAACTTGTCTTGATCCTCCGGCTCCACGTCGGAAACCTTCGATAACACGCGCTCAAACTTTTCTCGGCTCCCCCGCTCTGCGCGCTTCTCAAGATACTCTACCGTCTTGAGCGACGAGACCTTCTCCGCAGCAGCGGTGGCAATGAACTGATTCATCGAAATCCCCTCCTCCTTCGCAAGCTTTTTGATCTCGCGGTGGAGATACTTTGGAAGCCGAACGCTCATTGC
>JBDGQN010000245.1:85-10177 GCA_042219055.1 Salinibacter sp. | reverse complement strand
ACGGCGATGCCACGCTCGGGCGGGGCGTACTACTACGTCAACCAGGGCCTCGGGGCGGACAGCGTTCCCACGTTCGAAGAGAAGGCCCAGAAATACGGAATCGCCGATTCCGGATACACGACCCACGCCGCCTTCTTCGACTACGATCAAGACGGGGATCTCGACCTGTATGTCCTTAATGCCGCGATGGAAGAGCAGCGATACACCCGACTTCTTCCCAAGCGGACCGAGGGGGAGGCCGCCAACACCGATCACCTGTATCGCAACGAGGGCGACGGCTCGTTTACCGACGTGTCCGCGGAGGCGGGCATCCAGATCGAGGGCTATGGGCTTGGGGTCGGCATCACCGACATCAATAAGGATGGCTGGCCCGACATCTACGTGGCCAACGACTTCGCCAGCAACGACCTGTTCTACGTCAACAATGGGGATGGGACCTTCACCAACCGCATCGATCGTTATCTGAAGCATCAATCATATAGCGCGATGGGGGCCGACCTTGCGGACGTAAACAACGACGCGCGGACCGACATTATGGTGCTCGACATGCTTCCGTGGCGCAATCCTCGTTTGCGATTGGTCCCCACGTCTCCCCAGTACAGTTCTCCCGCACGGGCTCGTCGGTTCGGATATGCTCCCCAGTACGACCGCAACACGCTCCAGCTCAACAATGGCGTAAGCCCCGCAGGCCACCTCACCTTCAGCGAAATTGCTCAGCTCGCCGGCGTGGACGCCACAGGGTGGAGCTGGGCTCCGCTTTTGGCGGACTTCGACAACGACGGCGACCGGGATCTTTTCGTCTCCAATGGATACGGCAAAGACGTGACGAATCTCGACATTCTTTCTGGACGGCAGAAGATGGTTCCCTACGGAGGGGATCGGAAAACAAGGGAAAAGGCGTTCCTGGAGGCCACCGAGGACCTTCCCAGCATTCACCTGCCCAATCGCTTTTTCGAGAACGACGGGCACCCGGGCCGCGGATCAGAGCAGAGCCTCCACTTCACCGATCGAACCGGCGCCTGGGCGACGCGCCGCTCGGGCATCTCCAACGGCGCGGCCTTCGCCGACCTGGATCGGGATGGTGACCTGGACCTGGTGACGAACAATCTCAACGAGGAGGCCACCGTTTTGGAGAATCAGGCGAGCAAGCGCGACAGCAGCCACGCGCTCCAGGTCCGCCTGTACGGCCCGGACGGCAACCGCGCCGGGTTCGGGACCAGGCTCACGCTCTACGACGACGGCACCACGCAGTACCACCACCACTCGACGTATCGGGGCTACCAGTCGACCGTGGGGCAGCGGATCCACTTCGGGCTCGGCGCCGACTCCACAGCCGATTCGCTGGAAGTGATCTGGCCCGACGACAGCCGCCAGCTTCTCACCGACATCGACGCCGGTCAGGTCCTCCCCCTTCACTACGAAGACGCGTCCCCGCCTCCGGGCGAGGAGTCCTCCCAGAACTCCGGCCCGGCCCATACCTCGTCCCCGCTTTTTGACGCAGTGGCCGCAGAGCGCGGCCTGGACTACGCGCACACCGAACGACCCTCACAGAGGCGCTCTCAGAATCCGCTACTCCCCCACGTCTTTACGAAGAACGAACCGGGCGTCGCCGTGGGGGACGTGAACGGAGACGGACGCGACGACGTCTTCGTCGGGGCGGACCGAGGAGACGCCCCCGCCTTGTTACTCCAGGCCGCCCCCGGACAGTTCACGAGGCGCTCCCTCTCGATGGACCCTTCCTTCGAAGACATGGGCGCCCTCTTCTTCGACGCCGACGGCGACGGGGATCAGGACCTGTACGTGGTGTCGGGAGGGGACGCCGGCCCCGCATCCTCTTCCGCGTACCAGGATCGCCTCTATCTCAACGATGGACAGGGCCGTTTTCGACGGGCCCCGTCCGGCGCCCTCCCCGAGATGTCGGCGAGTGGATCGGTCGTGACGGCGGCCGACTACGACCGCGACGGGGATCTGGACCTCTTCGTTGGGGGGCGCGTCCGCCCGGGCGACTATCCGATGCCCCCTCGGAGTTACCTTCTGCGCAACGACTCGGACAAGAATCAGGTGCAGTTTGTCGACGTCACGACGGACGTGGCCCCCGACCTCGCAAACGTCGGCCTGGTCTCCGACGCCCTCTGGACGGATTACAACAACGACGGACAGGTCGACCTCCTCCTGGCTGGGGAATGGATGCCCATTACACTCTTCAGACACAGCGATACCCGCTTCACAGAAGTGACCTCGGCGGTCGGCCTAGAGGGCACCACGGGATGGTGGAATAGCCTTGCCGCAGGCGACTTTGATCGAGACGGGGACATGGACTACGTGGCGGGCAATCTGGGGCTCAACACGAAGTACGAGACCGCTTCCTCCACCCCCGTTCGCGTCTACGCAAAAGACATTGACAAAAATGGGGATCTCGACCCCATTCTCACCCGCTACGTCGACGGAACGGAGGTCCCGGCCCACAGTCGCGGTGAGTTCGTCGAGCAGATCCCGGAAATGAAGAGCCGATTTCCGACGTACCGCGAGTACGGAAAGGCGACCATCGACGAAGTACTGCCCCCTTCCGAACAAAAAGAAGCCTACGTTCGAGAGGCGGTGCGCTTCGAAACGAGCTACCTGGAGAACACCGACGGCCACACGTTTGAGGTCCGCTCTCTGCCGATGCGGACCCAGACCGCTCCGGTCTTCGGAATCATGAGCGGGGACTACGACGGCGACGGCGCGCTGGACCTCCTCATGGTGGGCAACTGGTATGCTCCCGAGGAGGAGAACGGACGTGCCGACGCGTTCATTGGGGCCTACCTCCGGGGCGACGGCACGGGGCACTTCCGATACGAGTCCTATTCGACGAGTGGGTTCTTCGTCGACGGGGACGCCAAAGGACTTGCGGAAGTGGGCACCGGGGAGGGCAACGCCCTCGTTCTAGCGGCCCAGAACGACGGGCCGTTCAGGGCCTTTTCGACGAGGGGCCGGACCGCTCGTGCGGTCTCCCTCCACGCCCGAGACCGGTACGCGCACCTCTCCTACGGAGATGGGGAGACCCGGAAGGTGGAATTCTACCGGGGATCGAGCTACCTCTCGCAATCGTCGCGCGTTCTCTACGTCCCGCCTGAGGTGGAGAAGACGGTCATCCATGAGGCCGACGGCAATCAGCGCACGGTTCGCCCCTGATGTTGCTCCGAGTTTGACGGGGCGAAGGGGAGCGCCGACACGACGGAGGCCACCTTTCCCCATCTCTCCAACAATGCCCACCCGAGGTCTCCACCCGTCCTGGGTGGTAGGGAGCAGATTCGATGGAATCGCTCTGGGGTGTGGCCGAGGAGGAAGAAGACTGACCCCTCATCCCTTATTCGGCTCCGGGCCGACCTCCAGCGTGAGTGTCCCGCCGCTCACAATCTCCTTGTGGGTGATCCAGTAGCGGTCGAGCGGCTCACGTCGCGCTTTCCGAAGGCCACGCTGTCGCCCCCCGGACCCACCGCTGGTGCTCGGTGGAAAGACCCATGGAGGAGGGAAACGATACAGAGGGAATCGAAATTCATTGTAACGCTTCAACGCCGGCGGAATGCTCTTAGTCTTCCTGCGATCTCCAAATTTCAGTCCTCAGTAGACAACAAACAGGAATATGGGTGAGTCATTCTACGCGAAAAGCCAAACCGCCGATCTGTTAATTCCATCTTAACAATGTGGGCGGCTGTGCTTTTTGAAGCGGTTCACTATTGATCTTTTATGATTCAGCCGGAAACTTTATGCGCTGAAGATCGATGTCTCCCCACCTCGATTTTTCCGTCCGGTGCTCTTCTCGCCTCCCACCCGCCCCGACAACAAAGGGACGCATCGCCTCGGCGGTCTTCGTCGGTCGTACTGGGTCCTTCTTCTGTTGACGGGGCTTTTCCTAGTGGGCGGAGGGGGCACCGTCGCTTTTCGGGGGGGTCCTTCTGGGAGTGTAGGAGAGGACGGCGCTCCGGGAGTTCGGCGCAATTCTGAGGGGGCTCTGGGGGAATCCGTTCTCCCTCCGTTGTCGGATACGTCTCGACTGTTCGAGGACGTTAGCAGTCGCCTCGGTCATACCCATCCGGAGACGAGGTATCAAGACTTTCGTCGCCAGCCCCTTCTTACGCGGCGGTTGAGCCAGCAGGGGCCGGGCGCCGCCTGGGCAGACCACGACGGCGACGGAGCGGAGGATCTCCTCGTTGGGGCGGGGCGGGGCGGTCGATTGGCCTATTACCGCAACGACGGATCGGGAGGGTTTCAGAGAGTACGCGGAGGCGACCTTGAGCGTATGTATAACTGGGACTTGACGGGCATCGTGACGATTCCGGGGGACGACGGAGCGACGGTTCTCGTCGGGCGGGCCAACTATGAACGAAAGCCCGACGCAGAGCCGGCCCCCTCCCGCATTCTGGTTTTTGAGGCGGACGCCACTGGGCTTCGTTTACGGAATCGGCTGCGCTTTGGAGACGGAGCGGTTGGGCCCTTGGCCCTGGCCGACGTGGACGGCGATGGCGATCTTGATTTGTTTGCTGGAGGGCGTCACCGACCGGGGAAGTATCCCGCGTTTACAGCGTCGAAGCTCTTCTTCAATGCCGGGGACGGATTCCGGCAGGACCCGTCCAATACCCATGTCTTTTCGAATCTGGGTCTGATCACAGGGGCGGTCTTTGCGGATCTGGGAGGAGACGGGACCCCGGATTTGCTCTGCACGTCGGAGTGGGGGCCAGTGCACTACTTTGAAAACCAGGGAGGAGGCCAGTTTGTCGAGCAGACCAAGCGGGCAGGCTTTTCGAAGTACGCGGGGTTCTGGCGAGGGATTGACGTGGGGGATTTCAACGGCGACGGCCGATTGGACGTGGTTGCGGCCAACTGGGGATGGAACAACAAGTACGTATGGCCGCCGGGCGGTGCCAATAGCGTAGGATCCCTCCAATTAAAACATCCGCTGCGCGTCTATTACTCCGATTTCGATCGAAACGGAATTATTGACGTCCTTGAGGCCCACTATCATCTTGAGCGCGACGAATATGTGCCGTTCAAGGGCTTTTCGCAGATGAGTGGGACCTTGGAGTACCTGCGAGGGAAGATCAAGTCCTTTGAGCAATTCTCCCAGATGTCGCTACAGGAAATTATAGGGCAACGCCGCTTCGAGGCCGCGTTCATGAAGTCGATCAATACCCTTTCGCACATGGTTTTTCTCAATCAGAGCCAGGGAGGGGGCGTGACATTTGACGGCCACGCGCTGCCCAAGTGGAGCCAGTATTCCGCTGGGTTTGCCCCGAGCGTGTCTGACCTCGACGGGGACGGGCATCAGGACCTTCTCCTCAGTCAGAATTTTTTCGCCACACACGTGAAAACGTCGCGTCAGGACGGGGGCCGGGCGCTTTGGCTGCGAGGGGACGGGACCGGGCACTTCACGCCCGTAAAAGGACACGAGTCCGGTCTTCTCGTGTACGGAGAGCAGCGGTCGGCGCCTCTCGCAGATGTGAACGCGGATGGCCGAATCGACGTGCTCGTGACCCAGAATGGGGCCGAGACTAAGCTTTTCCGCAACGTCGGTGCGGAGCCCGGACTTCGGGTTCGTTTGGAGGGCCCGCCGAAGAATCGACGAGGGATCGGGGCCGTCATCCACCTGCAATACGCTGATGGCACTCGGGGGCCGGCGACCCCATTGACAGCCGGCTCGAGCTACTGGTCGCAGCATTCCCGGACCCCAGTTCTGGGGCACGGGGCACATTCGGTCGAGTCGGTGCGGGTACAGTGGCCGGATGGCACAGAGACGGAGCGGTCTGTGGAGGGCAGCGTTCAGTCCATTACGATTTCCCGCTCCGAGGAGTAACGTCCGTTTGGTGCAAAACCGCCCTTTGCATATGTTCGCACGCTATTTGGGGGACACTGGATTTTTGGGATGGGTCGGCGGAGGAGTTCTTCTTGTAGGGCTTCTTCTCCTCGGGGGCTGCGGATCTTCGGATGAGTCCGGGGGCCGGTGGCACACGGCTGAAACCCACCGCTGGACCGAGCTTCCCTCCCCGAATGGGACGGGGACTGAGGGCCCTGGATTTCAGCGGCTCGATTCGGTCGATACGGGCGTGAGATTTGTGAATTCAATCGCCAAGGGGGCCATGGCTCGAAATGAGCATCTGTTCAATGGGTCGGGGGCGGCAGTTGGCGACGTAAACGGTGACGGATGGCCGGATCTGTACCTCGCTCACTTGGGCGGACCCAATGCCCTGTATCTGAATCGGGGGACTGCCGGATCGGGGATACAGTTCGATCGGGTCCCGGAGGCAGGGGGGGCGGAACTGCGGGGCGAATATTCGACGGGCGCGGCGTTGGCAGACGTCACAGGCAACGGGCTGCTCGATTTGGTGGTCACGACGTTTGGGGGACCGAACGTACTGTACGAGAACCAGGGAGACGAGAAGCTTTTTCAGCGGGTTGAGAATTCAGGCCTGCATGCGGGCCGAGGGTCGACGACGATGGCTCTCGCCGACATGAATGGGGATCGCGCACTGGACCTTTACGTCGCCAACTATAAGGTTCGGACCATGCGAGACTCGTTGCCGCCCAGTGAGCTTGGGATGGAAAACATTGTTCAGAACGTAGGCCCCAACAAATACAAAGTGAAGCCGAAGTTTGAGGGAGAGTACGTGGTGCGCGCTATTGACGACCAGATCTTTTATTTCGAGCAGGGGGAGGCGGATCGGGTGTATTTCAATGACGGCAATGGTCAGTTCGAGGAGCAGTCCTGGACGGATGTTTTTCGGACGTCCTCCGGGGAGCGTTTGTCTGAGGCTCCCAAAGGATGGGGGTTGGTGGCTCGTTTGGAGGATTTGACGGGAGACGGGACGCCGGACCTTTTTGTGTGCAATGATTTTCGGAGTCCTGATTGGTTCTATCGAGGTTCTGACGGGACGGGACGGTTTCGTGAGATGCCCGCGGAAACCATTCGTACCACGAGCCACTCGACCATGTCGATTGCGACGACGGATCTGGAGCGGGATGGGGACGTGGACTTTTTCCTGGCCGATATGCTCGGGGTCGGCTATGAGCGGAGGCAGCAGCAGGTCGGGAACCGGGCTCACGTTCCGCGACAGGTTGGCACGCCGCGTGAGCGAAGACAGCAGACCCGAAACACGTTGCAGATGAATCGTGGGGACGCCACGTTTTTGGAAGTGGGGCGACCGGCGGGCGTGGAAGCGTCGGGGTGGACGTGGGCCTCGACCTTCGTCGACGTCAACCTGGACGGCTTCGGGGACCTACTGTTAAGTAACGGGCTGCCGTTCGACATGCAGAACGCAGACGCCCAAACGAAAGTCAATCGATTGATCCAGCAGGCCAACACCATGGAAGAGGTCCGGCGCACCTTGTTTAAGTATCCACGCCTCGATCTCAAGAACGCCGCGTTCCGGAACGAGGGAGACGGCACGTTTACTCGCATGAACGACGGATGGGGACTGGGCGCAAGCCCCGACGTGGGGCACGGCCTGGCGACCGGCGACTTCGACCGGGACGGGGACCTGGATGTCGTCATCAACCGGCTCAATCAATCCGTCGGGATCTACCGCAACGAGGCTTCCGATCCGCGGGTTGCGGTGCGATTGGCGGGACGGGCCCCGAACACGGGAGCGGTCGGGGCGAAGGTTCGGGTGGAGCCGCAGGGGGGAGCGGTGCCGGCGCAGGAAAAGTCGGTCATCGCGGGGGGAGAGTACCTCTCAGATAGCGGGGGAACGATGTCTTTCGCGGTGGGCGCCGCCGACTCGGTGCGAATCCGGGTGCGGTGGCCGGGGGGAGAAAAAACCCAGGTCCGTGGGAGAGCAGGTCGGCTGTATGAGGTGCGTCAGCCTGGAGCAAAGCCCGAATGGGGACTCTCGGAGTGAGGTCTCCAAGGAGCCAACCACTGCAAAAATCCCCCACGCTCAATCTTGAAAGCACCGTCGATCGCTGGTATCTCTGCACTAAACTGCACATCCAATGACGTTCCTTCGTCGTCTGGTCTTCGTCATTCTGCTAGCACTTTTTGCCACCGTGGCCTGGGGGTGTGAGTCGGGAGCGGAGGAGGAGAGTCCAGAAAAGCCGAACGTAATCGTCATGTACTCGGACGATCATACGGCGCAGGCCATTGGGGCGTACCGGGAGGCGCTCGACTACGGCCTTCAGCTGGATCACACGCCGACCCCGAACATCGATCGGCTGGCCGAGGAGGGAATGCGGTTCGACAATGCCTTCGTCGGCAACTCCATCTGCGTTCCCTCCCGAGCGACCATGCTAAGTGGAGTTCACAGCCACGTCAGTGGGGCCACGACGAATGCAGACTCTCTCCCGCCGGGGCTCGAGATATTTCCTCCCATGCTCCAGGACGCGGGCTACCAGACGGCCATGATTGGCAAGTGGCACCTTAAGACCGAGCCCCGAGGATTTGACTATTACGAGGTGCTCCACGGTCAGGGCCCATATTACAACCCAACGATGCGAACACCCAACGGGGATGTGGACCGCGAGGGCCACACCAGTGAGGTCATTACAGAAAGCGCCCTACAATGGCTACGATCCGGCCGCACCGAGGATCAGCCATTCATGATGATCTACAATCACAAGGCGCCCCACCGAAACTGGGTCCCAGGGCCCGATCATCTCTCGGACTACCGGGACGAAGACCTTCCCGAACCCCCGTCGCTTTTCTACGACTATTCAGGGCTGTCCAGTCCCGCTCGCAACCAGGATATGGAGATTGCAACCACGATGAGCTGGGGCTGGGACCTGAAGGTCCCCAAGCATCCGGAAACAGGGGAACCGACGGACGGCTGGGAGCAGCTGATCGAGGTCAACGATCTTACAGATGAGCAGCTCGATCGAATTAAGGAGGCGTACGCGGAGGAAAATCAAGAGCTCTACGAGCAGTATGACCAGATGTCGGAGAAGGAATTGCTACGGTGGCGGTATCAGCGCTACGTCAAAGACTACCTGCGCACGGTTCGGGGCGTTGACGACGGCGTGGGTCGCGTGATGGACTACCTTAAGCGAGAAAATCTCCTGGACAATACGGTCGTGATTTACGCCGGGGATCAGGGCTTCTTTCTGGGAGAGAACGGATGGTTCGACAAGCGGTGGATCTACGAGGAATCGCTGCGTCAACCCTTCATTGTCCACTGGCCGGAGGGCATCGAGCCGGGGTCGGTGAGCGAGCGTCTCGTGCAAAATATAGACATTGCCCCGACCGTGCTGGACCTGGCTGGGGCAGAGGTTCCGGACCAGATGCAGGGGCGATCCCTGGTGCCGCTCCTCAAAGGGGAAGACCCCGGGACGTGGCGCGACGGCGTCTACTACCAGTACTACGAGGGCCAGTCCGCCGTCCACAGTGTCGCGCAGCATTATGGCATCCGCACTGACCAGTTCACGCTCGCACATTACCCTAATCAAGGAGAATGGGAGCTCTTTGACCTGGAGGAGGACCCGGAACAGCTGAATAATGTCTACGGCGAAGACGACTACGCCGACGTACAACAGCGATTGAAAGACCAGCTTTTTGAACTCCAGGAGCAATACGGGGACGATACCTGGGAGGAATAAGGTAAGAAGCGAGCCTCTCCCGGCCGTCGATGCATGCCATGGATCGGCGCGAGTTTCTGACGAGCATGCCCGAAAGAGAACAGAGCTTGCCGGGCCTCACTGGGTGCAGGTCTATCGTTTTTATCGGTTAAGATATCTATCTCCACGATGATGACCTCAAAGCGGTGGATCTTAGGGTTCGCGGTCGGGCTCCTCCTCGTGTTGGGGGCCAAGCGAACATGGGCGCAGCAGGATGGAGGGGGGAATTCGGAACGGCCCAACATTGTGTGGATCATCGCCGAGGACCTCAGCCCGTTTCATCTGGGAGCCTACGGGAATGCGGTGGCACGTACGCCGCACATCGACCGCCTTGCGGCGGAGGGACGACGGTACACGAACGCCTTCGCCCTCAACGGAGCCTGTGCCCCGAACCGTTCCTCGCTCGTGACGGGCCTTTATCCTACGAGCTACGGGGCTCATCACATGCGGACGATGAGATGTCAATCAGGGGTTGAAGACTCGGACCTTCAGCGTCCCGAAAAATCCCTT
>JBDGQN010000245.1:0-75 GCA_042219055.1 Salinibacter sp. | reverse complement strand
CGCGCTTGAATTCGGGATTTTTCGGGACGCGACCAACAAACCCTTGCCGTTAAAGCTCAACCCCTGATTCGCATA
>JBDGQN010000244.1:0-7124 GCA_042219055.1 Salinibacter sp. | reverse complement strand
TCTGGGGCGACGAGCGGTACGTGCCCCACGACCACCCCAAGAGCAACGTCCGCCTCGCCCGGCACACCCTCATCGACGCGGTGCCCATCCCGGAAGAGAACGTGCATCCCATGCCGACGCAGGGGACGAGCCCCGAGGCGGACGCCACGGCGTACGCGGAGACCCTTCAACGCCACTTCGATGACCAACGGGCCACGTTCGACACGGCCCTCCTCGGCCTGGGCGGCGACGGCCACACCGCGTCGATCTTCCCGGACACCCTGGACCAGACGGAGGCCAAGGAGGCATGGGTGCAGGTCGTTACGGCCCCGCCCCGCCACGACATCGCAACTCGCCTCACCTGCACCTTGCCCGTGCTGAACGGCGCCCGACGGGCCTGCTTCCTCGTCTCGGGGGAGCGGAAGCGGAAGGCCCTCCGCGGCGTGCTGGATCAGAGGGACCCCGCGCTCCCCGCCACGCACGTGCAGTCCCGGGACGACTGCCACTGGTACGTCGACCGTGCGGCGCGGCCGGAGGAGGGAGGCGACTGAAAAGACCTACGCTTCTGTAAAATCAAAGAGGCGCCTACGGGACAGGACCTCATCTCCTCAATTCCAAGAGAGGACCTTCTGATACGGGCGCACCGACGTGTGAGGTAGCCCGCATCTCTCACGACAAAATTGACGCAACCGCTCAAATGCAGCGCCGGGCGTACCACCACCGACACCGGAGGGCTTCTGATTCGGGAAGTCGCCGAGAAGATGAGCTTCGTTGGAAAGGCGGTCGGCTGCTTTGCCGACTGCCGAGACCCCGAGCGTCGCGAGCATGAAGTCAGTCAGCTTCTCGCTCAGCGGATCATGGGTCTGGCTTTAGGCTACGAGGATCTCGACGATAAAGACGCGCTTTGGGGTGCGGTTGCGGCCGGCGAGCCTGGCCTGCGTGCTGATCGCGCGGCTCCGGAAATGGGGACTGCAAGGAACCGAGTGGGCGCGCACTCAGATCTGGACATTTCGCTCGAAGCTTCTGAAGATCGGAGCGTTGGTGAAAACGGGGGTGCGTCGGGTCTTCTTTGAGATCTCGGAGCACTACCCGAAGAGCTCTTCGCGAAGGTGCTCTCGCATCTACAGGTGGCCTGTGCTACGGGGGCTGGAGCAACTGCGTAGGAAGGGGGGCGATCTCCGCAGTGCGGAATGCAAATCTCGCTGTGCTATTCGTCCGCGCGGTCTTCTCGCCGCGGGACCAGCGATTTGCCGAAGCTCTTGACGGTAAAGACGGGGCAGGGAGCGCTGCGCACCACCTTCTCCGTCACGCTTCCGATGAGGAAGCGCTGAAGGCCCGTGCGGCCGTGGGTGGCCATTACGACGAGGTCCGCGGCGTGCTCTTCGGCGAAGTCCACGATGTCGCGGGCGGCGTAGCCGGCCAGGACGTGCGCATTGATCGGCTCGTCGAACTCTTCGACCTCCGCCGCCAGGGTGTCGAGCGCTTCGCGAGCGCGCTCCTGTACGTCGGGCTGCGCGGGCGTGAGTGGATCCAGTCCATACGCGCTGGGGAAGGCCGCCTCTTCCACCACATGCAGGAGGTCGATGGGCGCCCCGTAGGCAGTGGCCAGACCGACGGCGTGGTCCAGTACGAGCCTCGACTGCTCGGACAGATCGACGGGGACGAGCACACGATCAATCGGGGTGTCGGGGTGCTCGTCGCCCGGGGCCAGGAGCGTGAAGACGGGGCATGGGGCGCGGCGGACCACTTCTTCGGCGACGCTTCCGCTCAGCAACCGGTCCATCCCTTGCCGGCCGTGGGTTCCCATCACCACCAAGTCCACCTCCTGGTCGGAGGCGTGGTCGACGATGGCCGTTTCGGGGGAGTCGCTGTCTGTCTGCGTGTACACGACCGGCACGGTGCCTCGCTCCTGCGTGACGGTTTGCACCTCCATGCGCTGTGGGGGCGTGTTTTCCACCATGTCCTCCTCCGTCGGCATCACGGGGAGGAAGCTCATCGGATTTGCCTCCTCCCCGTCGTCGGGCGTCACGACATTGAAGACGGTAATCGTGGCCCCGTACTGCAGCGCGAGGTGCGCAGCGTGGGCGAACGCATCTTCGGCTACGGAAGAGAAGTCCGTGGGAAAGAGAATGGTGTCGATGTCGAGCATCGGGGCGAGTTGAGAGTGAGAGGGAACGAAGAGAGGAACAAGGGGGCTCTACAAGTCAACGCGTCGGAACGGTCCCCGCCCGCGTGGAGCCCAGGCCGACAGTTTCAAAAAATCACGGATCACGAAGCACAGATCCCCAACACGCCCCGCGCGGGACAAAGATTCAGGCAGAGACGCATGGGGAAATCCGCCGCCTACGTGCTGTCCTCACTCTCCACCCACTGCACGGCATGCTTCATGAGCTCGTTGGCGGAGTCGAAGTTGAGCTTGTTCTTGATCCGGGCCCGGTAGGACTCGACAGTCTTGACCGACAGATGGAGTTGATCGGCAATGTCGCGGGTGGAGGCGCCCTTGCCGGTGAGCTCAAAGACCTCCAGCTCGCGGTCGCTCAGCACTTCCAGGGGAGACTCCATAATGCGTTCCCGGCCGCCCTCGGCCATGCTTTGGAGGAGCCGCTCGTTGATTTCTTCACTCACGAAGATGCGACCGTTCAGGACCTTCCGGATCGCTTTCACGATGTCGTCGCCGGCCTCCTGTTTCATGACGTAGCCGCGTGCACCGGCCCGGATGCAGCGCTCGGCGTAGAGGGTCTCGTCGTGTCGCGAGACGACCAGGATCTGTACGTCGGGAGCCCGCGACTCGAGATGCTTGATGAGCTCCATGCCGCTCATGCCGGGCAGCGAAATGTCCACGATGGCCAGGTCGGGGGCGAGCTCTTCGATCTGGCTCAGCGCCTCCTCGGCGCTGTCCATTTGGCCGACCACGTTGAAGTCGGCCTCGGCGTTGATGGTGCGGGACAGTCCCTTGCGCAGGAGCGGGTGGTCGTCGACCAGGACAATGTCTTTCATGGCTGTGTGGGCACGGTGCCAGGGAGAAGAGATGCCCGTCTGCTTTACAGAATAACGGGCATCGGCGGAAAGAGAAAATACGCGAGCGGGGTGCGGTTCCGTACCGGAAGGGGCCCTTCTCCGCTGTGGGGGATTTCCTTACGGGCGAGCGCGTGCAGGCAGGCTACTGGGCGGGCACGGGCTCGTCCGGTGCGGTCTCGGCCACGTCGGCGGTGCGGGGCACCGTGCAGGTGACCACCGTTCCCTCCCCGAGATCACTACTAATTTCGAGGGTGCCTCCGATGATGCGGGCCCGGTAGTTCATAATGTGCACGCCCATGCCGTCCTCATCCGTTTCCTCGGCGCCGAACCCCACGCCGTCGTCCCGCACCTGCAGGCGGATCTGCTCGTCGCCGGACGCCAGGATAATGTTGACGTCCTCGGCCTCGCCGTGGCGGACCGCGTTGCTCACGGCCTCCTGTGCGATGCGGTACAGGTGCGTGGCCACCGTGCTATTGTGGATGAGCACGGTGTCGACCTCCCGAAACGTACAGTTCACGTTGAACAGTCGCTCGGCGTTCTGGGAGAGGCGCCGCAGGGCTTCGGTCAGCCCGTTGGCCTCTACATCCACCGGAATCAGGCCGTGCGAGAGGTCGCGGGCGTACTGGTCGGCCTCCTTGATGTGTTCGGTAATCTCGGCCATGTCGTCGGCGCGCTCGTGGCCCTCCTCCTCCAGCTGCCGGGCGAGGTCCTGGCTCAGCAGTCCAATGCCCGTGAGCATCTGCCCGAGGCCGTCGTGGAGGTCCTGCCCAATGCGGCGGCGCTCCTCCTCACTCACGTTGAGGATTTCCTTTTCGAGCCGGCGGCGCTCGCTGATGTCGCGCACGATGCCGGTGAAAATGATCCGGTTTCCCAGCTCCACCTCACTCACGGCCAGGTCCATGGGGAAGGTGGAGCCGTCTTTGCGCTTGCCCGTCACCTCACGCCCGACGCCGATGATGTGCTTGCGACCGGTTTCACGGTAGCTACGAAGGTACTCGTCGTGCTCCTCCCGGTAGGGAGAGGGCATGAGCACTTTCACGTTTTCCCCGATCACCTCCTCGGCCTCGTAGCCGAAAATGTCCTCGGCGGCCTGGTTGAACGACTCGATCGTGCCCTCTTCGTCGATGGTGATGATGCCGTCGACGGTCGTTTCGAGGATGGCTTGGGCCTTCGCCTCGCTCTCGCGCCGGGCCTGGCGGATGTGTTTGTAGCGGAGCACGACGGCCACTGCCGTCCATAGACCCGCCAGCACCAGCCCCCGGTTTAAGAACGCCTCGGTGGGGAGGGACGCTCCGAACTGGAGCACGCCCCCGAGCCCGATCAATCCTGTAGTGACGAGTCCAAACACGAGTGTCGAGGTGCGACCCGTCAGGAAGAGGGTCAGTAGAATGACGGCCACCTGAAGCAACTCGACAGTCGTCCCGATCGGCAGGCCCCAGTCCAGGAGGAAGAACGCGGTCGCCAGGATCCCGAGGCCGGTGTAGAGAAGCAGTCGCCGAGACGTGTCGAGCATAAGGGAAGGGACGGGGAGCGGGAACGGCCGGAGGCGTCTCGCCGGGAGCCTTTCTGGCGTCGGGCTGCTCGTGGGGAATTGTCCCACAAAAGCTCCGCGGAAGCTCCTACGCTGAGAACGTGCTCCTTCCGGACCGATGGTGGCAAGAAAGGAAGGTTTCTTACTAATGGTCTTCGCGAGACAGGGATTCGTTTCTGTTGGGGGCCGGGTTAGTGCTTGCCCGCCACTGCGATTCGTAGGTTGTAATGCTCCACGTCGCTCACATTTTGTGTCTGGTCGCGCCGGGCTCCGCTGCCCCTGCACACGCCTTCTTCCTGACCCGGCGTCTCGACGCGACGCTTCACGTGCTTCCGCATCCCTTGCTTGCAGAACCGGAGGACGGCGAAGGCCGGATGGAGGCACTGAGGGCTGAGGACGAGGGAGTCCCGGTGCCTACTGAACGTCCAGCGGATCTGCCCGCATCGATGACGGAGGTCCTTCGGTACGTAGAGGGCAGAGGCATCGATCTGGTGCTCACCGACACGCCTTCGGATCGGGGGGCGGTGCCTCCCCTCGCCGTTGAGGCCACGCGGACGTTGGTCCGACAGCTCTCGTGCCCCGTGTTTGTCGTGGAGCACGAGGGGACCCCTGCGGCCCTCCGGAACCTTCTCGTGCCCACCGATCTCTCTGATCCGTCGCTCTGCGCCTTCCAGCACGCCGTAAACCTGGCCCGTCTGTACGACGCGGCGGTGCACGTGCTGCACGTGGTGGACTCGCCTCCGTACGTGGCCCTCACGCCAACGGATCGGCTCTCATTCGGGCCGCATCCCCTCTCGGAGCACCGCGGACGCCGGCGGTTGCGGGCCTTTTTGGGAGACGAAGAAGCTGCGGACGTGCCCCTTCACGCTCACCTCACCTACGGCGACCCTGCCGACCAGATTCCCCGGTTTGCCGACCAGACCGACACCGACCTTGTGGTGCTCGCGTCCCACGGACCCGAGAGTTCTCCGAATACCCCTCTTGGGCAGGTGGCTGCCCGCGTGCTTGGGCGCATGACGCGTCCGCTGTTTCTGGTTCGCGCTTCCGGGGCCTCTTTGCTCCCCCCCTCGGCGGAGGGCGAGAGCGAGTCGTCCTCGGGGGAGCCGACTGCCTGAGGCGGCGTCCCGAAAGCGTCGCATTGGCGTCAAGCAAACAGCACAGGTTCTGTGAAATCGCCCTCCGCCGGGGACGCAGGGCGGTCCCCGGCTATGTCTTCTTCAATTCCTTCGGGACGTACTTGCCGTACGTCTCCGGAGGAGACCGACGAAAAGGGAGCCTGGAACTGGGAGCGAGGCGGACGTTCCAGGCGGGATTTCGGCCCAATTGGGACCGATCGGCCTCGCTGCGGCAAAAATCGGACCCGTCCTGAATTTTCTTACCGCGCATGCGAGAGCGTCGGGATGGACGCCGTCGATCTCCTTCGTTACATTGGCCTACGCCTCGCCGTTTTTCTCATTGTTCTGCACACCCATGCCCACCCCCACTCCGTACCAGCAGGCCATTGCCACACTCCCCGCGCCGTGTCCCACGACCCCCGTGGCGGGGGGGCCGGTCGAGACCGACGCGCCTGTGTTCAACTGGACCCCGGTGCCCGACGCAGTCGACTATCGGGTTCAGCTGGCAAGTACGGAGGCCTTCGACGACCTCCACTACGACGAGACGACGGATCGCGGGACTGCCCTCCCTCTCGCTTCGGTTCTGCCCGACGAGGCAGCGACGGTGTACTGGCGGGTGCGGGCGGAGGGGGCGGACGATGACCGGTCCGACTGGAGCGAGCCAGCTCATTTTGCGATCTCGGAGACCGAGCCTGCGGCCGACGAGGGTGTTCTCCGCGTGGAGGTCCCACCGGTCCCCCTGCATCCCGACGATCAGCGAGAGGCCCCCCTGGACGCGACCGCCGTGTCCTTTGCCTGGGAGGAGGTGCCGGAGGCCTCAGGCTACCGGCTGCAGGTGGCCTCGACCGACGACTTCGCCGATCCGGCCCTCGACCTGACCGTCGACCGGACGACCTCGGTCACCCTCTACGAGGAGCTGCCCCGACGGGCCACGACGCTCTACTGGCGGATTCGGTCCCTTTTCCGAGCTGCCGACCCTGGCCCGTGGAGCCGGGGCCTCTCGTTCACCGTCGCTCCCCCGACGGAGGATGAGGAGGACCTCGCGCCCGAGGCCGAGGATCCTCGGGCCACGGCCCGTGCCAGCGGCCCGGTCGAGGAGGCCCGCACGAGCGGGACGTTTGCACTTACCGTTTCCGTGCTGGTCGTCCTCAGCTTCGTCACCATTCTTGTTCTAATCGTCCTTGTCGGCTGAGCGGGATGCTTCTCGACCCTCTCCAAACCCGAGGGAGCCCGCTTCCGACCCATTGCCTCAATCTTCCGAGCCCTCAACCCTCACTCCAGTTCCCCCCACGCAAATGATTCAACGACGCACCGTCGGCATCGTCGGCACCGGCAACGTGGGCACCGCCGCCGCCTACGCCATGTTCAACCAGAGCCTCGCCAGTGAAATCCTCCTCCTCGACCAGGACTCCCGGCGGGCCGAGGGCGAGGCCATGGACCTCATGCACGGCCAGCAACTGGTCGGGGGCATCACGTGCCGG
>JBDGQN010000243.1:0-4294 GCA_042219055.1 Salinibacter sp. | reverse complement strand
GGCGGTGTGGCGTAATTAGGACCCCTGAGGGGTCCAAAAGGGCGGAACGACAAAGAGGAAGGAAAAGGGAAAGGTGCAGCGGGCAGAGCGGGGAGGACTATTTACACTCACAATCGGCGTTGGGTTTGTCGACATGATACTCAACCTGCCTGTCATTTCCGGAGATGTACTGTAGCACAAGCGCTTCGTAGAGTCAAGACGTTTTCCGCATCACAAAACGACTTTGAGGGCGTCTTCAATGACATCTCGGTAGGCTTCGGCGTCGTAGAGCCGATAGGCGATGTCGTCGATCTCGGTCTCGACGGCCTCCTGTCGCAACAGGATCGTTTCGAGATCCGAACGCTCGGCCTCGGCCGCCACGCGCTGCTCAACGTCCTCGATCAGCTTCAGGTTGCGGGTCTGATCGTCGTCGTAGTGCGGCATTGCCAGCGTCTCGAACGCGGCCTGGACCAAGTTGCCAACCTCTCGGGTGAGCTTCTGTTTCCGCTGGAACGACTCGTCGAACTCCGTCTGATGGACCGCGTGCGCAAGCACGAACCGCCTCAGCGGCGCATGCTTGATCGTCACCTCCGCCAGCGGGATCCACTCACGCTCGCCCTCGCGCCAGTCCTCGTCCTCGGTGATCTCGCCCCACAGGACGTAGCCGTCGGGCGTCGGCTCGACCTGCAGATCGAGGAGATGGCCCTCGCGATTGGCGTTCGGACTCTCCCATTGGATCAGATCGCGATACGAGCCGACCGGATCGTGATAGCGCCAGAGCGGAACGCGATCGTGCGAGGCGATGGATCGGCTCTTCGCCTCGTAGGTCGTGACGACCTGATAGCGGGCGTTGAACAGTTCGTGGGCCTCACGTCCAAGTTCGCTCAGCCGCTGGTGATCCGGGTTTTCCGACGGGTTATCGAAGCGGGGAATGGGCAAATCACCGACTTGGTTCTCGAAATACTCGAACATGCCTCGACCCGTCAGCTTGCCGAGACCCCCGAGCGCTCGGTACCGGAACTCCAGGACTTTTGAGTTGAGGAGGGCACAGATGTAGTAGATGTTGTGCGAATCTTCGTCCGCGTGCAGTAGTGCGGCTACATCACTCTTGCAAGCATGATTGCCTTCTTCATCAACCGCAAACCGATTCTCGGACGCACGTCGCGGGAAAAGTATCTTGGATGCAAAAAGATGTTCCCGTGCTCTGTGGAGGTGGAACCAATCGTAATGGCTTGATGGATGTTGATAGACAGATCGGTTCGTTAAATCGCTCTGGTTCTCTTCGAGATAGCTCCGTATTTCCTCCGGGAGGCTATCCCAGTTTACGCCATGTGGAATATAAAGGATCTCGGTTACACTGGGCTTCCATCCGAACTTCCGGAGGTAGGAATTCGGGATGCGCGGTCTGATCCACTCGGTCGGGAATCTATCGCGAAAATGGCCTTCAAATACTTCATCAAGCCCCGTATCAATTCCCTTGAGAAACCTTCCAAAGTCTCCGTCAGCAAGGCGTGTTCCAGCCGCATCAATCCGTTTGAAAAGATCGAAGTAGGGCGAAATGCTCCAGCGATCTTCTCCCAGTTCAGACTGATTGATCTCCACATGTCGGGCAGCTTCGTCTGGAAGAGATGCAAGGGGATCATCTCCCTCCAGTACCTCACGCACTGGTTCGAAGTCGAGGACGTTGTCGACCGGCAACTGATGTTCGTCGTCGGGCGACCTGTTGCGCACGTGGAGAATGCAGGTGGCGATGCCGGCCTCGAAGACCTTGTGTCCGAGGAAGTCGAGGACGTGCAAGAGCGTCGTCTCGCGCGAGAGGAACTCACGCAATCCCTTGGCCTTGTCGGCCTGGGTGAACGCCCGCGAGACAATGAAGGCTAGATCGCCCTCTCGTCGAAGAATCTGGAACGAGCGTCGGATGAAGTAGAAGAGCACGTCGGTCTTGTCCGTGTGGATCTTGGGAAAGGCCGTCTTGAGCCAGTCCAATTCGGGGGCGCCGCGGCCGAACGTGGCGTCGACGTTGTAATAGGGCGGGTTGCCGAGGACCACGTCGAAGCCGCGCTCGTCTTCAGGGAGTTCTGGATCGAAGCGATCGGGGAACTCGACCTCCCACGTGAACGGTCGCTTGGTCAGTGTTTCGTCCTGAGCCGAGTCCAGAGCGATTAGCTCGGCATGGAGACGTTCGAGGTCGGTCTCGTTCCAGTCATTGGGGGCCGAGCGCCGACCCAGGAGATACTCTCGGAGCTGATCGAGAGTGTCGTCGTCTGGGTCCTTGTTACGGATGGACCGGACGGCGTTGCGGAGGCTCTCCTCGGAAGCGAAAAAGGGGATCAAGGCCGTGGCAATCTGTTGCGCCAACGGGTCCGCTTGTGCCTCAAACTCCTCGGCGGCCTCGGCTCGCTTTTCCGCCCTCAATGACAAGTCCTTGGCTCGTCGGGCCAAATGGGCCAACTCCTTCAGATCGTCGTGTATGTTCGACAAGGTGGCCGGGGAATGGATGAGGCTGTTGCCGACGCGGATGTTGAGGCGCAACGCCGGCAATTGGGCGTAATAGGAGGCTTGGCCGTCGGATGGGCGTCGGTTGAGCGGAAGGTCGTGCAGCGTTCCGTAATGCCCCGGTCGAGCCTTCAGCAGACGGGTCCATAGTGACAGCTTGGCCAGCGAGACGGCCTGTGGGTCGAGGTCGACTCCGTGCAAGACGTGGACCAGGATCTGCTCTTCCGGCTGTTCGATCCGTTGCGGCTTGGGTTGCTCATGGTTGCTTAGCAGATCCCCGAAGTCGTTCTGTGACGTGCGCTGCTGGGAGATGCTCCGTACGGCGTAGTTGTACCGATTGATCTCTTCCATGAGATAGTCGAACGCGCCCAACAGGAACGACCCTGAACCGCAAGCCGGATCGATCACCCGAAGCTCCAGAACCGACGATGCCTCCTTGAAGGCCTCTTCAAATTGCTCTTGCTCCAGCAGTCCGATCGCTCGGTCGATGCGTGGCTGCACCCGAGGGCGCAACGTCTGGTGCACGATGCGCTTGACGACAAACGACGGCGTGTAGTAGATGCCTTCCCGCTTGCGCGTCAGTTGGTTCTCCTCGCGGGTGATCCGGCCGTTCCGCTCGGTCAGTTCATGGGCCAGGAACTGCTCATACGCGGTGCCGAGCACGTCTTGAGTGATCGTCGTGAAGTCGTAGTTGTAGATGGAGCGATACCCGACCATCGGGCCGTCGATGGCTTGAGCCACTTCGGCTTGCGGGACGGCATCGGGCAGGATGAGCGGCTCCAGGTACTCGGCCGGGATCTCCAGCCGGTCAACCATGGATTCCGTGAACAGCTCGGTGTTGTACTTAGCCCACGTCTCCGTGAACTGATCCCGGAGGATCTCGGCAAAGGGCTTCACTTGGTAGAGCTTCTTCCAGTAGTCGTAATGGCGGGTTAGCGAGTAGAACGGCTCTTGCCCGTAGGCCTCCAGCAGGCGAATGAAGAGGAACCGATTGAGCAGCACTTGGGAGGCTTCTCGGGTCTTCGCCAGGCTCAGGTCCGGATGGTTGCGACGCAGGCCGTTGGCCAGGATGAGCCGCCAGACCTTGAGGTCGGCGAGGAACCGCGCGCCGAGGCCCTCGCGCTGTCGCTCGTCGTAGAACTCTTGGAGGCGATTGCGCGAAAGGTTCTCCTGCGCCAGCCGTCCGTAAATTGCATCGACGATCGGCGCGTCCCCTAGATCGTCCATCGTGAACGACCAGAAATACTCTCGATCTTCGAGGCGGAGCACATACCACTCGCGAAAATTGGTGAGCACGAGCCACAGGACTGGCTCGTCGGTGCCGATCATGAGCTTGTAGTCACGCAAATACTCCAGAACCTGTGTTTTGTGTTTCTCCCAAAGATTCGTTTCCCAGAGGCTCTTCGCCTCGACCATGATCTGAGGTTGCGCGTTAGGTTCGGGAAGGAGGAAGTAGTCGACCCACGTCGAAGTGCCCTGGAGGCTCTTGATTTCGGCTTCCGGCGTCCGATGATCCTCGTCGTAGCCGAGCGCCTCCAGGAATGGGGTGAGGAGCTTGTCTTTCGTGTTCTCTTCCGGCTTGCCTGGACTGCTCCCGTCGAGCAGGCTGCGGGCGCGCTCGATCAGCGTCGACAGGGTGTTGAAGAATTGAGTGTCAGTCATGATTGATCGTCACGCCCCGGAATGGGTTGTAAGTAGGATAAGCAATGCCGGACGATGGGCGAAAGCTCAGTTGTCCAGAGTCTGACGGTCTGGGTCCAAGCTATTCGCCGAACAGGCGCCGTTTCAATCGGCTTAGCACCCCTGCTTCAACCGTGCC
>JBDGQN010000242.1:0-11470 GCA_042219055.1 Salinibacter sp. | reverse complement strand
CGGGTCGAATGAGGCGAGCACGGACTCGGAGTCCGACACGTCGTAGGTCTCAGGGGCGATGCGTCCCGCAGCAATCCTGCCTCGACCTCCCGGCCACACGGGCACTTCAAGCACCTCGGCTGCCGTGGAGGGAGGCCTCCGATGCCCCACTGCCGGCCCTATTGGTTCTCCAGCGTGTCGACGGGAACCCACTCGGCGGTGGGTTCCACAGTAATGGACGGCTCCGGACCCGCGTCGTCCCATCCCTGATCCTCGACGGTCATGAGTGGATTGACGACCATGTCCCGGTCCACCACGATCTGGCACGAGAGGCGCATCTCGCCGTACTGATCGATATCGGTCAGCTTCTCGTACTCGGCCTCGGTCATCACTCTGGGCTCTCCCTCTTCAAACTCGACGCGGCAGGTGGTGCACTTCGCCTGCCCCCCACAGCGGTGGCCCAGGTCCGCCCCGCAGTCCTCGATGGCCCGTACGAGCCGCGTGCCTTCTTCGACCTCGCAGGTGCCAACGCCTTCAATCGTGAGTTCGTACATGGGTAGGAAATGACTGGTTGTGCAAGTTCAGGGATGAGTGTAGGGCAGACTAAAGAGACGAAGCGATGGACGGTCCGTCAACCGCCCCGGGATGGTGTTGACGGATCCTTTCAATTTCCGGTACGCTGTTCGTGAGGAATCGGGCTCTGCCGGTTGCCCGTCACGTCTCGGCCCCACCGGAGGAGGTTGAAGTTGCAATAAAGCCGTAATTTGTCGGGACGACACCAGATGGGCACGCGGCGCTTTTTCATATTAGGATAGTGTTTCCGTCGGACTCTTCCCCCCACCGTGTCGACCCATGTCCCATCCCGTCGTTCTCGTCAATGAGGAGAACCGAGTTCTTGGCACCGCCGAAAAGCTCCGTGCACACACCGAAGGATGGCTACACCGGGCCTTCTCGGTCTTTATCTTCGACTCCCGGGGCCGACTGCTTCTTCAACAGCGGAACGGCGACAAATACCACTCCGGTGGCCTCTGGTCCAATACCTGCTGCAGCCATCCACAGCCTGGTGAGACGGCCTTCGACGCCGCGCACCGTCGACTGCCGGAGGAGATGGGCTTTCAGGCGTCCCTCACGCCCGCATTCCAGAAAACGTATCATCTGTCCGTGGGGGCAGATCTCGTAGAGCACGAGCATAACCACGTTTTCGTCGGGATCGCCGACGATCCGGGAGTGCAACCGAGCGTCGATGAGGTGGCCGGCTGGCGATGGGTGGAATCCGCAGCGCTCCGGACGGACGTTGGCGCGCGTCCACACCGCTACACGTCCTGGTTCCGTCTGCTCCTAGACCCGGCCCTGTCCGCCGCTCCGACGACAGACGAGAGCCCGTCCTCCCTGTCCGATCCGCCGCAGGAACAAGAGGCCCCGTCCACCTGAAGAAGGGATCTCACTCCCTGTTTTCCGACTCCCTGGAGTCTTCCCGGCCGTCCCTTCGGACCTCGGGGACGTCCAGTTGCCTCCAATTCGGCGAACGTGCATCCCTCCTTCCCCATTACTCTCTGCACCCTGTGCCCGACGTCCCTCCTCGGTATCGCCAGTATGCGGGGCTCGCCTTCGTAATCGTCGTGTACGTCGGCGGCATCATCGGCTGGTCCTGCGCTGTACTCCGCGTGGAGACCTCCCCGGAACGCAGGGCCCCCGGCGAACGTGCCCGGGAGGACGACGGGAGGAGATCCGCCTTCATCGCCTCCGCCCATCACAGAGACGACCAGTGGCATGACGCGGCGCATCGTTCTCCTCGCTGGGGCCGTAAGTCTTCTGTTCAGCCTTCCCCCCAGGGCCGCTCAGGCACAGACGGCCCCCGACGCCACGGCGTCGACAGACCGGCACGCCCGCCTCGATCACCTTCTCCAGCGGTTTGTCGACCCACAGGGCGACGTGGACTACGCCGCCCTACAGGCCCATGCCGATTCGGTCCTGACCCCGTACCTCCAGCGACTCGCCGCGGCCCGGCCCAGCTCACGGTCTCGGGACGCGCGTCTCGCGCTCTGGATCAACGCCTACAACGCCTACACGCTGAAGCTGATCGTGGACCACTATCCGGTGACGAGCATCCGGGCCATTGAGGGGCCGGTCGAGGGCAAAACGCCCTTCCAGCGTCCCGTCGGGCGCGTCGCGGACACGATGCGCACGCTCGACGAGATCGAGCACGAGATTATTCGCGGGCGGTTCGACGAACCGCGGATCCACTTCGCACTCGTGTGCGCGGCAAAGAGTTGTCCCCGCCTCCGTCGCGAGGCCTACACCGGCGCCCGTCTCGACGCTCAGCTTCACGACCAGGCGCACCGCTTCCTTCACTCGAAGAAGAACCGTATTCCCGCCGGAGACGGGCACATCGCCCTCTCCCGCATCCTCAAATGGTACGGCTCCGACTTTGGACCTACGACCGCGGCCCTCCAGCGCGCCCTGGCCCCGTACTTCGAGGGCGCGGTGCAGGACTCCCTCGCACAGGGGGCCTACGAGGTCCGATATCGGCCCTACGACTGGACCCTGAACAGCCAGTCCCTCGATGAAGGAGCGTGGTCCCCAGGAAAACGCTCCGGGTCCTGACCCGTTTTGGGACCGAACATTTCCCCGCCCCCTGGGTACCTTCGTTCCAGAACACGCTCCGGAGGCTCGGACCCACAGCGTGCGGCCTCCCCAGTTCATCTCCCACTGATCTCCACTCGCACACGTATGGCCTACGAGAACTATGAACCGGTCATAGGCCTGGAGGTCCACGTCCAGCTCCAGACCGACGCCAAGATCTTTAGCCCCGACGCCACTGCCTTTGGTGCCGCCCCGAACACGCAGGTCGATCCCATCAGCCTCGGCCACCCGGGGACCCTGCCGGTGCTCAACGAAAACGTCGTGGAATATGCCCTCCGGCTGGGCTTGGCCACCCATTGCTCCATCGCCTCTCGGTCGGTCTTTGCCCGCAAGCATTACTTCTACCCGGACCTGCCGAAGGGCTATCAGATCTCACAGTATGACACGCCCATCTGCTACGACGGCCACGTGGACCTCTTCCCGGACGAGGAGGAGGACGAAGGATCGCTGCCGAACGAGTCCCGGCGCGTCGGCCTTACGCGCATCCACATGGAGGAGGATGCGGGCAAGTCTATGCACGACCCCGACGGCACCACGCGCCTCGACTTCAACCGATGCGGGGTGCCCCTCCTCGAACTGGTGACGGAGCCGGACCTGCGCTCTCCTCACGAGGCTTACCTCTTTTTGGAGCGCCTGCGCCAGCTGGTGCGCTACCTCGACATCAGCGACGGCAACATGGAAGAGGGCTCCCTCCGCTGCGACGCGAACGTGAGCGTGCGCCCGCGTGGGCGCGAGGCGTTCGGCACGCGGACGGAGCTCAAGAACATGAACTCGATGCGGCACGTGGAGCAGGCGCTCGACTACGAAATTACGCGTCAGATTGCCGCCGTGGAGCGGGGCGACGCCCTCAAGCAGCAGACCCTGCTCTGGGACCCGGACGCCGGCATTACCCGTCCCATGCGGTCCAAAGAGGAAGCCCACGACTACCGGTACCTGCCCGATCCCGATCTCGTGGAGGTCCGCGTGGAGGACGAGATGATTGAGCGGGTGCGGGAGAACCTGCCCGAGCTGCCCCGGGCACGCCGGCAGCGGTTCGTAGAGGAGGTAGGCCTCCCGTCCTACGACGCTGGGGTGTTGACCGAGGAACGCGCTGTGGCAGACTATTTCGAAGAGACCCTTCGCCACCTCTACAAGCGTACGAAGGGAGGCGACACCGACGCCCAGGCCAAGACGGTCTCGAACTTCATCATGACCGAGGTCATGCGCGTCCTCAACGAGAAGGACGCCGCAATCGAGGCCCTCCCGGTGGAGCCCGAGCGACTGGCTCAGCTGGTCTACCTCCGCCTGGAAGAGAAGGTGAGCTCTAACGGAGCGCAGGAGGTGTTCGAGGCCATGCTCACTCAGCCCGACAAGAGCGCGGGCCGCATTGCCGACGAGCGCGACCTCATTCAGGTCTCCGACCGCGGCGCCATCGAACCGGTCGTGGAGGACGTTCTCGACGACAATCCCGGCAAGGTAGAGACGTACCTTGGGGGCAAAGACGGGCTCATCGGGTTCTTCATTGGGCAGGTGATGCAGAATTTCGACGGCTCCCCCGACCCGAAGCTGGTCCGCTCCCTTCTTCAGGAGAAACTCGACGCCCGACGAGACGAGACCAACGGGAACGAGTAGACGCCCCGATGATTCGTCCCTCCCCCGAAGCGACATGGTGGCGCTCCCTGCTGCGAGCACTCCTGCCGGTGCTCGGGCTTCTCGTCCTGGCGACGGCGTGCCGGCGGTCCCAGCCGTCGGTCCGGAGCTACCTCGAGGGCCGCGTGGTCGTCGACTCCAGTGTGACCTCCTCGAACGACTACAGCGACTTCCGGGTGCTGGTGGTGAACCCTAACGGTCGTCAGCTTGACACCCTCGGTCATGCCCGCACCGACCCGTCCGGACGCTTTCGGATGACGATCGTCGCTCCAAAGCAGGGACTCTACCCGCTCTCGCTGTGGGGGCGCGAAGGCCGTCGGCAACTGGCCACCACCAACTACGTCGTGGCGGCCGGCGACTCCGCCACCCTCGACGCCGAACTCCCCTTCACCCAGGAGCGCCCCCTCCGCCCGCAGTCCCCCGAAAATCAGGCCCTCCTCGGCTACCGCAACGCGATGGTCATGCACCGGCGCATGCTAACGCGCCGCCTGCAGGCCGAGGCCTACCGACCCAACGCGCTGGTGCAGAGCGTCCGGCTCACCAGCAGCACCCTCTGGAGCCTGCACAACCAGTACACCGACACGTACGTCGGGCAGTTCGCGGCCGTCGAGTCCGTCTCGCTGCTCGAAGGGTGGAATGACTCCTTGGTGGTGGCTCGGGCCCGCCAGATTGCCCCGTCCAGCCCCTACTTCTCCAGCGCCGTGCGCATCGCCCGCCGGGCCGAGGCGCGGCGTCACGGCCACCAGGCGGCCCTGGCCCTCCTCGACTCGTTCCAGGTCCGCGCCTCGCGTCCCTCTCAGCGGGCCGTGGTGAAGGCTGTTCGCGTGCAGGCGTTTCTGGACAGCATGCAGCTCGACGCAGCTGTGGCGGCGGCGCAGCAGCTGCGGGACGACCACCCCGACACTCAGTGGGCCGAGTGGGCGCGTCGCGTGCGCCACGAGGCCCAGACCCTCATGCCGGGCATGCCAGCCCCCAACCTGACCGTTCAAACCCTGCAGGGCGACACCCTTTCGCTCCACAACCTCCGGGGACATCCTGTCGTGCTCGAATACTACCGGCCCGGCACTGACCTCTACAATCTGCTACGCCCTCTCCGCAACGCCCTCTACCGGGCCACCCGTCCCGACTCGGTCGCTTTCGTATCGATCTCCATCGAGCCCGACTCACTCGTCAATCGCGCGTTTCTCCACAACCGGTCTCTTCCCGGACACACGGCCATCGCCCCTCGCGGCCCCGAGGATCCGCTCGTGACGCCGTACAACGTGGTCCGTGTGCCCACCTGGTTCCTGATCGACAGCGAAGGGAACATGGTGGACCAGTACCGAAGAGCGGCCTTCCCGACCCTTCGGCAACACTTGATTCAACTCCTGATGGACCACTCGTCCTCCGCCTCGCCCGCCCGCCCCAGCGCCATGACCCACCCCTGAATTCTCAGGATCCTTCCCCGTGAAGAGACGTGAAGGACTTGAAACGAGTCGCGCTGTCCGCGTACTTGGCATATGATGGATCCATCGTTGAGAAGCTGTTCGTCGTCTTTTCCGCATCCACTCTGCCCCACCAGTGCCTTCCCCCCTCTCTGGAACGCTCTCGTACATTAAAAACTTCCTTCAGGACCAGGATGTCGCAGCCATCGCGCCGTCCTCGTCGTTCCTCGTCCGGCGTGTCTGTAAGTGGATTGACTTCGACGAGGACCAGACCATCGTCGAGTACGGTCCCGGGAACGGCGTCTTCAGCGAGCACATCCTCGACCGGATGACGGCCGAGTCTACGCTGGTGCTCATTGAAAGCAATCCGGATTTTGTGGAGACCCTGGAGGAACGAACTGCCCAAGACCCTCGGGCCCTTGTGGTCGAGGATCGCGCCGAGCGAATCGTTGAGATCCTCGACGCACACGACATCGACGAGGTCGACTACATCGTGTCCGGCATCCCCTTCTCGTTCTTGGACGAGGACACGAAGCACGAGCTGCTGGCCCGTACGCGCGAGGTGCTCGAGCCCAACGGCAAGTTCCTGGTCTACCAGAATTACAACCACCTGGAGGACCCGCTCCAGAATCATTTCTCGGAAGTGACGAAAGAGTACGAGCCCCGAAACATCCCCCCCACGATGTTCGCCTACGAGGCCCGAACGTAGCTCTTCATTCGGTTTTGCCCACACATTCCCCTCTCCCCTCATGCTGATTGCCGGCAACTGGAAGATGAACACGGACGTCCCGGAAGGCCGGGCACTCGCCCAAAGCATTGCCGACCACCTATCATCCCGTCCCAACTCTTTTGACAACATCGACCTTCTCGTCTGTCCCCCGTACGTGCATCTGCCCGAGGTCGTGGACGCCCTCGATGATGCCCCGGTAGCGGTCGGCGCACAAGACATGCACGCAGAAGATGAGGGCGCGTATACCGGCGATGTCTCCGCCCCCATGCTCACGTCCGTCGGGTGCACGTACGTCATCCTGGGCCACTCCGAGCGGCGCGAGTACTACGACGAGACCGACGCCGAGGTACACCGAAAGGTCAGGCAGGCCCAGGCGCACGACCTGGTGCCCATCATCTGCGTGGGCGAGACGCTGGAGGAGCGTCAGGCCGGCGACGCCGAATCGGTGGTCCGTACACAAATCGACGGTGCCCTCGGCGACGTGTCCCTCAACAGCGCAGACGGTCTGGTTGTGGCCTACGAGCCGATCTGGGCCATCGGCACAGGCGAGTCGGCCGCCCCCGAACAAGCGCAGGAGATGCACGCGGTGATTCGCGAAGACCTCTCGGAACGGTTCGGTGCCGAGGTGGCTGAGGGCGTCCCGCTGCTCTACGGCGGCAGCATGAAGCCGCACAACGCGGCGGGCCTCCTCTCCCAGCCCGACATCGACGGCGGCCTCATCGGCAGCGCCAGCCTCGCCGCCGACAGCTTTCTCGGCATTGCGGAGGAGGCCGTGGAGGTCCTGGAGGCTCCCGCCCACTGAATGTGACTCCCCGATAGGCGGGCCGCAGGGGCGGTCGCAGGCAAACCGCCGGATTCAGTTGCCATTTCGGCGGGCCCGTCCATGTCCTGGCAACGGATGATCTCCCCTATGACAGACTCTCGCGGCTTCGACGCGACACACTGAGCAACGGGTTCGGGGCGCCTGTCTCTTAACCAACCGCGTGCGGATCGGACCCTCCCCCCGCGTTCACGCTACAAACTTGGCGACTCGTTTCACAACTTCGGGCCGCTCATGCCAACCACGACCGCACCACGGAGGGATACCACCCGCCGGGGTTTGCCATTGCAACACCGAAAGGCGTAAAGGTCCCGGACGTCATTTGGATGAGTCCGAAGCGCTGGGAAGAGATGCAGGCGACCGGGGACCCGTCCACTCTCGCCCCGGAGATCTGTGTCGAAGTGCTCAGCTCCTCCAATACGGAGGAGGAGATCAAAGAGAAGCGGGCGCTCTACCGGGAGGCCGGGGCCGAAGAGGTCTGGATCGTCGACCGGGAGAACCAAATCCACGTTTTCGGCGACGAAGATCTCGACCGGTCGCGCCTCGCCCCGAATTGTCCGGACCAGGTCCCGGAACTGTAGCCGGTAGCGCCCCGCAGCTGGAGCTACGAGCGGGGACGGGCCGCCGCGAAGAGGAGCACCCCCGCCGCCACCGAGACGTTGAGCGACTCGGCCGGCCCCCGCAGCGGGATCGACACGAGCTCGTCGCAGGCATCCGACACGTCCGGCGCCAGTCCCTCTCCCTCGCTCCCCAGCACGACCGCCCCGGGCCGGTCCCAGTCCGCCGCCCAGAGCGACCTTTCAGCGGTCCCCTCGGCGCCGTAGACGAAATACCCCCGTTCCTTGAGCTGCGTGAGCACGCGCGCCAGATCGTCGCTCCGGGCGATGGGGATGCGCGGCGCGGTGCCCGCGCTCGCCTTCAGGGCCGCCGCGTTGAGCGGAGCCATCTCGCGGGTTGGCACGATCACCCCGTCGGTCCCCGCGGCCACGGCGCTCCGCAGGATGGCGCCAAAGTTGCGCGGGTCCGTCACGCGGTCGACGACGAGGAGGAGCGGCTTTTGGGCCTGCACCGCGTCCCAGGTGGGAGCAATGTCGGAGAGCATCGCGTCGACCTCTCGGTACCGAATCGGGGCGGTGATGGCCACGACGCCCTGATGCGCCGCCCCGTCGGCCTCGTGCCGGAGCCGCGCCGCCGGGACGTACTGCACGGGCGTCCCCCGATCCTCCGCGGCGGCCCGGATGGCGCCGATCCGCTCCCCACTCGCATCCTGCTCTAGCATGACCTTCTCGATCCCCAGGTCGTCGCGGGTGAGTGCTTCGAGAACAGGTTGACGGCCGATGATCGTCGAGGTATCGTCGGTGCTCACAGGCGAGAACGGACCGATTGCGATTCGATGACGGACGAGACAGCGGGGGCTTCCACCGCTATCAGAACCTCTCGGGGAGGCCGGAAGATTCGCGAAGGGGCCGGTTTCGTCGCACCTTCGCTCTCACACCGAGGCCGCCGGCCGGAACGATTGAACGGGAGAGTCCGCCTTCTTACTCTGTACAGTGTGATCTGCAGGTTTTGCAGTGTTTGACCGTCTGTTTCCTAATCCTCCATGCCCAATGCCTTCGTCCCCGCCCGGCCGTACTGCGGTTTTCGTCGACGGCTGCCGAATTCCGTTCCAGCGCTCCGGCACGGGCTACGCCGACCTGATGGCCTACGACATGGGCCGGATGGTCCTTCGCAGCCTGCTCGCACGCACGGGCCTCCCCCCCGATCACATCGAGCGCGTCACCCTGGGCACGGTGGTGCAGGACGTAAACACGAGCAATGTGGCCCGCGAGTCGGCCCTTGCCGCGGGCATTCCAGACCACGTCCCCGCCTTCACGGTCACGATGGCCTGCATCTCCAGCAACCAGGCCGTCACGAGCGGCGTTGACCTCATTCGGGGCGGGCAGGTGGACGTGATGGTCGCGGGCGGCACCGAAACCCTGAGCGACCCGCCGGTCCGGCTGCAGCGGTCCGTGCGCACGCGTCTGTTTCAGGCCCGCGGTGCCAAGAGCACCGGCGACTACCTGAAGCTGCTCGACGGGCTGAGTCCCGGCGACCTGATTCCGGAGTCGCCCGACATCGCCGAGTTCTCGACGGGGGAGGTGATGGGGGAGAGCGCAGACCGGCTGGCAGCCATGTTCGGCATCTCCCGGGAGGAGCAAGACGAGTACGCCCTCCGCTCCCACCGCAAGGCCGCCGCGGCCCGCGACGACGGACGGCTCGACGAGGAACTCGCCCCCGCCGCCGTGCCCCCGGACTTCGAGCCGATCACGACCGACAACGTGATCCGGGACGACACGTCGATGGACAAGCTGGCCGCTCTCTCCCCCACCTTCGTCAAGCCCTTCGGCACCATCACCGCCGGCAGCTCCTCCGCCCTTACGGACGGCGCCTCCGCGACGCTTCTCATGGCGGAGGACGTGGCCGACGCGAAAGGATTCACGCCGCGGGCCGCCCTGCGGGAGTACACCTACGTGGCACAGGACCCGAAAACGGAACTGCTCCTCGGCCCGGCCTATGCCATTCCCGAGGTGCTCGATGCCGCCGGGCTCACCCTCGACGACATCGACGTGATCGAGCTCCACGAGGCCTTTGCGGGACAGGTGCTGGCCGTGCTCGAAGCGCTCCGCTCCGACACGTTCGCCGAGGAGCACCTGAACCGCAGCGAGGCGGTGGGTGCGGTGGACATGGACCGCCTCAACGCCCGCGGCGGCTCCCTGTCGCTGGGCCATCCGTTTGGGGCCACCGGGGCGCGGCTCGTCATGAGCGCGGTCAATCGTCTCCACGACGAGGACGGCCGCTGGGCCCTGGTCTCCGCCTGCGCCGCCGGGGGGCAGGGTCACGCGATGCTCGTCGAGCGGATGGGGGAATAGTGCATATTGCGTGTTGACTATTGCGTATTTCGTATTGCGCATCTTCACTTGTTCGCCGTCGATGGAGACTGATCCCGACAGCTCTTTCTCCGCAGATCTCCCAGGCACCAACGACCGACGCTCAACGCCCACCCTCTCAATTCTCAACGCTGAACCCCCATGCCCGACACGCTCGACGTTTCTACGGACCTGCTCACGCTGGAGGTGGACGACGCCGGCGTGGTCACCCTTGTGCTCGACGACCCCAACGCGTCGGTCAACAAGATCTCCTGGGAGACGCTGAACGCGTTCTCCAGCGCGCTAGACGTGATCGAGACCCACTCGGACCTGACCGGGCTCGTCTTCACCAGTGGCAAACCGGGGTCGTTTATCGTCGGCGCCGACCTCGAAATGGTACAGAATTTCGAGATGCCCGCGGAGGCGCGTCGCCTGAGCCGCGAGGCCCACGCCCTCGGCGAACGGGTACGGACCCTCTCGATGCCCACCGTTGCGGCCCTGCACGGGCCAGTGATGGGCGGCGGCCTGGAAATGGCTCTCCACTGCGACTACCGCATCGCCTCCACGGCCGACGCCACGAAGATGGCGCTCCCCGAGGTGCAGCTCGGCCTCCTGCCGGGCGGCGGGGGCACCCAGCTCTTGCCCCGCCTCATCGGCGTGCAGCAGGCCCTCACCCTGACCCTCACCGGCAAGAACACCTATCCGGAGAAGGCACAGAAAATCGGCCTCGTTGACGCCCTCATCCATCCCCCGGGCCTCCCCGGCGCTGCCCGCCGCGCCGCCCGTGAACTGGCGAGCGGCGAGCGATCGGACGAGCGGAACGACCCGTCTCTCGGCAGTCAGCTTCTGGAGAGCAATCCGGTGAGCCGACGGGTCATCTACCGGCAGGCCCTGAAGCGGACCGAAAAGCGGACGCGCGGCAACTATCCGGCCCCGCCCCTCATCGTAGACGCCCTCCGGTCCGGCATGGAGGAGGGCCTGGAGGCCGGGCTGGAGACCGAGCGCGAGCACTTCGGCGACCTCGTCTTCACGCCCGAGTCGCAGGCGCTGGTGTCCCTCTTCTTCGCCAAACAACAGGCCGAGGAGAATCCCCACGCGGACACTGCCCGACCGGTGGACACCGTAGGGGTCCTCGGCGCCGGGCTCATGGGAAGCGGTATTGCGCAAGTGACCGTCGAGAACGGGACGAACGTGGTGCTCAAGGACCAGACCTTCGAACTCGCGGCGAAGGGCAAGAAGGAGGTGTGGGCCGCGCTCAACGAGAAACAGGAAAAGGGCATCATCAACACGTTCACGCGCGACCAGACCGCCGAACGGGTGGCCCCGACCGGCGACTACG
>JBDGQN010000241.1:0-13210 GCA_042219055.1 Salinibacter sp. | reverse complement strand
AGCGCCTCAGTGGAGAAAACCTCACTCCCCGCAACACGCAAATTCTCCCTCAGATCCCAAAAAGCATCAACCCCACCACGAGCGCCGCACCGAGGGCCAGGGCCAGAGCGTAGTTCTGCACGAGGCCCGTCTGCGTTCGGCGGAGGAGGCCGCTCGCCGCCTGGGCCGCGTCGGCGACGCCGTCTACCGCCCCGTCCACGACCGAGTCATCGATGGTCGCAAAGCCTTTTCGGGCGATGCCGTTGATGAGGGTGTCTACGACGACCTCGTCGTAGAAGTCGTCCCAGTAGTATTTGTCGTCCCACGTCTGATACACGCCCTGCAGCCGACGCCGCAGGAGCGCATCGTACTCGAGGCCCTGCGCCGTGTAGACCCGCCAGGCATAGTAGACCGTTCCCAAGGCGATGACCGAACTCAGCAGAATCAGTCCCCATTCCAGCGCCAGGCCCACGTGCCCGTGCACCGACGCCTCGGCCACCGGCCCGCCGTACTTGGCCCCGAGGTAGTGGTGAATCCAGTTCCACTTCCCGCCCTTGATGACCGCGGGCAGTCCAATAAATCCGCCGATCATCGACAGGATGCCGAGCGTCCAGAGCGGGCCCGTCATGCTGGTGGGCGACTCGTGCGGCTCCAGCCGATCGGCCAGGGGCCAGCGCGGCTCGCCCTCGAACGTGAGCATGTACGAGCGCATCATGTAGAACGCCGTCAGCACAGCGGTGAGGACGCCCACGATCCAGACAAGGGTTGCGTAGGTGTGGCCGCCACTGTACCCGTACTCAAAGGCCTTGAACAGAATCTCGTCTTTCGAGAAGAACCCAGCGGTGAGGGGAATCCCCGAAATCGCCAAGGTGGCCAGCAGGTAGGTCCATCGCGTGTCGGGCATATACGCGCCGAGCCCGCCCATCGTGCGCATGTCCTGCGGATCGAAGTCGCTCGTATCCCGGCCCATCTCCTCGAGGCCGTGCTCCACCTCTTCCATCCCGTGAATGACACTGCCGGAGCCGAGGAAGAGACAGGCCTTAAAGAAGGCGTGCGTGACGAGGTGAAAGATGGACACGAAGAAGGCCCCCACCCCGGCCGCCATGAACATGTACCCCAGCTGCGAGACCGTGGAGTAGGCCAGAACCCGTTTAATGTCGTCCTGAGCAATGGCAATGGTGGCGGCCATGAGTGCCGTCGCAGCCCCCACGATGGCAATAATGGCCATCACGACCGGCGCCGCCAGCACGAGCGCCGAGAGGCGGGCCAGCAGGTAGAGGCCGCTCGTCACCATCGTCGCGGCGTGGATGAGGGCGGAGACGGGCGTCGGGCCCGCCATCGCGTCCGGAAGCCATACGAAGAGTGGGATCTGCGCGCTCTTGCCAGTGGCGCCGATGAAGAGCAAGAAGATGATCCAGTTCAGCGTCGGCTCCGGAAGACTCGGCCCCTGCGTGAGGAGCACGTCGAAGCTCAGCGACCCGAGCTCCCGAAAGACCAAAAACATGGCCACCAGAAAAGCGAAGTCGCCCACCCGGTTCACGATGAACGCCTTGTTGGCGGCGCTACTGTTACTGAGATCGGTGTACCAGAAGCCGATCAGGAGGTACGAGCAGAGGCCGACGCCTTCCCACCCCAGGAAGAGCACAGGGAGATTGTTCGCCAGCACGAGGTTCAGCATGGCGAAGATGAAGAGATTCAGGTAACTGAAAAACCGCCAGTACCCCGAATCCCCGTGCATGTACCCGATCGAGTAAAAGTGGATGACGCCTCCGACCCCCGTCACGACGAGCGTCATAATGAGCGACAGCTCGTCGAGGCGGTACGCGAAGGAGAGCTCCAGATCCCCCGCCGCCATCCAGGTGAAGTAGTCCACCACGATCGGGTCTCCGCCGAAGGTCACGAAGAGATAGACCGCAAGGACGAAGGGAATCGCGACGACCGCGGTGCCAATCGTCCCCAGGAGCGTTTCCCGCGTACGAAAATCCTCCAGAAAGAGCGGCGCCACGCCATTAAGGACCGCCCCGGCCAGCGGCAGCAGAAGAATGAGACGAAGCAAAGTGGCAGCAGACATCAGCGCGGCAAGAGATCCGTGGTCGAAGGTCGGCGCAGCAACGAGACGCAGGCGCGGACTAGTGCTTGAACAGGTGAATCTCGGTGATGTCCACCGTCACCTGACTGCGGAAAATGGCAATGACGATCGCGAGCCCGACGGCCGCCTCCGCCGCCGCCACCGCAATCGAGAAGAAGACCAGCATCTGCCCGGTAGGGTCCCCCATCGACTGGCTGAAGGCGACCAGCGTCAAGTTCACCGCGTTCAACATCAACTCCACCGACATCAAGACGACGATGGCGTTTCGCCGAAACAGGACGCCGAGCGTACCGATGGTGAAGAGCACGGCGCTGAGAGCGAGATACCAGTTCAGAGCAACGTCCATGGGTTCTCGTTGGTAGTTGTCGGTGTAGCGTCGGGTGCGGTGCGTCGGTTGGCTTACGAGATCATAGTGAAGCGTGAGCAGCTTTTCAGAACGACACTCCCGAATTCAAGCCAACCAACCAACACTATTCAAATCGACGCTGGGCGAGCAAGACAGCCCCGACGGTCGCGGCGAGGAGCAAAATACCGGCCACTTCCAAGTGCAGGGCGTAGCGGGTGAACAAGATCTTCCCGAGGGTTTCTGCACTTCCCACGTTTGCGGCCGTCTGTGCCCCGACGGGCTCCACGCCGAGCTCAAACTGAAGGGCCACGACGTACAGCAGCTGGCTCAAAATCGCAAGCCCCACGGCGAAGCCCCCAATCCGTGCCCAGTCGAGCTCCTCAAGCTCCGGCAGGGCCGACAAATTGAGCAGCATGATGACGAAAAGAAACAACACCATGATGGCTCCCGCGTAGACCAGGATCTGAATCGCACCGATGAATGATGCGTTGAGGGTCAGATAGAGGCCGGCGATGCAGAACAAATCGAGCACCAACCAGAGCGCGCTCGCCACCGGGTTGCGGGCAATGAGCATCCCGAGGGCGGCGGCCACGGCCACCGTCGCCAGAAAGAAGAACATGGAAGGTGCGGCCATGAGCCCAAGCGACTGCGCGGGGAATACGACCTAGGCGTCGAAGATCCGAAAATTAGCCCGCAGAGGGGGCGTGGATCATCCGACTTCTACGGATCGCAAGGTAACGCGCCACCGACGTAGGGGCAAGATTCGGGGCGGTTAATCGTGGATGAAACCCCGGAACGCCCCGGTTCCCCCAAGGGTCCCGTAACTTCTCTATCCCTCCGTGCGGGCCGTCTCGACGGGGGCCGGAACGGCCTCCCCACTGGTGTGGGCGGGGATCTCGGTCGGGTCCACGTGAAGCGCCAAATCGAAGGCCTCTTCGAAGAGGGCTCCGTGCTCTTCCGTAGCCCACACCTCCAATTGGGGATCTCCCTTCGTGGCCAAAAAGAGGTGGAGGGCCTCGTCAGTCAGGCGGCCCCGGAGAGCCACCACGTTCTGGAAGTGACTTCGGTCGAGCCCCTCGGCCACCCGGAGCAACCCGGCCAACTGACGCACTCGTCGCTGGTCGGCGCCCGACAGTTCTCCGAAATACTCATCAGTGACTTGCGGAAAGGCCCCGCGATGATAGTGCGCCGCCAGGGCCATGATCGATACCTCTTCGGACTGAAAGCCCTGCAGGTCGGCGTGCTCGATGAGGTAGCGCGAGTGCTCGTGATGCTCGTCGTGTGTAATGAGATAGCCGAGATCGTGGAGGAGCGACGCGTATTCCAGCAACTCGGCGTCGCTTGCCGGGCCGCTGTAGAGCGACCGGCAGAAGTTGAAGAGAAATGTGGATGTGGCGGCCACGTGCTGTGCGTGATTTTCCTCCCACTGGAACCGATACGCAATTTCGTGGACGCTGCGCCGCCGCGGGTCCCGAAACGACGCCATTTGCTGGAGCCGGGCGTAGTTGGTGTCAATGAAGTGAACCACCATGCCCTCCCGCAACGCATTCGGCGAGACCCTCACGACCTGCACCGACGGCAGCCCGGCACAGAGGGTGTCGAGCAGGACGGCCCCTGCCCCGATTTGATCAACGCGTTTTGGCTCAATGGCCGGATGGGCCTCTCGCTCCGAGGCCGACGCCTGCATCACCCACCGAAGAGCGGAGCGCACCTCCGCCACCGGGAGCCGTTGCTGAAACACCGAACGGCCCTGATCTCCGATCCGGGCCTGAGCAACTCGGGCCAGGCTCTTCATGGTGCCCGAGGAGCCGATGACCGTCGTCACCCCGTGCTCCCGACAAGCCGCAAAGACCTCTTCCAGCTCCCCCTTGAAGTGAGCCCGAAGCCGGGCCTGCACGTCCTCGGACATCGGATCCGTCGTCACGAACCGTTCGGTCATGCGGGCCGCGCCCAGCTTGAGGCTTGCGTCGTACACGTCGGTGTCGTCGTCCACGACGATGAACTCGACGGACCCCCCACCAATGTCCACCAGCAGCGACGGCTCAGCAAACTCTTCGGTCCGGCTCACGCCCTGGCAGATGAGCTGCGCCTCTTGCTCCCCACTGATGGGCCGAATTCGAAGGCCCAGCTTGTCCCGGACCCGGCGGATGAATACGCCCCCGTTCACGGCCTCCCGGATGGCGCTCGTCGCAAACGACAGATACTCTCGAACGTCCCACCCTTCGGCCAGCAGCTTGATGCGCTTTAGGGCCTGCATTCCCCGATCCATCGCGGCCTCCGGGAGGCGATTGGCGTCCAGGCCGTGGTGCCCGAGCCGGACCATTTCCTTCAGGCGGTCCACCACCTGGTAGCTCCCATTCGGGTGGGCGTCGACGATGATGGCGTGGAAGGAATTGGTGCCCAGGTCAATGACACACACGCGGACCGGAGAAGCTTGGCCCTGGGCCCGATACGTGGTTTCGGAAACAAGAACACAGGCGGCGCGCTCAAGAGGGGGATGCATGAAGATCGTCGTCGGTGGGGAAATGCAAAAGGGACCCAGTGATGAGAGCGGACGATCTCTCCGCAATCGATTCCAGCAATTTATTCGACTGGGTACGGCCAGATATATGAAACTGCCCCCCTCTGGTTCGAGCACATCGGTCGACGACCCGGGGCCTTCCTCGGTCCGTTCTTACTGAGAACCCCCGTTCTTCTCCGACGGCAGATTCGCGGATAGTACCCCCCGTGTGTCTTCAACCAGCGAGATGAATCCCGCCCGTGTGCCATTGGGATCCTCCCCGCGGCCCCGCTCGGCGAGGCGCCGCACGTCATCGAGCGTGAGCGAACCGCTGTACTTCGAATCGCGGAGCAGCATCCCGTAGCCCGCCACCGCCGCCGCAAAGTGGAAGTCGCCAGAGACCTCCTGCTGGGCCATCTCGCGGGTCAGCGGGCGCTTGATGAGCCGGCTCTCGTCCCCGTCCGGCGCCTTGTAGCGCAGCTTCAGGGTCAGCAGCTCGTCCGACGCCGTCGCCTCGTCGCTGGGCTGCGTCTCCTGGTATTTGAGATCGCCCACCGTCGGCACGTCCACCTCCGACTCCACCCCGCGAGGAATTACGTCGTAGAGCGCCGTGACGCTGTGGCCCGCGCCCAGCTCCCCCGCGTCGGTGCTGTCGTCGGAAAACTCCTCGTTCTCCAGCTGCCGGTTCACGTAGCCGACGAGTCGATAGGCCGCCACCTCCGCCGGATTGAACTCCACCTGCACCTTCACGTCCTTCGCGATCGTCTGCAGCGTCGAGCCTAGCTCCTCCACCAGCACGCGCCGGGCCTCCGTGGCCGAGTCGACGTAGTAGTAATTCCCGTTCCCGTGGTTGACGAGCGTCTCCATCTTGTTGTCCTTGATGTTGCCCGTGCCGAAGCCGAGCACCGTGAGCGCAGTGCCTCCCTCCCGCTTTTTCTCCACGAGCCGCTGGAGCGCCCCGTCGCTGGAGACGCCCACGTTGAAGTCCCCGTCGGTGGCGAGGATGACGCGGTTGATGCCGTCCTCGATGTAATTCTCCTCCGCTACCTTGTAGGCCTGCCGAATGCCCGCGGCCCCCGCGGTGGAGCCCCCCGCCTCCAGCCGACTGATCGCCTGCTTGATCGAATCAGTCTCGGTACCGGGCGTTGACTCCAGCACCCGCCCCGACGACCCGGCGTAGACCACCATCGCCACGCGGTCCTCGGGGCGCAACTGCTCGGCGAGCATCCGAAAGCCCTTCTTCAACAGCGGCAGCTTGCGGGGCGACTGCATCGAGCCGGACACGTCGACCAGGAAGACGAGATTGCTCGGCGGACGCTCGGCCCGGGGCACGCGCCGACCCTGAATGCCGACGTGAATGAGACGGTGCTTCTTGTGCCACGGAGCGGGGCCCACCTCCATGGTGACGGCGAAGGGATGCTCGTCCTCGGCCGTCGGCGCCGGATAGTCGTACTGGAAATAGTTCAGAAACTCCTCAATGCGCACCGCGTCCTTCGGGGGCCGTTCGCCGTCCCGGATGAACCGGCGCGTGTTGGTGTAGGAGGCCCCGTCCACGTCGATGGAGAAGGTCGAGAGCGGATGGTCCGTCACTGCCCGGAAGTCATTCGACTCGATGGGGGCGTAGTCCTCCGTATTTCTCTGCACCGGACGCGTCTGTCGGCGCACCTGTCCAAGGGCCCGGGCCGCCTGTGCCTGACGCCGGAGCGCCGGGGCCTGCTCCGTCTTCAGGTACTCCTCCTGCTGCTGGGTCGTCGGGCTGAGGGTGAAAGACACTTGCTTCGTCTCTCCCGCCTCCACGCTGACTGTTTTCTGGCGGGGAGAATAGCCGACAAACGAGACCCGCACGGTGTGTCGTCCCCCCGGCACGTTCGGGAGCCAAAACCGGCCCTGCTTGTCCGTGGCACTGCCCATTTGCAGGCTGTCGATTACGACGTTGACGCCTGGCAGGGGCTGTCCGCTGTTTGCCTCCGTCACCCGTCCGACAATGGTCCCGGTGGAGTCCGGTCGGGCAGATTGGGAGGCAAACGCCTCGGTGGAAAGTGGAAAGAGGACGAGAAGTGTGGCAGTCAGTGCGACGACGGATCTCATGATGACCTTCCGCTGGATCGGTGAACGAAATGCGCGCTCTGTCCTCCTGCTTCACCGAACGTTTACGGAGACATCGTTATTACCGCTCACGCCGCAGATTCGGCACGATTGGTCACCGTTGCTTCGACCGCCTCCGCGAGTGTCTCGGGCGACTGGTCGGGCGTCCACCGCACCGTCGCAATCTCGTCGCGGTGGGCGTACGTCCAATGCGAGAGGAGCCGCACCTCGGTGGCTTCCCGTTTCGAAAAGGTGTCGGGGGAATCCGTGTCGGGATCGAAGACTGTCCGGCAGCGATCCCGGAGATGAGCCTGCTGCTCGGGCGTCGGGGGGAGTTCGTAGGCCACTGATTCTTCGAACTGGCCGAAGCGCACTAGCAAGACGTCGATCTGATCCTCCCGATCGTTGTCGTGGTGGACGAGCGCCGCGTTGTGCCGCCGCACCGACGCCGCCGCCACCCGCTGTTTCTCCAGGATGCGCTCTAGTTGCTCCACCGTATCGCGGATCTCGGCGGCCTTCTCGAACTCGAGCTGGTCCGACGCCCGATCCATGCGCTCCCGGAGCCGACCGACCACGGTCGGGTCCTGCCCCCGAAGGAAGGTCCGTACCCGGTTCATCACCTCAGCGTACGCCTCGGCATCTTCCGTTTCGCAGGGGGCGGTGCAGCGGTCCATGTCGGCATAGAGGCAGCGCTGGCCCAGGTGGAGGCGCTCGTCGTCGCACTCACGGAGCTGAAAGAAGCGGCTGACCACGTCGACCACCATCTCGGCCTGGTCAGTGTTGCGCACCGGGCCGTAGTACTCGGCGCCGTCCGCCTCCAACCGGCGGGTCCAGGAGACGGCCGGGTACTCGTGGGTCGTGTCGAGTCGGATGAACGGGCGGTTGTAGTACCGCCGCTGAGCGCGATTGTAGCGAGGCTTTTCGGCCTTGATGCGCCGCGACTCCAAGAGGATGGCCTCCAGCTCGGTGTCGGTCGTCGTCCAGTCCACTGTTCGCACCTTCTGGAGCATTTTGCGTTTTCGGGCTCCGCTCGACTCGACCGCCGTAAAGTGGCTGCGCAGCCGGTCGGCGAGGCGTTTGGCCTTGCCGATGTAGAGGGGCGTGCCCGAGCGATTCTTCATCGCGTACACGCCCGGCGCGTCGGGGACATTGGGAAGTACCTCCGTCCGGATGTCGTCGATGTGACCGGGCACCGATCGGACCGACTGGTAGCTCTGATGCTGGAAGCGAAGGAGCTCGTCCAGAGTGTCGATCTCGTGCTCGAACGCCAGTTGGCTCAAGAACCGTCGCAGCACGATGCTCGTCGCCTCCGCATCGCCGAGCGCCCGGTGCCGCCCATCCACGTCGATGTCGTAGAACTGCGTGAGCCGACTGAGCCCTTTGGAGTCGAGGCCCGGCAGCAGCCGACGGGCCAGGCGCACGGTGCAGAGGGTCTCGTTGGAGAGCGTCGTCCGGCCGATTCGTCCGAGCTCCGCGTTCAAGAAGGATTCGTCGAAGGAGAGGTTGTGGGCTACCAGAACGTCCTCCCCGAGAAACCTGAGGTACTCCGGCAGGACCGCTTCGACCGTCGGGGCCTCGAAGACCATTCCGGTCGTAATGCCGGTGAGCTTCGTGATGCGACCCGGCACGGATTGCTCGGGATTGACGAGCTGCTGGAATCGGTCGACCACAGCGCCGTTCCGCAGCTTTACGGCTCCGATTTCGAGAATCCGGTCGTCCTCCGCCGTGGTGCCGGTGGTTTCGACATCGGTGACCACAAAGGTTGCATCAGTACTCTCCATGTCACTCGGGACGCTTCGGGTTCAGGTATTCGCGCTTCTCTTCCAACTGACGGAGCGGGGAGAGGCCATAGTTGAACTCATACAGCGCCCCCTCCCACGAGCCGTACTGGGGATTCGGCAGCACTATCCAGCGCGCCCCCCAGTACTGCCGGTATCTCTGACTTTTCTTGCGACGTGCCGTTACAGTGGTGTCGACGTGGGCCGCGAAGTCTCCGAAGTTGTCTCCTACCAGCAGCAGGATCCGGTATCGGTCCGCCACCCACTTGCGACGCGCCGTCTTCGTGTCCCACCCGTTGGTTTCCCCTTGCGTAAGGACAGCGTCCGGTGCATCGTTTACGGGAAAGCCCAGGGCCTCCAGGTTGTCGCGGGTCGAGGCTTCGACGTCGGCATCGCGGTTGGTCAAATAGATCACCTGCACCCCCTTGTCGACGGCCGACTGCGTGAACGCGAGGGCACCGGGTACCGCTCCGGCCTTCTCTTCACGGACCCAGGCCTTCCAGCTTTTTGAGCCGTACGCCTTGTTCTCAAGGATTAGACGGGCCTGGTACGGACTGTTATCGAGGACCGTCTCGTCGACATCGAGAACAACGGCCGGGGGCTTGTCGCGGTACGTGGCCGGCCCTGCCTTCCTCTGTTCGAGGGCGGCGGTCCAAGAACTGTCCCTCAGGGCACGAGTCATCATGACCTCGGCCAACGCGTATGCTTGGCGAGCGACCCCCTCATATTCCACAGCGGTCTGCACCCAGAGGGTGCTGTTGAGGAGTGGATTTCGGAGAGCCGCCGCCCGCGAGAGGCTGTCATTTTCCGCCTTGAGTTGCTTCACGCGCTGGCGAAGTGCTTCTGCATTGTCTGTGGCCCCCGGACGTGTCGTTTTACACGCTCCCAGAATCATCACGAGGAGGATACCGATTGAAAGAATTGTTCGAGGCACGAGGAAGTAACGTTCGCGATGAAAACAGCCGATGGAGAGATCCGCCCGGAGCCGTGGGTTTACGGAACGGGTGCAACATATCTTGCACAGTACTTGAGCGCAAATCCGTAGGGTGTCTCAGGGGCCTGCATTTCGACCACACGTGTCCCCGACCTTACCGTATCCGCAGCGCGACCCCCGACATGGCTGACGGCACACGGATGCACTAGGGACGAGTTCGCACCAGCGTCGCAATCCGTCGGCCTACTTTTTGCACCAGAACGAGGCGAGGCGGGGGTCGGCCACTACACCCCAGTTCCACGAACGCGCTTCCATCCATGGCTCGCTTTCCTCCCTTTTTTTCGGCCCGTGCCCTCGTAGAGGGCGGAATCGAGGCGCTTCCCTGGATCGGATTGGCCACCGGCACTTTCTTCCTCCCGCGATCGACCCTCGCTTCCATCGTCCCCCATCCCCACCTCGTGCTTCCACTCCTGCTCGTAGGGGGAGGCACCCTCTTCATCACGGTCCGCCGAACATGGGAAAAACCGCCCGCCTCCGACGGCGAAGCCTCCGCGGATGAGCCAGCCTCGACCCATCCCCGTACGTCCAGTCTTTTCCCCTCGGCCCGCCCCTCCCATCACTCCGAGAAACACCGGGACGCCCTCACTGGCCTCGCCGACCGCGCCCGCCTCCTGAGCAAGCTGTCCGAGTCTCTCCAGCACGCCGATGGGGAAGACGCGTCCGATGCCCAAAGCCCCGCTCTGCTCACCTTACGGATTCCCGAATATCGGGATGTTACCGAAAGCTTCGGCCATCAGGCCGGGCAGGACCTGGTGACCGCCGTAGCAAACCGCATCGTTGACGTCCCCCCTCCCACTGCCACCACAGCCCGTATCGCGGAAGACACGTTCGCCCTTCTCCTTCCCGCCACAACCGAGAACGAGGCCCACGCCCTCGGGGAACACCTTCTGGAACGGTTCGAGTCTCCCTTCAACATATCGGACCATCAGGTCCCCATCGAGGTCAGCATCGGCCTCGCCTTCCGTCCCTCTCCCGACTATCGGTTCGAGAGTGCCGAGAAGATGCTCCGGGCCAGCTACTCGGCGATGCACCAAGTACAGCGTCGGGGGAACGACGATCTCAACGTCTACCACGACAACGATCAAGATGGAACCCCGCGGCTCCAGCGCCGAGAGCGACTGCGCCAGGCCATTCGAGGCGACGAGCTCACGTTGTACTACCAGCCCATTGTGCACCTCGTCTCCGGCGAAACCGTGGGAGCCGAGGCTCTCGTGCGGTGGGATCACCCCGAGCGCGGACTCCTCTCGCCCGCCGCGTTTATTCCCCTGGCCGAGGAAACCGGACTCATCGGAGAACTCGACCGGTGGGTGTTCGATCACGCGCTCGACCACGCGAGTACGTGGACCCGAGGCGCCGACGCACCACTCGACTGGGTGAGCGTCAACATCAGTCCGCAGTCCGTGGAGGGCGATCTCCAGACCTGGTGCCGCCAGAAGTTCAGCGGTGCCGGGCTGCCGACCGGTGCCCTGCACCTGGAGATTACCGAGCGATGGGCCCTGCGGGAAGAGCAGCCGCTTCAGCCCCTCCGGGAAGAAGGGGCGCGACTGTCCATCGACGACTTCGGTACGGGATACTCGTCTCTGCTGTACCTCCGCTCCCTGAACGCTGACGTGCTGAAAATTGACAGCGAGTTCATCCAGGATCTCGGCCGCGACGAAAAGACAACGGCCATCGTACAATTCCTCATGAACCTGTCCCTGCGACTCGACGTGGAGGTCATCGCAGAGGGGGTCGAAACGACCGAGCAGGAGACCATCCTGCGCGAACTGGGCTGCGCGATGGCGCAGGGGTACCACTTCTCCCACCCGGTTCCCGCGGACACGATTGCCGAACGTGCAGGTTCGACTTCAGCAACGACGGCCTCCCCAGAGTCAATGTAGAGGCTCTGGTGTGCCGAGACGGGGGCTAGCTAGGCCCGCTCCTCTCTTTCCTGGGTCCCCGCCTCAGCCATCTCGCGTCCCTCCTCCTTTGCCCGATACATGGCCTGGTCGGCGTGGTGAAGAAGGGTCTCAATGTCGTCGCCGACGGTGGGGTAAGTGGCGACGCCCACGGACAAGTCGATGGGGAATCGCTTCTCGCCAACCGTGAACGGCTCGTCGAAGGTTCGAACGAGACGTCGAGTCGCAGCCAGAATTTCGTTGGAGGCATCCACGTCGGCCCAGAGAACCGCAAACTCGTCCCCCCCAATACGAGCCACGACGTCACTCTCGCGAGTAGTCCGATCCAGCCGATCAGCAATGGCGACTAGCACCTCGTCGCCCGTCTCGTGGCCCCACTCGTCGTTGACCGCCTTGAAGCCGTCCAGGTCGATGTAGGCCACGCCTGCGTATCGTTCGCGGCGATCGGCCAGCGAAAAGATTTTCGGGGCCTGTTGCTTCATAAAGCGCCGATTCGGAAGCCCCGTGAGCGGATCGTGGTAGGCCATTTCTTTTAACTCCTCCCAGAGTCGGGCCTGTTTGGTCACCTCCACGAAGCTCGAAACGACCACCGGTCCACCGTACTGGGAGTCCTCGTAGAGGACCAGACTTTCGAGAATCATGAACGGGCTCCCGTCCCGTTGCTTCATGGGAACGTTCCAGTTGCTCACCTCCCCTTCGGCCCGGAGTTGGTCGATGGTGTCTTGACGCTCATCGAGATCCCCCCGATAGTGGTCCGCAAAAGACTGTCCCTCAAACGCCTCCGGCGAATCGTATCCAAACATTTGTGCAGCCGCCGGATTGCAGGAAAGCACCGTCCCGTCGAGGCGCGCCCAGATGAGCCCCACCTGGTTTTGATTGAAGAGTTGCCAGTACCGCTTCTCTTGCTTGCTTTTCTCCTGTTCCTTGAGGGGACGCTGGTCCTGCATCAAGACCAAGGTCCAGATCTCGTCGGAGTCGTCCAGGTCACTAATCTGGGTCAGGCTGAGGCGAACGGGAATCGTGGTGCCGTCCTCCTTCCGAACGGAAAGTTCGAGGTCCCCCCCAATGGCTCGCTCTTCCACCGACCGAGTGTCGCCGCGCGGATCTGTGCCCTGATCGTGGCGGGCCATAAGGTGCTCCACGTGAACCCCAGTCAGCCGCCCGGGCTCGTACCCGAGCAGATAGTTGGTCTGATCGCTACAGTGTCGAATGGTCCCCTCCTGATCCACGATCACAGCGGCCATGGGCAAAGCGTTCCAGGCCAGTCCCAGGAGGCGTTGGAGGCGAGCGTGCTCCGTCGAATCTGCCATCAGAGCCGTCGAGGAGGTGCAGTGAGGAACAAATGGCGAAGTGTAGCGCACTGGGTCCGAGCGTGAACCGACGCGTCAGCGGTACGCCCCCGCTCCCAATGATTGTATAATCTCCAAAAAGCGTTCCGACTGTGAACGGACTGCTCTCTGTACTGCTCGTTGCCCCAACTGTTCGAGGCCTAGGAGCCCGGTCAAAAAGGGGGTTATCGTGATTCTGCTGTCGCAGAACCG
>JBDGQN010000240.1:0-8292 GCA_042219055.1 Salinibacter sp. | reverse complement strand
AACGCGAATTCGAAGATGACGGGGTGCAGTTCGTGGGCATCGCCGTGGACCGGGCGGGCGCCGAGGCGGTGCGGCCCTTCGTAGAGAAGCAGGGAATCAACTTTCCCCAGATCGCGAACCCGTCCGTCGCGGCGCGCCACTTCCCGGGCGAGGTGGTACCCCGCACGTACCTGATCGACAAGCAGGGGCGCATCCGGTACAAGCACAGCGGCGTGCTGCTGAAGTGGGCGCTGGACGACGCGCTGGAGACGCTGGCGGGGGAGGCCGGTCCGTAAAGCAACTTTCGTTCGATGCTGGGGGCCAGACATTTCCGGAGGGGCTCGCTCTCGACTGTGTCGGTGCGGAGGCGTGGAGGAGCGGAGGCTGTAACCGCGCTGCCTACCCTAAAGGATCCGCATACGGAGAACGGAGTTATAACATCCGTTAGAACGTGTCTCATCACTGGCAGTGTCGCTATGCCTGACGCGCTGAAGGTCCGAAAAATCGGGAATTCGCTTGGCGTCATTCTTCCGTCCCCGACCCTGGAAGCGCTTGACGTGGAAGAGGGGGATGAGCTTTTCGCCATCCAAACCCCGGATGGGATTCAACTCACGCCCTACGATCCGGAATTTGCGGATGCGATGGAGGACGCCCGCGAGTTCATGCGTACGCATCGAAATGCCTTCCGCGAACTCGCGTAAGTGTCATGGATGCTTCGGGGAGCAACGAGCCCGCGTGGCTTTCGAAGAAGCTGGTGCTGGCCGTGCACGCCGAAACCCTCCAGCAGTTCGGGGGAACGACGGGCCTACGGGACGAGGGACGACTCGAAAGTGCCCTCAGTCGACCGCAGAACCGATACGCCTTCGCGGATCCCTCTCTTTTCGAGCTCGCGGCGGCGTACTGCCACGGCATCGTCCGGAATCATCCGTTCGTCGACGGAAACAAGCGGACAGGACTTCTGGCAGCTCGGGCATTCCTGTTTCGGAATGGCCATCGGCTCGATCCCGATGAAGCAGAGATGGTCCGGGTCGTGGAACGAGTGGCGTCCGGAGAGGTGAGTGAAGAGGAACTCGCTCAGTGGATCGAACAAAACATCGTTCCGCGGTAGGTCCCAATGGCCTCTCCAACATTTCCCCGCTGGTTCCTCGTCGTCATTCTTCTCTTTGCGTGGAACCACTCGTCGAACGCCCAGCCCACGGCCCTCGTCGGCCCCACGGCCCTCAATCCCGCCGACTCGACCGTCATCGAGGATGCGACGGTTCTGATCGAGGGCGACCGCATCACGGCAGTCGGCCCGTCGAGTGAGGTCGTGGTCCCGGAGGACGCGACCGTGCACGAGATGCCGAACAAGTACGTAATGCCGGGCCTCATCGACGGGCACGTCCACTTTTTCCAGAGCGGCGGCCTGTACACGCGCCCCGACGTGATCGACCTGCGGGCGAAGCGCCCCTACGCCAAGGAGCTGCGCCGCATCAAGGAGCGCCTGCCCGACACCTTCCGCCGCTACCTGCGCAGCGGGGTTACGAGCGTGGTGGACGTGGGCGGGCCGATGTGGAATCTCACGGTGCGGGCCCAGGCCGACACGACGGCGATGGCGCCGACCGTGGCGGTGGCCGGGCCGCTCATCTCCAGCGTCTCCCGCCCATCGCTGGACCTCGGCGACCCGCCGATCCTGAAAATCACCGATCCCCAGGCTGCCCGACAGGAAGTCCGCGAGCAGATAGCGGCCGGGGTCGACCTCGTCAAGATCTGGTACATCGTGCGGAGCAGTGAGACGCCCGCCGACTACCGGCCCGTGGTGGAGGCCGTGGTCGATGAGGCCCACGCCGCCGGAAAGCGCGTGGCCGTCCACGCCACCGAACTGGAAACGGCCCGCGCCGCCGTAGAGGCCGGGGCCGACATCCTGGTCCATAGCGTGTTCAACAAGCCGGTGGACGAGGCCTTCATCCAGTTGCTTCGGAACAACGATGTCCTCTACACCCCGACGCTCATGGTGATGGAGCGCTACGGCGAGACCTTTGCCCAGCAGCTCGACCTGACGACCGCGGAGCACCGCATCGGGCAGAAGAACGTCATCGCCTCGCTCTTCGACCTGCGCACGCTCCCCGACTCGCTCGTGCCCGCTGCCCTCCGAAAGCGCATCGCACAGGCCCCGACGATCCCGTCCGACACCGTCGCGATGCGCAACCTGAAGCGCCTCCACGACGCCGGCGTCCCCATTGCCGCCGGGACCGACGCGGGCAACATCGGCACGCCGCACGGCCCGGCCCTCTTCCGCGAGTTTGAACTGATGCGGACGGCGGGCCTCACCCCGCGCGAGATTCTGACCACGGCCACCGCTGGCGGGGCCCGGCTTCTGGGCCGCGACGACCTTGGGCAGCTCAAACCCGGCATGCAGGCGGACCTTGTGGTGCTGAACGAGAACCCGCTCGCCGACATCTCGAACACGTCGTCGATCGACCGGGTCGTGAAAGAGGGCCGGGTCTACACGCCGGAGGCCCTCGTGCCCCGAACGCCGGACGCCGTCGTGCAGCAGGGCGCCAACGCCTTCAACGCCCACGACCTCGGCGGCTTCCTCGATGCCTTCGCGCCCGACCTAAAGGTGTACGAGCACCCGGACTCGCTGGTGATGAAGAGCCGCGCCCCCCTCCGCGACCAGTACGCCTCCACATTCCAGTCGGCCCGGCAGCTTCACGTAGACGTCCGTCACAAGGCCCCGATGGGCAACACGGTGGTCCTCCACGAGGTGATTACCGGGGGCTCCCGAGCGGCGCCCACCGAGCAGGTCGCCCTCTACCACGTGGCGGATGGCGTCATCGATCGGGTTTGGCTCGTGCCGAAGGAGTAAGCCCAGAAAAGTGGAGGTCCGGAAGGGTGGAGGTCTGGAAGGGTGGACGCGCGGACGATTGGACGGTTGTCAGAGGGGACGGTGGCGGTAGAGGGGGAGCGTCTCCTCGATCTGGACGAGGGACTCGGTAGGCTCCGGAAGGGACTCTCCTGTGCCGAGAACGAGCGCGCCGCCGGGCCGGAGTCGCGCGAGGAGTTGACGCAGGATGCGTTTCTGGAGCGAACAGTTGAAGTAGGTGAAGACGAGGTTCCGGCAGCAGACGAGCGAGAAGGGGCCGTCGGGCCTCTGAGTGCGAATGTCTTCGTGGCGCCAGGTGACGTGGCGGCGGTAGACGGGACGGAGGCAGTACGGCTCGGCGTGCTCGCCCGCGTCGAGCGCCGGATCGTAGCGAAATGCGCGGTCAATCCAGCTCTCCGGCAGATCCGTGAGCGTCCCGCGCTGATAGCAGCCCCGCCGCCCTCGCTCCAGCATGTGCGCCCGCGCCTCCGACGCGGTCACCTGCAGTTCGCGACCCTCGAACCGATCGCGGAGGACGTGGCGCCATAGAATGCGCAGCGTGTAGGGCTCCTCGCTGGACGCCGCGCCCACACTCCAGGCCCGGAGCGGACCGTCTCCGTCGTGGAAATGCTCCCATGCGACGGCGGGAAGCACCTCGTTGCGCAGGCAGTCGAAGACCTCCGGATCGCGGTAGAAGCGGGAGACGGTGATGCGCGTCATTGCATCGAGCCGGTTCCACTCGTCCGGGTGGGCCCCCAGATAGTCCCGGTACGCGTCGAGGCTCCGCAGACCCAGCTCCTGCAGGCGATCGGTCAGGCGCGACTCGACTTGGTTCTGCACTTTGCGGTACCCCTCCCACCGCTTGCCGAGACGAGGGAGGACCCACTGGAGAAAAGCGGTGTACGGATCGTCAGACACAGCCGACCGGGAGCACTGAGGCGACCAAGAACTCGTCCAGACGGGTCGACACGGAACGCCCCCTCCTGTGTTCTGCGTGTCGACTTTACGGCACCCGTGTGATGTGCGCGGTGCCCGACTCGGTCTCGGGGACAGAGCCGATGAGGGCAATCCGGCCGTCGAGATCGAGCGCAGCGCCAAAGTGCACCGTGCCGACGTCGAGAATCGTCCGCTCCCGCCAGGTGGCCGACGTCCGCCGGTAGAAGACGTAGACGACCCGGTCGATGTTGATCTCGTTGCCGAGTTGCTCGTCGTACCCCGTCACCAGAGCTCGCCGGCCGTGCACGGACACTGTTGAGCCGAAGGCGCCGGACTCGTATGGGATGGATGGGCGGAGCGTCGTGGACCGTGTCCAGGTCGTGTCCCCGTGGGTGTAGACGGTCGCGGATCCCGAGTCATCCTCCTTAGCCCGGCTTTCGCCCACGAGCAGGGTCGTGTCGTGGAGGGCGAGGTCGATAAAAAACGCGTCGATGCCCGGCAGGTAGGCCTCCTTCCGCCAGCGTCCGGTCGCCGGGTCGTGCCGGAAGACGTAGACGGAGCCCGGCTCGCGCTCGAAGAAGGTGGACGCGGCCGCGGCCAGGTGGGGACCATCGAGCGCCACGTCGCCCCCAAGACTGCCGGACTGGAGGCTGTGGGTGCCCTTTAGCCGAGCTGTTCGGCTCCACGTCTCGGTGGAGGGATCGTATTCGAAGACGTACACGGCGCCGCCGTAGGTTCCCCTCGGACTCCCCGAGGTGCTCACGGCGGCCCGGTCGCCGTCGAGCGCCACTCCGGCAGCAAAGAGGCCCTCCTTCCAATCCGGACGCCCCGTGAGGCGGGCCGTCTGCGTCCAGGTGCCGTCCGATGCCTGCTCGAAGACGTAGACTGCGTTTTCGACCTTCCCGGCAAAGTGCTCGCTCGACGCGCTCACCAGCAGGTGCGAGCCGCTGAGGGCAACGTCGGCCCCGAAGAACGCCTTTGCGCGACAGGTGCGCGGTACCAGTCGGGCCGAGAGGGACCATGACGTGACGACTGGTCCGGGCCGGCGCTCGTACACGAACACGGCGCCCGCGTCCGGCCCGCACACCGACGCCCCGCTGGCGCCCACCACGGCGACCGAGTCGTCAATGGCGACGGAGCCCCCAAAGGAGGCCGCCTCCAACGTGTCGGGGCGGGGCAGGGACTCAATCTGAGCGTCGGCCCCGGGCGCGACGAGACCGGCCCCGAGGACGATCATGAGAAGCGCGAGGAAGCGAGGACGAGGCATGCGGGCATCGGATTGGGACAGCGTCGAAGACGCCAACGAGCAGACGCCGCGAGCGGTCCCTGTTCGCGTTGGACCGTTAGAACGTTCAACGTTGAACGTTTCACGTTGCAACGCCCGAATCAGTCCTCCAGCGCCATCACGTACTCGGTGAGCACCTCCCACTCCTCGTAGAGGTCGGAGAGCTCCTGCTTCAGCGCGTTGTACTCGTCGGACAGCTCGCGGGCCGCGACGCCGTCGCCCTCGTAAGCATCGGGGTCGGCCATAGCGGCTTCGATCTCCTCCTGCTTCTCCTCGATCTCCAGGATGCGCGCTTCGGTGTCCTCCAGCTTCTTTTTCAGCTGGTACGAGTTGAGGTCGGCGAAGGGGCCGTCCCGACGGTCGTCGGACTCGGACGCGTCGTCTTCCGCTTCCCTGCCCTCCGCCTCGTCCGGGGTTGCATGGCCGTTTTCGGGCGGGTGGGACGGAGCGCTCGTCGCGTCCGCGGGCTGTGTGTCCCGCAAGGGACGGGCGGATCCTTCTTCCACCTGCCAGCGGAAATCGGAGTAGTTGCCGAGGAAGGTGCGCACCGTTCCGCCGCCCACGCGCCACGTCTTTTCGGCCACCGCGTCGAGCACGTGCCGGTCGTGGCTCACGAGGACGAACGTCCCCTCGTACTTCTGGAGGGCCTCGATGAGTACCTCGCGCGACTGGATGTCGAGGTGGTTGGTGGGCTCGTCGAGGATGAGGAGGTTGGCGGGAGAGAGCAGCGTGCGGGCGAGCGAGAGGCGGCTCTTCTCGCCGCCGGAGAGGACGCGCACGTCCTTGAACGCGTCCTGGTCGGTAAACAGGAAGCGCCCGAGCAGGCTCCGGAGCTCGGTCTTGGGGCGGTCGGGGGCCGCCTCGCGGACGGTCTCGAACACGGTCTGGTCGGGGTCGAGCATCTCGCCCTGATGCTGGGCGTGGTAGGAGAGCACCACGTTGTGCCCCTCCGTACGGGTGCCTTCAAAGTCCTCCCGTCCCGTCAGGATGCGAGCCAGGGTGGACTTTCCCGCCCCGTTGGGGCCTACGAGGGCAATCTTGTCGCCCCGCTCGATGGTGAGGGGACCGGCGTCGGTGAAAACCGTCTCCGTGCCCTGGTCCGTGTCGTAGACCTTGCTGAATTCGGAGAGCTCCAGCACCACGGTCCCGGCACGCGACGGCTCGGGGAATTCGAACGACATGCTGGGCGCCGGGTCGGGCGGCGGCGGAATTCGGTCCATCCGCTCCAGCTTCTTGATCCGGTCCTGCACCTGGCTGGCCCGAGCGGCGTTATAGCGGAACTTGGAGATAAACTCCTTGATCTCCTCGATCCGCTTCTGCTGATTCTCGTACTCGCGCCGCCAGCGCTCGTAGCGGGCCTCGCGGGCTTCCAGGTAGTGGGAGTAGTTGCCGTCGTAGTGGAGGAGGCGCCCCCGCACGAGCTCGGCGGTGGAGGTGACCATGCGGTCGAGCACCGAGCGGTCGTGGCTCACGAGAATCACCGCGCCGGGATAGGTCTCCAGCGTGTCTTCGAGCCAGTCGATGCTTTCGATGTCGAGGTGGTTGGTCGGCTCGTCGAGCAGCAGCACGTCGGGCTGCTTCAGGAGGAGGCGGGCCAGGGCCGCCCGCATGCGCCAGCCGCCGGAAAAGGTACGGAGGGGACGATCGAGCTCGTCGGGGTCGAAGCCGAGGCCGGTGAGGGTGGCCTCGGTGCGGGGGCGAATGCGGTGCACCTCGCGGGCGTCGAGCGTCTCCTGGACGCGGTGGAGCTGCCCCAGGAGCTTCTCGTGACGATCGCTCTCGTGGTCGGTCTCCGCCAGCTCCTCGCTGATGCGCTGTTCCTTTTCCTCCAGGTCCAGCACGTCCTCGAAGGCGCGGAGGGCCTCGTCCCGCACCGTGCGGTCGTCGGGGAGCTCCTGCACGTCCTGCTCCAGGTAGCCGATGGAGACGCCCTCCCGCGTGACGGTGCCCGAATCCACGCGCTGCTCTCCGACGATGATCTTCAGCAGCGTGGTTTTGCCCGCCCCGTTGGGGCCCACGAGGCCGATGCGGTGCGGCTCGGGGGTGATGGTCCACGACAAGTCGTCGATGAGGGGCTCCTCCCCGAACCGAATGGTGACATCTTCGAGCTTGACCATGCGGGTGCGAGTGATTCGGCAGCGAACCGTCCGGGCGGCGGGCACTGGTATCCGTCCCTGCCCGGCGACGTTTCTCCTGTACCGTTTCCGCACCAAATTGTCGTGATGGGCCTCGCCGGTGCGGAACGGTTCGATCCCGGAAGAACGAGGACGGCTATTCCTCCGCCGCTTCCGTTTCGTCCGACGCCTCGTCGTCCAGTGAGCCTTCCGCTTCGTCGTGGGGTGGGGGGGTGGCCTCGTCCAGCTGCTGCGAGAGACGTTCCAACTCTTTGTTGAGTGCGGTCGTGCCGTCTTCGTACTGTTCGCGCTGGAGGAAGAGCTCTTCGGCGAGGGTGAGGGCGGTCATGACGGCAGTCGTCAGCTCGGCCTGCTCGGGGTGGGCTTCTTTAAAGTTCTGCATCCGGGTATCAACGGACGCGGCGATGCGGCGGGTGTGGGCCTCGTCGCCCTCCTCCACCCGCAAGGCATACTCACGGCCCAGGATGTGCACGCGGATCGACTTGGTGTCTGCCGAGTCGGCCATGAGCGAGGGAGTCTGGGGGGCGAGAGCGTGGGAGTAGAGAGTGTGGAGGCGAAGGAAGGGGAATTGCGGGCGTCAGGACGAGGCGTCGGCGGGGGCGGCGTCCGGAGCAGCCGGGGAGGGGTCTTCGTCGAGAAATGTGTCGATGGTATCGATGAAGTCCTCGATGCGGTCTCGCAGGGCGGCCGGGTCGTCGTCGAGGACGAAGGCGGTGGTGTCCGGCTGAACAGCCGGTCGTTGCTCCAGCGTCTGCACGCGGCGACGGAGGCGCTCGTTCTCGGCTTTGAGCCGATCGAGGGCCGTCGTGGCCCGGTCCACCTGGGCCCGAAGGCGGCGCACTGTGGACCGGTGTTCGGGCGGGAGATGCGTCAGGTCCGCCTCCGCGTCCGGCGCATCGGGGCGGATCGAGTCCGGTACCGGGGGAGCGGGGTCGGATTCAGGGAGCGACGGGTGGAGGGAATCGGGCATGAGGAGACCGCGCTGGGGCAGACGCAGAACGAGCGGTGCAGAGAGCGTTCCGGGACGGGGCGGTTTTCCCGAGATCAGTTCGAGTGATTCTTCAGGAGCGTGCACAGGCACGATAGGGAACAGCCCCCGGCAACTCAAGGCG
>JBDGQN010000024.1:2366-5832 GCA_042219055.1 Salinibacter sp. | reverse complement strand
GATGGCGAGCGAACACGGCGTGGAGTTCGAACGCGCGATCCGGAGCGGGACACCATCAACCTGGATCAGCAGGTCTACACCTTGACTCCGTCCGTGCAAGGCGTGCCGTTCGCGGCGGGCGGCCAGAGCGCCCTGCCCGTCATCACCACGCCGATTACGATCGAAGGCAATGGGGCCACGATCCGGCGTGACCCATCCCTGGAATGCCAGCTCGACGGACGTCTGTCGATCGAGGAGTTCCGTCTGTTCGAACTGCGGGGACCGAACGCTCAACTGACCCTCAATGACGTGACTCTGAAGCATGGGTGTGCCGATGACAGCGCCCTCGACTCGGCCAATGCGATCGTGATATCCGGCGGATTTGGGGGAGCGATTCGGAACAGCAGTCCGAACTCGGTCATCATTCGCGATGCCACGATCAGCCAGAATTCAGCAATTGCGGGCGGCGGCATTGTCAACTTCGGCGCCCCCGTTGCGAATCCCTCTGACACGGATTCGGCGGCTTTGGCTGATCTCATCGCATCCCCCGGCAGGATCGAGATTCAACGGAGTAATGTTTCGAACAATTTGGCACGCTCGGCCGGCGGCATCGGCAATATCGGCACCATGGAGATCGTCGACAGCACCGTTGCCAAGAATGAAGCCGACGTGATCGGCGGCATCGTCAACGAGGGGACGCTGCGCCTTCAAGCGAGCGCGGTCAAACAGAATGCCGCCGCCGTGGCGGGCGGCATCGACAACCGCGGCGACATGGTCCTCAGGCAAAGCACCGTCAGCGGCAACTCGGCGACGCGCGATATCTCACTCCCGCCATCACCTCCGGTCAGGGCAACGGGCCCCCGTGCGGCAGGTGTCGATGGCCATGGAGCCGTCTGGGGGCTCCAACAAGGCGATCAGGGAGACAGCGATACCCAACGGACTCGAATCGTCAACAGCACGATCAGCAACAACGAAGCGAAGCGGGGCGGCGGGATCTTCAGCATTCAGACCGCACCGCCACCTTTTCCAGACCAACAGACACCGTCGCTTCAAATCAACCACCAAGGCGGCGGCATCGTGAGCATCAATGCCTCCGTCCAACTGCTCAGCTCGACCGTTGCGCGGAATGGCGTTTCCCAGGATGGCTCGGGGATCTATCTTCGCATTGCAGCAGGCGAGACACGTCTTCAAACGACGGTGGAGGTGGCCAATTCCATTGTCTCCTCCCCGTCACTGAGCAGCAGTTGTCGCGTTGACGTCAATAGCGGCATCAACCCGAACCATGCTTTTGACACATTGGATCGCTCCGAGGGTCCGTCTGGGGTGACCACTCCGAACCTCGACAGCGACGGATCCTGCCCCACGTTCAGCCAATCCGACGTGAATCCGAAACTCGGGCCTCTTGAGGACCACGGCGGCCCCACCAAGACGCATGCGATTGCGATGGACAGTCCGGCCCTCAACGCTGCGTTGGCATGCCCGCCGCCCGAGACCGATCAACGGGGCGTTTCGCGACCTCAGGGCATGAGCTGCGATCTCGGCGCGTATGAGAAGAAGGCAAAAACCCAAGTGGACATGGACCCGGGCGAGGACGTGCGCATCGTCTTCCCGGTCCAAGGCCTCAACGCTGAATTCGCCGAGGTCACCTCAAGCGGCACGGTCCGGTGTGAGTCCGCCTCCTCCGCTCCCTTTGGCAGCTTCGACGCTGAGAAGGCAGCCAGTGGATTCATGGACTGCGACGCCGATGCGAGCTTCGCTGGCGGGGTCACGATCACCGTGACCTATGACGACACCGGCTTGAGCACGGAGGCGGAGCAAGCGCTGAAGCTCCTGCGCGTGGTCGAGCGGGACGGCGAGGTGATTCGCCAAGACATCACGGAAACCGTCAATACTCAAGCTAACCGCATCGTGGGTCGTGCCGAGGGGTTCTCGTTCTTCGTCGTCGGCAACTTCTCCGCAGGGGGAGGCGGCAGCGGCGGCGGCAACCAACCGCAACAGCAACCCCTGTCCGTGCAGTTCCCCACGCTGACGGAGTGGGGGATGCTGGCGCTGGCGCTGTTGTTCGTCGGCCTCATGCCGTGGGCGATACGCCGCCGACGGCGAACATCCCGCCCTCGGTAGTCTCACGCTAACCCGCTTGCCACGTGCATTGCGTCGAAGGGAATAGCGGGGCGTCATGGGTCGTTGGGCTCATCGCCCTCATAGGCAGCGCGGATCCTCGCATGCAGCGGCACGTTGTTGAGAAAGGAATGGCGCAAGGCGTCGTCCGTGATGCGATCCGCGTGGTCCATGAGGTCCCGGTAGGCCAGCTCCAGATACCGTCCCGCCTTCGTTGAGTCGCCCAGGACGCGAAACGCCCGATGGAGCGCCCAGCAGTGGAACGCGCGCGGCTCGTCGGCGAACGCCTCGGTCAGGTCTTCGGCCCGTTCCAGATACGTTCTCATCGGGGCCGGCTCACCCAGCTGCGCGTAGGCATCGAGCAGGCGCGAGTGCGCCTCCCATTCGAGATGATGGTTCCCGTGGGCGTGGGCCTGCGCTCGAGCCCGCTCGTAACAGTCGATGGCCTCGGCAAGGGCGTGGGTGCGCTGGCACAGGAGCCCGTAGAAGAGCTCGAGTCGGATCCGCCACCACTGGTCCTCTAAGTCTCGGAACCGGCGTTGGGCCGCCTCGAGACAGGCGCGGGCCTCGTCGTACTCGCCCCTCTCGAGGTAGGCCGAGCTGAGCGTGCACTGGGTCACGCCCGCGCGGAAGTCGTCCTGACGGGGCAACGCCAGCGCCTCGCGATAACACCGAATGGCGTCGTCGTAGCGCCCGGCCTCCTGATACGCTGTCCCTAGGCCGTTGAGGGCGTTGTGCAGGTCCGTCTCCTCCGCGGCCCGGCGCATCTCGATCACGCGCCCTTGGACCGCAATCGCCTCGTCCAGACGATGCTCGATGCCGGCGATCACGCCGAGGCTTTCCAAGCTCAAGAGTTCCAGGTTTCGGTCCGCAATCCGTGAGGCCTGCTCGCGGGCGTGTTGGAGGAAGAGCTCCGCTTGGCCGTGAAAGTCCTGGCGGAACGCCGCAAATCCGAAGGTGTAGATCGCGCGGACCTGAGCCTGGAGGTGGTGGCCCTCCACGGTGATGCGATAGGCGGCGTCGAGGGCGGATCGGGCCGTGTCGAACTCGCCCTGCGAGATCGCCGCGTTCGCCCGATCGACGAGCAGATGGGCTTGGCCGAGTTTGTCGCCGAGCGCCCGATAGTGGGCCAGCCCGTCGCGCGCGCACTCGGCGGCCTCCGAGAGATTCGCCAGCTTGAGATGGCAGCGCCCCAATCGGGCCAACGCTTCCGCCTGGCCTCGGTCGTCGTTGGAGCGCTCGAAGCACTCGTGGGCGCCTTGAGCCGTCTCCAGCGCCTGCTGGTATTGCCCGAGCGTCTGGTAATACCGGCTCAGTTTAACCGAGAGCCAGGCCCGCCCAATTTCCGAGGTTGTCGCCGCGAGCGCCT
>JBDGQN010000024.1:0-2356 GCA_042219055.1 Salinibacter sp. | reverse complement strand
CGCGGCCTGCGTGCGGTTGTCTCCCGTCTCCGCGAGCGCCTTCTGGATGGCCGAATGGACCTCGGATTGATCGCCCAGTTGATCCAGCGTGTCGATGCGCTCGAGAATCCCGGTCAAGTCCGTGGCCGACTCGAGCTCGCGGGCGCGCTCCCGCAGCTTCCCCCGGACGATGGACGGCTCGCTGGCCTGGCGAATCTCTTCCGCCAGGCGCCGAGTGGCTTCCGACGGCGCGACCTGGAACTCGAGTCGCAACGTGTGCTGGAGGCGCTCATACGCGGTCAGCGCCTGGGTCGGCTCGCCGCGCTCAAAGTGGCACGTCATGACCCGACGCCAGTGGGCCTCCTCGTACGGGTCGCGCTCGAGCAGCGCGCGGCCGTGCGGCAGCGCCTCCCCGTAGTCGCCTTGGCCCATGAGGCCCTCCACCAGATGGGTCAAGAGCTCGACGTACTCAGCCTCGAGCTCCGCCTGGAACGGAACCGCCCACTCCTCGTGACGATCGTGGGGCAACGGCGGCCCCCGATAGAGCGAGGCCGCCTCCCGATAGCAGGCGATCGCCGTCTCGACGTCGCCCGCCGCCTCCGCGTCGAGGCCGCGTTGGCGTCGCTCTCGAAAGCGCAGCAGGTCGATCTCGCAGTGGTCGGGGACGAAGCGATAGCCGGCCCGCGTCGTCTCGATGAACGAGGAGTCGCCCCCGCGCTCGAGGCCGGGTTCCAGGATCCGGCGCAGCTCGCTGATCCGGCCCTGCAGGTTACGTCGGCTGAGCTCGGGATCGGTCTCCGGCCATAAATGCTCCATGAGCTCTTCGGGCGTGAAGTCGTGGCCGGGCCGAGTCAGCAGGAGCTTCAACAGGGCCAAGTTGCGCTCGGTTCGCCACTCGTCGTCGGCAACGGGTTCGCCGTCGCGGTCGACGACGAACGTCCCCAATAAGCGGATCGTCAGTTTCGGCGGCTCCCCCATGATGCACGGTTCCTGATTCCCTTTTGGGGGATCCTTAGCGCCAACCAGAAGGGGCTGTCAAGTTGAGGCCGGTCAGCGGCATCGCCCCGATGACCGTCCGCGGCCGCGGCGGGACCGTGGAGGCGATGGGCGCCCGGAGACGGGCGTGATGCGGGGAAACGAACCGATCCATCAACCATGAGGGCGGACCTCATCTTCGGCCCTGCGCTGGCGACATTTCAGTAGGGAAGCGCGCCTGGATCCGTCCCCGGCGTGTTTTCTCATGGGACATTCATGGCGACGTCTGTCGGGTACGCATATGGGTGCCCGGCCTTTTTCGGACGTTCCCTCCTCAAACCGGGGCAAGTCCAGCTGAGCCCCCTGAGCCCCTTGAAAGAGGGAGAAGGTGTAAGGCGCTTAGTCCGACAAATCAGTCCAGTCTGTCAGCACAGTTATCCTGGTAGTTGAACGAGCCGCCCACAAGTTTGCCACGATCCGTGTAAAGACATGCTCGATCGACCTCATCGTTGTTCCAAGCTGCGAGTCCGCCGCTCCAAATCAAACGGATCTTGCGTGGACCGTCTTCTTCAGGTCCGAGCCAACAGTGATCGTTTTCAGGCTTGGACAACCTACCGGACTCGATGACGATCGTGTCTTCCGGATTAATGATGCACATGGCGGGGAAGACGAATGTCTGACCGCCGCTCGTGCTGGTGAGAACCCAGTTGCTCACGCTTCGCATTTCGCCGCAGTTGTTCTGAATTTTGACTCGCTCGTCGTCCTTGTCTAGGTGAGTTAGGTTGATACATGATTGATCGACTGAATCTCCATCCATGCCGGCCGCCTGGAGCGATATCACCATTGAAATTAATGCTGACAGTATTTCCTGTATCATAAAACCTTGCCCCCTTCTGGGTCAAGTTCGGTGACTATGGCTCCTTGGAGTGAGAATAACAAGTCGATCTCTATGGGTAAAAAATCACGGTTTACAGTTACGAGTTAATTCTATATTTAGTTTGTCATACAGAAATAGATATTAGTTTGTCTGCTTTGGTTGGTTAAGGCGCAACGGCGCTGACCGCGACTCGATAACGGACCCTGCCCGAGCGGGTTTCACGAGATGTTGGGCATCCAAGAGCTGAGTGTGCTGCGTTAACCAGTCCGTGCAAGATCGCCTCGGGTCATTTCAAACACCCTCGCTGACACCCGCATCCAGGGAGCCATCTCCTTGGCTGGGCGACAATCCGTTAAGTTGTGATCCGGTTCTCTCGCGCCGGACGACTGGATCCTCGCTTCGGTAGATGTGGTTGACAAGCGAAGGCAAGCCCGTGGCCAACGAGGTCTACCTCTATCAGGTGACCGTCCGCGGCCCCGACGGGACCGTCCCGAGCATGGGCGCGCGGAAATAGGCCGCGCGCGC
>JBDGQN010000239.1:4789-5998 GCA_042219055.1 Salinibacter sp. | reverse complement strand
CCGCAACTACAATCCCGGACGACCCTTCTTCCAGACCAACCGGTACAAGCTGGCACACTACCCGACGATCTGGGTGATGCACGACCTCCATCGCCAGGGCGAGCTCACCCCTGCGCAGGAATTCTATCTGCGACCCGAGCGCCCGGCCGAGGAGCTCTATGATCTGCAGGCCGATCCCCACGAGACGGTCAACCTCGCCGATTCGGCCGCCTCCCGTTCGGTGCTCCACCAGATGCGGCGGCGGCTGGCACGCTGGGTCGACCGGATCGACGACCAAGGGCGCTTTCCGGAAGACCCGGAGGTCCAGAAATACTACGAGAAGCTGATGAAGGAACGCAACGCTGACCGGATCGAGGCCCTCTGCGAAAAGTGGGCGATGGATGGGGACGTGATGGAGGTATGCGGAAACTGATGCCAGATGCCGCGGATTGGTACGCAGGAATCATCCGCGTTCCCGCTCATGATGTCGGGTCAAGGAGATCTTCCGGCCTCCACGAAGGTAATTCTCGACTCATGCCCTGCAACGTTCCGCCCTTTTACGTTCAGCACGTTGAGGGAGCGGGCCGACTCGGGAGTCAGCACACCCGGCGGGACTCATCACGAAATCACGACGCGGACAAGGTATCGGAATGCACCGCCGTTACTCCTTCAGACTCTTTATGAACCGAATCAAGGACTCAAGCTCGCTTTCATTGAGAATGCCTCGGTACGACGGCATGTTGGCCTTGTAGTCCTCGACGACGTGTTGAGTCGGATGTAGGATCGACTGCCGGAGATACTCCTCGTCTGCGACGACTGTATTCCCATTCTTGAAGGCCCGTTCTGTGCCGTACAATCCCTGGAACGAGGGACCCACTTGGCGGGAGCCATCCAGCGAGTGGCACGTGGCGCATCCGGTTTCCTGATAGATGTGTCGGCCTCGCTTCACGGAGACCACCTTGGTAGACTCTGCCGGTGAAGGCGTTCTCCGAAGGTTTTTCGTGTTTTGAAGCGTCTGCTTCCAGTTTATTTTTTCGAACCCCTGCCGTTCAAGATCAATGGGGCGTGCCTCGTTGAGGGTCAGGTACACGGGGCCATTCAGGGGCGTCCCGTCGGAGGCCGTGATCGAGTAATCCACCCTGAGCTGCATCACGGGTTTCATGTCCGGCACCACGAGGAGCACCGCTCGTCCATCCTCCGACAGGTGGACGTCGGCCACTGGGAGGACCT
>JBDGQN010000239.1:1938-4779 GCA_042219055.1 Salinibacter sp. | reverse complement strand
CCCGTCCAGCTTGAATCGTCCCGACCCGTACTTGCGGGTCCGCTTGTAATTCCAGCGCCGAATCGTGTAGCTCTCTGACAAGGAGGCGGCGGTGGAGTCGAGGGGCCGATTGAAGCGGAGAACGATCCCTTGCTTGCCTGCGCGCAGACGAGTGGGTTGCTCGCTCGTCTGTCCTGTATAGCGAAGCCGGAGGAGGCTGCTGATTTTTTCTGCCCGAGTGCCCCAGATCTGGAACCCCCCGAAGTACACCTGTCCGTCGATGGGGTGAACCATTCCCTTTACGGTCGGCACGTTGTAGTCCCCGGCAAAGGGCTTCACGCCGCCCTGCCACGGGGAGTTCGTCGTATCGGCGTATATGCGAAACGGGCCGGGACGGGAATAGGAAAAATGGAGAAGCTCGTTGTTGAGGGGCCCCATCTGGTTGCTGTTTACCCAGAGCTGGCTCGCGCCAGAGGGGTCGGCCTTGTGGGGAATCCACGTGAGGGGCGATTCCGGCTCCGGCAGCGGACTTGATCGGTGTGCCGTCGCTGGTACTCCGTAGTATTCCCCCTCGCGGATGGCATAGATGGGCGTCGAGGGGACAAAGTGGCCCTGCTGGTCCGAGGCCGTGAGGAAGCGAGATCGAGGGTGCGTTCCCAGGTATGCTTCGCGGAGGCCATCGGCGTAGACGTCGACACTGTCGCCCCCGGCCGTCACCTCTACGACGGTCCCCGCGTGGCGGGAGCCGACCCGAAAGCCCCGGGCGGCCTTTTCGGAGGCCTCCGTACGAGGTCCAAAGACCAGAGCCGCTCCCATCGACGCATAGAAGCCGCCTCCGGGACGCTCAACCATGTCGAGAGGCCACTCGCGCGTCTCCATCGATTGGATGATTCGACGGGTGTAGTTCTCGTAGAACTCGGCCTCTCCGTCCGCATCGAGGTCGCGAAGGCGAACAATCCCCTCCCGGCCGTACACGTAGATGTCTCCGTCGACGATGCTTAGACTGAGCGGTTCAAACAGCCCAGAGGCATATCGCTCCCAGTGGAGTTGCTCCAGCTCTTGGTCGATCCCTGAAACGAGCCACACGTCGCCGCTGAACGTGACCACCGCCGCCCGACCGTCGTCGAAGAAGTCGACGTCGGCAACCCGTACGTTCCGATCCCATGGATTCGGACGCGGAAGCGACAGCTCGTCGGTCACGAATGCACTGGTGTCGGGCGCCACACGACCCCGAGTGTGCACCGCACGGGTCCAGTACTCGGAGCCCTCTTCCACACTCGGCATGTTGACGGGGCCGCTCAGCATCTCGCGGAATCGAGAGAGTTGGCTGCGGGGGCCGGTCCACAGCACGAGACGAAAGCGGGCCGTCTCCGTGCTCTCTGGAAGTCGGAGCGTAACGTATTGATCGTCAATGACGCGGAGGTCTGCGCCCTCGGGAAGATGTACCCCCCCAATTGCCGCCACGCTGTCCGTAGTCGTTCCGAGAGAAAGGGTTGCCACGCTGCTATCGACCGTTACGCTTCCGGACTCCTCCACCTCGCTGGCCACCAGCGTCAACGCCTCGTCCCTCGGGTCGACCTCGAACGTGCGCGTAATCCCGACTGCGTCGCCGGCCTGCATGCTGCTCGGGTGTTCGCGCACCTCTACCCCCTGGACCGTGTAGGAGAGAATGGCCTTGTCGTCGACGACGTAGATCCCATTCCACTGCCCTCGTTCAGCGGGAAGGGGGCCGCGTCCGGGATCGTCCGGATTCGGCCCTGGGGGGCGCGGGTCTTCAAATGTCGGAGTCCCCTCCGCCCATCCGGGATACATCCCCGTCCCGAATATTGGCGACCCCAGCACCTGAGGGATCTTGTCGGACTTGTAATGCGGCCGGTCATAGGAGACTTGTGCCATGGTCGACATGGAGACAAAGTCGCCCGTCCATCCGGCCGACATCCGGAGCAGATCCGGGTCGAAACTGGCGTAGGCCCCATTTCCGAGTTGGAGGGCGAGTCCCCGCACGGCGACATTTTTCTCGGGCATGAAGCTGGTGAGCCCACTTGCGTCGACGGTCGTCGTAATGAATGGAAATTCCGGCTCGACGAAAGGGGCAACGTTTCCTGCGGCCCACTCAATGCCCTTCAGGAGGTGACGCCGAACGTTGGGGGCCGAAAAACTTTCTTCCGTGTGGCCGAGGCCGGTATAGAACGATCGTCCCCCGTCGTATTCGTGCAGCCAGGCGATAGGGTGGTTCGCCTCCATGGTCCCCCCGTCGTAGCTCGCTTCGTCGACCCTGAGCAACACCTCCACGCTGTCACTCGGGTTCGTTCGGAAGTTGTACCAACTATCGGTGCGGGTCCACGGCGTCGGGAGGTGGAGCGTAGAGGGATGCGACGCGGTGGCGATCTGAACGGTTGCGTCCTGCACCCCCGAATGACCCTCGGCAAAGGCCCCAACGAGTCCCCCATACCAGGACCAGTCGTACTCCGTGGCGGCGGCCCCGTGGATCCCTACAAAACCCCCGCCTTCGCGGATGTAGCGTTCAAACGCGTCCTGCTGTGCGTCGTCGAGCACGTCGCCACTGGTATTCAAGAACACGACGGCATCGTACGACTGCAGGCTATCGGACGTAAAGACAGATGGAGCCTCGGCGACGTCCACTCCGAAATAGTGGCGCTTTCCCAGTGACCGCAGGGCACGAATTCCGTCGGGGGTCGAAGAGTGACGATATCCGTCCGCGTCTATCTCTGAAAACACCAGGACCGAGAACCGAGGCGCGGCGGGATCGTGCTCGTCGGCGGGGGGCGAAGCCGTGCATCCCATCAAAGTCAGGAGCAGTCCCCCAAGGAGGCTCACGAGCAGAAGAGATGGGGCGCCGAT
>JBDGQN010000239.1:1640-1928 GCA_042219055.1 Salinibacter sp. | reverse complement strand
GTCGAGACGTTGAGAAACCTGCACAATGAAGCGTCCAATCACCGGCATCGACGGGCCCCTAGCGCTCTGAGCCCTCTGGGGAAGTGTCGACGGTGACGGTCGGTGGGTAGGCGAAGTCGTTCCAGAGCCGGTTGAATACCTTCGGATCGGGCGGCCCATCGATTGTGATGAATCGGTAGCGTGCCGTGTAGGGCTGACCCGGCGCAATTCTCCATCGGCCGAGCTGGGAGGGGGCAAACGTGAAGTACTCGGTTCCGGGCCCAAGACGGAGCGGCTGGGGGGCACGGA
>JBDGQN010000239.1:0-1618 GCA_042219055.1 Salinibacter sp. | reverse complement strand
GGCCCATCATGACGATTCCGGCACGCTTTCCGTCGAGAGAGCCTCCGAAGTAATTCCAGCGGGCTCGGCTCTCATTCCCCTTCGATTGACCTTTGCCGGATGAGGTGAGGAAGCGAGCGTTTTCGGAGCCGTACCAGACGTCGGGACCTCGAACAGCTACTCCTCCATAGTGGTACTCTGGGAGAATGAGGGGACTGGAGGAGGCGGTCGTTTGGGTGACGGTGAGGTCAAACATCCGGTAGGTGCGGGAGGGGCCAGACACACGATAGACGTGGAGCGACCACTTTTCGTACAACGCCGTCACCGGTTCTGCTCCGGAGTAGTCCAGGAACCGGTGGCGTGCCTCCAATCCCCCGTGCACGGCGCCGGACCAGGTGCTGTCGAGAGCCATCGTTTCGACGGCTCCTGACCCCCGTCCCATGTTCCAGAAGTCGGGGGTTCGACCCCGAAATTCCGTTTTCGTCCAGGCCGACCAGATGCCGTGATGGTGCTTGTGGTCGGCGGGATAGTCGCCGGTCACAACACGGCCGGAGGGCGTGCGGACCGGATGGAGGTAGCCGCCCCGCAAAAAAATCGAGTCGATTTCCGGTCGGGGAAGGGGGCGGGGTTTCCTCCAGTACTTGAGGACCGGCTCATCGTCGACGGAGAATGCGAGGGCTCGCTCTCGTCGCTCCACCCGTACGCGACTCGACGATTGTTTTCCAGTCTTCAGCATATACGTGCGCTCCGCCCCTGCGGATAGGCTGTCGAGAACGAACCAGGCTCGATTCTTCCCCGTCTGCAGGGGAACCCGATTTCCCGTCGGCGCCTCCAGGTAGAACGCGCCTTCGGACAGCTGAACAGGGAGAGGAAAGGAGACGACAGTGGACCGGCGGTCGAAGTCTCCCGCCGCCACGGTCACTTCGTAGGGAGGCGTGTTTCCCTGTGAGTACGCTTCGTTGCCGGCGAAAGATGGAAGCAAGAGGCTCAAAAGAAGGGAGAGAAGCGCCCCTGCCGGCAGTGGTCCGGCCGGAAGACGCGACAGCCCAGAGTCAGAAGTCATGTCATCGATGGCGAATTGAGGCGAAGGAACGCAAGTTGGCTTTCGTCCAGGTTGCGGGGAATAGCTGTTGTGAAGTGGGAGTCGCCAGTTTCAACTGGGGGTCAGGAACGCGGTTGTTGGGCTTGCACGCAGAACCCGCCGTCGCAGCGTAGGTCCGTGCCCGTGACGTTCGCGGCGTCGTCGCTGGCGAGAAACACGAAGGCAGCGGCTACCTCGTCGATAGACGCCACGGTTCCCCGGGGGTGCATCTCGTCGAACCCTCGGCGAGCCGTTTCCGGGTCGTCCGCCTCCTCCTCCAGAAACCGATGCAGCATCGGCGAGTCGACGGTGCCCGGGGACACGGTGTTGACCCGAATGCCGTCGTCGGCCAGCTCCATTGCCTGTCCCCGCGCCAGGGCCATAAGGCCCCCTTTCGTTGCCCCGTACGCCACCACGCCCGGATGCCCGTTGTGACCGGTGACGCTGGACATGTGAATGATCGATCCGCCCCCCGCCGCCCGCATGTGGGGAATGACGTGCTTGCTAAACAGGATGGCCCCCCGCAGGTTGACATCCAGCACGTGATCCACCGTGTCC
>JBDGQN010000238.1:3431-10130 GCA_042219055.1 Salinibacter sp. | reverse complement strand
TGGCCAACGGCGACGAGAAGATCAAATTCCCCATCAACGAGCCGGCGGAGGGCAAAAAGAAGAGCCAGATTGAGGAGTACCTCGAATTCTATCGTGGACCGGGCGTGCAGCACGTCGCCCTGGCGACAAACGACATCATTGACTCCGTTCGGGAGCTGCGACGGCGCGGGGTCGAGTTTCTCCACGTGCCGGACACGTACTACGACCGCGAGGTGCTCACCGAACGCGTGGGCTCCATCAACGAATCGATCGAGGACCTCGAAGAACTCGGTATTCTCGTAGACCGGGATCCGGACGGATACCTGCTCCAGATCTTCACTAAGCCGATACAGGACCGCCCCACGGTGTTCTTCGAGATCATCCAGCGCGAGGGGGCCCGGTCGTTCGGCGCGGGCAATTTCAAGGCGCTCTTCAAGGCCATCGAGCGCGAGCAGGAACGCCGGGGCAACCTGTAGCCGTGCGTCAACGCTCCTCCGTCCGGGACCTGAGGAACGAGGCTCTGCACGGAATAGGACGAGACCTCGCTCCAGATCGAGATGGTCTCATTTTTCGTGGAGACACGGGGCGAAGAATTCGATCTGCGCACGATTATTGCCCTGTCGGAGAGAGGAGTGGAGACGGCGCTCGTCGAAAGGTGCCTGAGCGTCGCAAAGCCGATCCTCTATAAATTTTCCCGGACGAGGTTGCGTTCTGAGCGGCTGTAGTCTACGTTGTGCAAGCGTCGATTCAAGCCTTGCGTCGGCGCCGCTTCTTTGTCGTCGCGAACGCACGGCCCCCTCCTCCGCATTCATGGTTCCGTCCCCCTCCGACGCCTGGCGCAGTGCCCTCCGCGACCTTCGCGAGACGCTTCCGGAGCGAACGGTTCAAAACTGGCTCGACCCCATCGAGCCGCTCGCCCTCCACACCGACGAGGGAAGCCCTACGCTCAAGCTCCAGGTGCCTACGCCGTTTGGGGTGCAGTATCTGCGCAGCCGGTTTCAGCGGTCGATCCGACAGGCCGTGACCGATGCTGTAGGCGAGCCGACGGATGTGTCCTACAAGGTGGCCCCCGAGGAGGAGCGGCCCGACGAGATTACGGCCGATTCTTCGGACGAATCGACCGACACTCGTTCCCGGAGCGACCCCGATTCCCCAGGCGACTCGGCGTCCCCTTCCGCATCGGACCGCCCCTCCTCTCCCTCCTCGGCCTCTCCGACCGAAAAGTCCTCCCCCGAACGGGCAGCGGCGTCTGAGGCCTCCGACTCGGCCTCGCCCCCCCCTTCTTCGGACCCGGCCCCGAAGAATGAGAATGCAAACGACCGCGCCCCCCAGGCGCAGTCGTCGCCCTCCGAGCGCACCCCCTCCACGTCTCAGCGCGCCTCGTCTCCCTATTCCGCCTCCAGCGACGTGGCCGACGAATCGGTGCCTCGTCCCGAGGACGAATCTTCTTCCGACGCGACAAACCACCCACAACGCAGAGGCGCCGGCTCCCCCGACGAGCGGTCGGCTCTCTATGAGCAGGCCAAGCAGCACCTCCGCCCCGAGTACACGTTCGACGAGTTCATCGAGGGCGACGGCAACCGTCTGGCCCGCAGTGCGGCGTTTGCCGTGGCGCAGGAGCCCGGCAGCACCAATTACAATCCCCTCCTGGTCTACGGCGGCGTGGGCCTCGGCAAGACGCACCTCGCGCAGGCGGTGGCCAACTACGCCCTGAAGCACAACACCGCCGAGCACGTTCTCTACGTGTCGAGTGACCGCTTCACGAGCCAGTTCGTGCAGTCGGTCCGCGAGAACCGAATCGCGGCCTTTTCGAGCTATTATCGTCAGGCCGATCTCCTCATCGTCGACGACGTGCAGTTTTTCGGGGAGAAGGAAAAGACTCAGGAGGAGTTCTTCCACATCTTCAACGACCTGCACCAAAACGGCAAGCAGATCTTTCTGTGCGCCGACCGTCCCCCGGCCGAGATTCCCGGCATCGAGGAACGGCTCCTCTCCCGATTTCAGTGGGGCTTGAGTGCCGACATCCAACGGCCCGATCTGGAGACCCGCATCGCGATCCTCCAGCGCAAGGCCGCCCGTCAGGACATCGCCGTCTCGCCCGACGTGCTGGAGCTCATTGCCCAGCGCATCGACTCGAACGTTCGTCAGCTCGAAGGGGCTCTTACCCGTCTCACCGCCCTCGTTCAGCTCGACGACCGCACGCTGGACCTGGAGACGGCTCGCCGCTTCCTGCGCGAGCACACCGACGAGGAGCCCGCCTCCCTCAACGCGGGCACCATCATCGAGCAGGTGGCCGACTACTTCCGTCTCGAAGAGGAGGATCTCCTCTCACGCTCTCGAAAGCAGTCGGTGGCCCAGGCCCGCCAGATCGCGATGTACCTCTGCCGGGAGTTGACGGAGGAGTCGTACGCCCACATCGGATCCCGCTTCGGAGGCCGCGACCACTCGACGGTCATCCACGCCTACCGGAAGATTGAAGAAGCCCTCGACTCGGATTCCAGCCTCCAGGAGGACGTCGAGTCTCTGACGTCCAAGCTCACCAACCGGTCGCTCTCCTCCAGTCTGTAGCACCGTTCCCTTCGCCGGGTCATGTCTACCCTCGACACGCGGTCCGTTCACGCCGGGGAACCGGATCCCCGAATTGAGGGGGCGGTCACGCTCCCGATCTTCCAATCGGCGACCTACACCCACGACGATCCGGAGGCCCCGCCGCGGTACGTCCGCTACAACAACACGCCCAACCACGAGGCACTCCACCAAAAGCTCGCGGCCCTCACGGAGACCGAGAGGGCCCTCGTCACAGCGAGCGGGATGGCGGCGATCAGCTCGGCCCTCTTGAGCCTCCTCGACGCGGGAGATCATCTCGTGGCCCCACGGAGTCTCTACGGGGGCACGCTCGACCTCTTCTCCGATCTGCTCCCTCAGTTCGACATCGAGCACACGCTGGTCGCGGAGGACACGCCTGAGGCATGGACGGCGGCCGTTCAGTCGAACACTGAGGTGCTCTATGCCGAGTCCATCGCGAACCCACTTCTAGAGGTGCCCGACCTGGAGGCAATGGCAGCCTTCGCCGACCAGCATGAACTCGTGGCCGTCATCGACAATACGTTCGCCTCCCCGATCAACCTCCGCCCGGCCGACCTCGGGTTCGACCTCATCCTCCACTCTGCCACCAAGTACCTCGGCGGCCACTCGGACCTTGCTGCGGGCGTGGTGGCGGGTCCCGACGATCTACTAGACGATGTGCGCCACACAACGAAGTTGCTCGGCGGCATGCTGGACCCGCATGCCTGCTTCCTCCTCCACCGCAGCCTCAAAACACTCGGCGTCCGTGTGCGACAGCAAAATGAGACGGCCCAGGCGGTGGCCCAGACGCTTGCCGACCACGACGCCGTCGATCGCGTCCGCTACCCCGGTCTTCCTTCTCATCCCGACCATGATCGGGCCCAATTCCTCCTCGACGGCGCCGGCGGCATGGTGAGCTTTGACCTGATTCCGGACACCGAGGTCGACGCGTTCTTCGATGCGCTTACCCTCCCCATCCGCGCCCCGAGCCTCGGCGGGGTCGAGACGCTGATCACGCAGCCGATCCACACCTCTCACAAAAACGTGGCCCCGTCGGTTCGCGAGGAACTCGGCATCACCGAGCGCTTCGTGCGCTTATCCGTCGGCCTCGAAGGGACAAACGATCTCGTCGAGGACCTCGTGGGAGCCCTCGACGTCAGCCTCGATTCGTGATCCGAAACGACGCGAGTCCCTCCTCCAACACAACGCCCGACTCATGGACTCATGACCGTTGCCCCGAGCGTTGATTCCGGTCCCCGTCGTCCCAGACTGTTGCTCCTTCTCTGCACAGTCGGTCTCCTCGTTGTTGTTCTTCCCGCCGCGGCCCAGGTCCCGGAAGCTCCCGACCGCACGCGCGGGGACGGGCCGTACGACCGCCTCGTGATTCGGGGGGCGACGCTCATTGACGGCACCGGCGCTCCGGCACGCGGCCCGGTCGACATTGTGGTGCAGGACGACAGCATTGCCCAGATTACAGCTGTGGGCGCGCCCGGCGGCCCAATCAACGAGGACGCCCGGCCGGAGGGCGGCGACCGCGTCATCGACGCATCCGGCATGTACGTGCTCCCCGGCTTCGTGGACATGCACGCCCACCTCGGCGGCAAGCCGCAGGGCACCCCTGCCGAGTACGTGCTCAAGCTATGGATGGCCCATGGTGTGACGACGGCCCGCGAGGTGGCCGCCGGCAACGGCCTCGACTGGACCTTCCGCCACCGCGAACGCAGCGCGGCCAACGAAATCACGGCGCCGCGCCTCGCGGTCTATCCGGCCCTCGGCACCGACCGCGAGCCCCCCCTCACCACGCCGAAGGCGGCCCGGAACTGGGTGCAGCGCATGGCCGCGAAGGGGGCCGACGGCATCAAGTTCTTCGAGGCCCCGCCCGATGTGCTGAAGGCGGCAATCCAGGAGGCCGACAAACAGGGCCTCCGCACGGCCATGCACCACGCGCAGTCCGGCACCGCGCAGTACGACGTGCTGGACACGGCCACCTGGGGCCTCACGACCGGCGAGCACTTTTACGGCTACCCCGAGGCGCTTTTCACCGAGCGGTCCATTCAGGACTATCCGGACGACTACAACTACCAGGACGAGGGCGACCGCTTTCGGTACGCCGGCCACATGTGGCAGCAGGCCGCGGGGCCGGGCTCGGAGCGCTGGAACATGGTGCTCGACTCCCTCTGCGCCCTCGACTTCACGATGGTCCCCACCTTCGGCATCTACGAGGCCAACCGCGACTTGATGCGGGGCCGCCGGGCCGAGTGGCACGACACCTACGCGCTCCCCTCCCTCTGGAACTATTACAAGCCGAGCTTCAAGAACCACGGCTCCTACCATTATTACTGGTCCTCTGGCGACGAGGCCGCCTGGGACACCCACTACGACCTGTGGATGCAGTTCGTCGATGCGTTCAAAAACCGCGGCGGTCGGGTGGGCGTGGGAAGCGACTCGGGATTCATCTTCAAACTCTACGGATTCGGCTACGTCCGCGAGATGGAACTGCTGCGGGAGGCTGGCTTCTCGGCGCTGGAGGTCATCCGCTCGGCGACCCTGGAGGGGGCCAAGGCGATGGGCCGGGCCGACGAAATTGGCTCGGTGGAGGTGGGCAAGCAGGCCGACCTCGTGCTCGTCGACCAAAATCCCCTCGCCAACCTGAAGGTGCTGTACGGCACCAAGGCGCTAAAATTCAACAAAGGCACCCGCGAGCTGGAGCGGGTCGGGGGCATCGACTACACACTCAAGGACGGCATCGTCTACGACGCTGAACGGCTCCTCCGGGACGTCGAGCAAATGGTGCGCGCAGCGAAAAAAGACGCGGGCATGGCCCCGGATGCGGATCTGGAGTTGACGCAGTGAGGAACCCGGGACCTACGAACGAGCCGGCAGTAACGACTCTACCTCGAACGAGGGCGCGTCCTCAAACCGCGGCGTCGCCGGTTCTTCCTTGGAGCGGGTTCGGCGCTGACGGTATTCCGACGGGCCGGGCTCCCAATACACCTCCACCGTGCGATCCCGAAGGTTGACGACCCAGTACTCCGGAACGTCGTTCTGCGCATAAAGGGTCTGCTTAACCGTTCGATCCTGCTCGAGGGACGTGTCGGCCACCTCAACCACGAGCACGACGGCCGGCTCTTCCTCCAGCACGTCGTCGGGCGTCCCTCGCAGCACCGCGAGATCGGGTTCGGGGACGTTCCGTTCGTCCAGCGGAAGCGTGGACTGGGTCTGGAGAGCGTAGCCTTTTCCTTCCAGGGCCAACACGAAGGCACGCGAAGCCTTCATAATCGCAGCCCGATGCGGCGAGTTTTCAGGACTCATCTCGACGATCTGCCCATCGATGAGTTCGACCGAGTCGTCCGGCGCGAGAATGCCCGCGTCGGCCATGGCAAAGTATTCCTCCCGCGTGAACTGGTGCGGGGTGGAGGCCGGCGCGGAGCGAATGGAACGAGGAGGAGTGGCTGTCTCGGGCATGAGATCCGCTGTCTCGGAAGACACAAATGCGCCGCAAAATCTTACCGACCAAAGTCGGAATGAGGTACGCGGAGCCGTGCCTACGTGTTGCCGAGATGCGCCCGAAAGAAGTCAACCGTGCGGTTCCACACAGTTTCCAGCGACTCGGGAACCGTACCGTCGAACGGATGGGCACCGCCAAACGTGTGTCCCCCTTCGGCCTCGAAGAGTTCGGCCCTCTCCGTTCCCCCTGCGAGCGTCTCCGCCGCCCCGAAATCTACCGATTCGTCGTCGCGGGCGTGCACCACGAGCCAAGGCACGTCGACCCGCGAGGCGGCACCCGGCACGTCGAGTTCGTCCCGGTGCGCCATCGTATCGTCGTAGAGCACCTTGTTGAGCCGCATCACTTGCCCGGTGCGACTGTTGCGGATCTCGGTGTATCCTTGCGTCTCCCAGTCCTCGATCTGCTCTTCGCTGAATCGATCCACGAAGGTGGCGACGGACGACCACGTGGCGAGGGCGTCTACCCGGGCGTCGCGGTCCGCCTGTAGGATCACGGTACCGCCGCCACGCGAGTGGCCCAACAGGCCGATGCGACGCGGGTCCGCAGGCGCTTCCGGGAGGTACTCGTCCTCGACCGCGCCCAGGACGGCTTGGAGATCGTCGAGCTCGCGGGTAAACGTGTTGTCCGCGAACTTGTCGAGCTCCGTA
>JBDGQN010000238.1:0-3416 GCA_042219055.1 Salinibacter sp. | reverse complement strand
TCCCCATTCGGGAAACGGCCCCCAATCTTTGAAGCCTTTGAATCCGTGGCAGAAAATGACCACGGGCTTATCCTCTTCTCCCTCGACGAATCGAATGTCGCAGTCCACGGCGTGACCGCGCTGATTATCGACGGAAAATGGAATCTCACGCACAGATGCACTCATGGCTATGCTCGTCGGTGACCGACGACAGACAGACAAACTCAGAAGGCGTGAGTCTGTCCTGCTTCCGTTTCACGCCTCACGCTTCACATATTCACACCTCACGCTTCACGTAGTCACGCATTCACGCACTACGAGTTATCCCGACTCCGGGATTACTTGGATGTCCAAGGTTGCGTCGATCCCGTGCCCGAGATCAATGGTCGCGGTGTAGGCGCCGACAAAGCGGATGTCCTCGTCGAGATCGATGTCGCGCCGGTCGATGTCGAACCCGCGGTTGGAGAGCTCCACCGCAATCTGCTGGGTCGTCACGGTGCCAAAAATTCGGTTGTCTTCGCCCACCTTCGCCGTAAAGACGACCTGCATGTCTTCGAGCTCGTCCTTGAGCTTTTCGGACTGCTCCTGCTTCGCCGCCTCCTTGCGGGCCTGCTGGCGCTGCTCGTCGCGAAGCTGGCGCACGGCCCCGTCGGTCGCCACGCGGGCGAGCCCCTGCGGGATGAGATAATTACGGCCGTAGCCGTCGGCCACCTCGTGGATGTCCCCCTGTTCGCCGAGGTGCTCCACGTCGTCGAGAAGAATAACCTGCATGGTGGAATTGGAAGGGTCGGAAATGGTGGAGACAGTTCGTCCGGGGTCGATTACCGAATCGACTCGGACACGTACGGAAGCAGGGCAAGGTGCCGGGCGCGCTTAATCGCCGTCGTAATCTGACGCTGTACGCGGGCCGGAACGCCCGTCACGCGACGGGGCAAAATCTTACCCTGGTTATTGATGAACTGCTCCAGAAATTCGGTGTCCTTGTAATCGACGTATTCGATGTGCTCGTAGTCGACGTCATTCTGATCAGCCATGGGTCATCGTAAGCTCAAGTTCGAGAGACTCGTAGATAAAGGGCGAAGAGACGCAGAGCGTTACTCTTCCTCACTCGACTCCTCCGCCTCGTCCTCGGCGGCCTCCTCCTGCGCGCGACGCTTCTTGCGCTGCTCGTAGTGCCGCTTCATCTTCGCATCCATGCGAAGGGTCAGGTAGCGCAGCACGTCGTCGTTAATCGATAGCTCCCTTTCGAGCCGCTGAATGAGCTCGCCCGGCGCCAGGAAATACATATTCACGTAGTAGCCGCTGCGCTTGCGGTCGATCTCGTAGGCGAGGCGCTGATTGCCCCACTCGTCGACCTCCAGCACGTCGCCGTCGTTGCTCTCGATGAGGTGATTCACCTTGCGGACGATGTCGTCCACCTGGTTTTGTTTGACGACCCCACTGATGACGTACGTGAGCTCGTACTGATACTTTTGCGCCATGTCGTGTGCTCGGATCCCTATGGAATGATGATGATCAAGCCCCTCGTAGAATGCCGAAGGCGTTCGGCATGCGGAGGAGCAGGGATAAAACTCAAGCTGTATTTACGACTGTGCTCCGCGAAGGTCGCAGAATAGCCTTGAAAACGGGGTGAGGATTCAGGACGGGCAGGAAGGTGCTGTTTCGGAGAAAGGATCGAACCCCCTGAGTGCTTCTGCCTTCCGAAAGCCTAAGTAGTGCGTGATGCGTATTGCGTGACTCTTCGATCTATGGAGTCTGCAATACGAAATACGCACTACGCAATACGAACTACAAATTCGCTAGCTTCTCGGCGTGCTCTTCGGCACGGAGGGCATCGATGATGGAATCGAGCTCACCCTCCATGATGGTCTGGAGCGAGTGGTTTTTCTGGTCGCCCTCCAGCCGATGATCCGTCACGCGGTCCTGGGGAAAGTTGTAGGTGCGGATCTTGGCCGACCGGTCGCCGCTGCCCACCATGGAGCGCCGGGCCTCCTCCCGCTCCTCCCGCTGCTCCTGCAGTTTCTTCTCGTACACCCGCGATCGGAGCACGCGCATGGCCTTCGAGCGATTCTTGTGTTGGCTCTTTTCGTCCTGACATGACACCTCGACCCCCGACGGGGCGTGCTTGATGCGCACTGCCGAGTCGGTGGTATTCACGGACTGCCCCCCCGGGCCCGTGGCCTTGAAGGTCTCGATCGTGAGGTCGCTCGGGTTGATGTCGACGTCCACCTCCTCGGCCTCCGGCAGCACCGCCACCGTGGCGGCAGAAGTGTGAATGCGGCCGCTCGACTCGGTTTCGGGCACACGCTGCACGCGGTGTACGCCCGCTTCGTACTTCATCGTACCGAACACGTCCTCTCCCTTCACCGAGAAGATGACCTCCCGGAACCCCCCCTGTGTGCCGGGCGACGCGTCGATGAGTTCGTAGGTCCAGCTGTGGTCCTTCACGTACTGGGTGTAGAGGCGAAACAGATCGCCCGCAAAGAGCGCCGCTTCGTCGCCCCCCGCCCCGGCCCGAATCTCCACGATTGCATTCCTCTCGTCCTCCGGATCCTTCGGAATCAGCTTTTGCTTCAGGTCCTCCTCCACCGCCGGAAGCCGCTCGTCGAGCTGCTCAAGCTCGTCTTTGGCGAGGGCCTCCATCTCCCCACTCTCGTCCCGAATCATTCCCTCAAGCTCCTCACGCTCCTCAAGGAGCCGTTCGTAGCGGTCGATGGCGTCCACGACCTCTTCGAGTCGGCTGTGCTCCTGTCCCAGCTCCCGCATGCGATCCGGATCATTCGCCACCTCCGGGTCCGCCATGAGGCTTTCGACCTCCTCAAAGCGGCGTTTTACCTTGTCCAGCTTCTCCATCTCAATCATGCGCACTGGGGAACCGTGTGGAAGAGAACACGCAATTGACATGAAACGGCCCTCTGAATCACAGGTTCGCCCGCGACCATTGCGTCGCGTTCCCCATCGCGAAGGGCCGACCAGCGGGTCGGCCCTCCACAGTTCCATTGGGAATTGGGATGCGCGAAACTGAGAACGCCAGCTCCGAAACACCGGAGCTTATTCCACCGTCACGCTCTTGGCGAGGTTGCGGGGCTGGTCCACGTGGCAGCCGCGAAGCACCGCGATGTGGTAGGACAGGAGCTGAAGCGGGATGACGGTGAGGAGGGGCGAGAGAAACTCCTTGGTCTGCGGAATCTCCACGACCGCCTCGCAGAGCCCCTCAAGCTCCTCGTCCTTGTCGTCCGTAATGGCGATCACCGAGCCCTCGCGCGCGGCCACCTCCTCGATGTTGGAGAGCACCTTGTCGTACGTGCTGTCCTTCATGGCGATAAAGACGACCGGCATCGAGCGGTCGATGAGCGCAATCGGGCCGTGCTTCATCTCCGCCGCCGGGTAGCCCTCGGCGTGGATGTAGGAGATCTCCTTGAGCTTGAGCGCCCCCT
>JBDGQN010000237.1:0-14017 GCA_042219055.1 Salinibacter sp. | reverse complement strand
CAAGTGGCCACATGGTCGATCACTCCGCTCTCATTGTAACGATGTAGGCGGCCCGGTAAAAGCCGATCAAGGCGATCAGCCCGAGGCCGGCGATCCACCAGTTGAACTCCCGCGTGCTGATCAGCTGGCCGACGATCAGGGCGCCGAAGACGAGGTTGCCGGCGTCCATGAGCTTTCGGCCAGCTTGTCGGCGTAGGCTCCCCAACGGTTCACGGTTTCCGATCCTCCAGTGCCCACTGTGGCACAGATTGGACTTGACCCGCCACGGGGGCCGCGGAATCACTCGTCAGATGGATCGCGCGATGAGCTCGTAGCCGTGGCTGCCCCATCGCGCCAGGTCTCTCTTCACCAGCCTCCGGCGGAAGAGTTCACAGCGGACTGTCACTTTTGAGGAATCCATCGGATGCTTCGTCAAGATGAATCAGAGATTTCCGCACCCAAAATGGCAGGTCTGCTACAGAAGACATGACTGTGGGCTTGAAGAATGGTGTGTTGATTAAACCAAGCCACGAATTCCAGATCGTTCAAGCAGAGCCGATTTTCAAGCCGCTCTGTAAGTTCTCTCTTCGTTTCCTTGATTGCCTTTTCGATAGTTTCATGTGACTTATTAGGGAAACCTTGTCTAGCCATTAGTCTGAGGCTGTTCTCTAACGTTGATGGGTAAACGATCTGGAATGTCAGAGCCAAATTGCTGGTTACATTGAAATGCAGAATCAATCGAGCTTTTGACTGTTCGCTATAGAAGTACGTTCTGTCGCTGACCAGGAAACTGTATGGCTGATCTTCAGACAGTACGTCAATTCGCATTTCGCAATGACAGTTAGGGTCATGAACGAGGTCGTAGGCCACTTCCTCTAGCAATGAGTCAAAGGTTTCGTCAGTATCTGGACGCTGAGTACCGCTGGGAAGTAAGAGAATAAAGAGAGCCCGAAGCCACTCTTGATACTCATCGAGGGTGATATTAAGTCTTTTCAGGTGTCGTCGGCATTCCTCTTCGGTAATGTGTGAAATAGAATCATATATGCGCTGAAGCTCAGGATCATTGGGTACGAAATTGCTGATTTCTCGCGGCAGTGAATTCAGAAACTTCCTCACGCCATAGGGATTTCGGCCGAAATTGATAAACTTTAGGGTGAAGACTTCAAACAACAACTGCTCAAGTTCGAAATCATAAGGTATCTCTATACAATTGCCATCTTGCATGGATTCAACTAGAGGACCAATCTTCTCTTTCAACCGATCAACCACGCTTTCGATCTTGCGCTCATATGCTTGATACTGGCGCTCGAAATTCTTAGGCGTTTGTCCGGATCGATCGAAGGTGAAAAGGTCTTTGAATACCATCTGGCTTTCGATCGGGAGAGGGTCTGGACTGGCGAGTTCAACTTCAGCGGGCTCACGTGAAGTGACTTTAAAGCGGTAGATACGTGCCTCATTACGTGGAACATCAGGATTTACTGCATTCATGCGAAGTTCAGCACACGAGTAGACGTGATGATCGGTAGATGGATGCTCATATTCCTGTGGATCACGTATTCTTGACATGGGGCATCCGCCTCCAGATTTTGAACTTTAGTGATTCCCTAGGAGCTCGTAGCCGTGGTATTCACGCGCCCGGCAGATCTGCCGTATCCCCCTCTCCAGCTCGGCCTCGCTGGCCGGCCAGATGTAGCGCTCCTGGAGGCTATGCGCGCCGATCCGACCCCAGCGTCGGATGATGCAGGGATGACCCCACAGGTCCTCGTCGACGCGGAGGACGTAGTATCGGTAGCGGTTCTGGGCTGGGTCGATGGATTGCCAGGTGAGTTTGAGGGGTAAGTGGTGCCCATCTGAGTCCGGCAAGTCGACAATGCTCATACGTTGCTTCTTCGTGTCGGAAAACCTTCTTCAACAGGGTATCTTCGGCCTTTGCTTTCGACCATGACGTGATGCTACAAAGAGAAGGGGACGGGAGATGCCGCTCCCGTCCCTCTACCAAAGGTGTTTCGCGCCGGGCTACTTCCCTGTCTCGTCCACAATGGGAGCGCCCGGCGCGTTCTCTTTCACCGACTGGATGCCGTTCAAGGCATCAGCCTTGTTCTCGTACCCCTCACCGGAGTCGGCGATCGTGTTCCCGTTCTGGTGCTCGAGCACCCAGTAGAACTCGTCGGCTGAGTTCGTGCGAACGACGAATGTGGCTTTCGATGCAGCCAAGATGATCCTCCTACCCTACTCGAACCGTTGGATGCGTCGACCCGTTGCGTCGACGATCCAGCCGTAGAAGACGCGATTTTCGTGCTGGCCAGCATGGCGTCGAAAAGCGGTGTGCTGATCGTGGTCGTCGTTGGGATCGGTCTCGATCTCGATGATCCGGGTGTGCCCGGCCTTAGTCGCGTAGACGTCCGGTACGCGCCCGTTGACGGTCGGCGGCTCATCGTATTGATTGTCTGGCTGATGATCCGCTCGGACGTTCCAGTCGTCGCCGGCGAGCTCGTCCGCCTCATGGCGCACGCCTCGATTGTGCGCCTGTTGGTCCTGTCGATTTCGGTTGGCCATTGGCCTACCCTTCTTAAAGATTGATGGCTCAGTTCGGCGTCGAACGCCGGTGCCGTCGGACTCGGCCGCGTCGGCCGTTGGCTTTGCGTCGACCGTGCCCCTTGACGGGGACGATCTTCTTGCCCTTACGGGTCTTCGCCATCACGTTCACCCCTTTCTTGGTGTTTACAACGTGTCAGATAAATGGTAAATTGTAAATCCACGCTGAGGAGGTGTCAAGAATGGCCATTGGGGAGCGACTCCGCATGGCCCGCGAGGCGGCCGGGTTGAGCCTGCGGAAGGTGGCCGAGGAGACGCGCATCAGCCACACGGCCGTCTCCAAATACGAAAAGGATCGGATGACGCCGGACTCGTCCGTGCTGATTCGGCTGGCGCGGGCCTACGGCGTCAAGGTGGAATACTTCTTTCGGCCCGTCGAGCTGGAGCTGGCGCCGCAGTATCGCCGGCGCCAACGCCTTGGGGTCAAGCAACAGAAGATGATCTTGGGCGAAGTTCGCGATTGGCTGGAGCGCTACGTGGCGATCGAAGGCTATTTCCATCGCGAGCCTCGCTTCGCGTGGCCCGAGGACGTCGAACGATCGGTTGCGTCGTTGGAGGACGTGGAGCGGGCGTCGGAGGGGCTGCGCGACGCTTGGGATCTGGGCGCGGATCCGATTGAGAACCTGACGGACACCCTGGAAGAACGGGGCGTGAAGGTGGGCCAGGTCCAGGGGCATTCGGATTTCGATGCGTTGACCTTCACCATGGATGGGGACGTTCCGGTCATTGCCATTAAGGCGGATCTGACGGGCGATCGGCAGCGATTCAGCATCGCGCACGAGCTGAGCCATTGCTTGTTGAACCTTTCGGACGAACTGGACGAAGAGGGCGTCGCCTATCGCTTCGCCGGCGCGTTTCTAGTCCCACAGGGAGCCGCGCGTCGAGAACTCGGTGAATCGCGACGGTCGCTGGATTACTACGAGCTGCATCTGCTCAAGCACAAGTACGGGATGAGCATGGCGGCCTGGATCTATCGGGCCCAGGACCTCGGGATCATCTCCAAGACGGCCGCGGCGCGATACTTCAAGGACTTTCGCAAACGAGGTTGGCTTCGCGAGGAACCCGGCGATCAGATCAACCCCGAAGAGCTCACACGGATGAAACGGTTGGTGCTTCGCGCATTGAACGAAGGCAAGATCAATCGCTCCCGCGCCTCCGAGCTGGTCGGTGAGCCGTGGGAGGCGTTCGTGCAGCAGGAGTCGAAGGAGCATGGCGACTTCCCCGTCGACGTGCGTGGTTGACGTCAATGTCCTAACCCCACTTGACTGTTCATGGCTGAACGGGTATATTTGAGATGCAGGACCGAGCCCGTCCTCGGCGACGGGGGTAGGCCCTGCTTTTTCCTTTTACGGACGAATGATGCCCTCCGGATCGTCTTGGCTCGCTTCCACCACCAGGATGTCGGAAAGCAGGTTGAACGCCTGATCCAATCCGTATTTCGTCTTCGAGGGGACGGGCCGTTCGCGCCGCAACAGCGCGTACGCGCAGAAGTCCGCCCACTGGACGAAGTACGACTGATCCGACGGCTTGAAGAACGGATCCTCAATGATGCGATCGATCGGGATATGCTTCGTCCGGTCCTGTGTCTCACGCCAGGTGCCGCGATGGCTGGGAATGGGATTGTAGACGTGCATGCGCCGCGCGAGGCGCGTGTAGGCGTCGTCCTTCCCTTCATCACAGATCAAGATCGCATGGCTGTCCCACGCCTGCATGGCGCGGTTGATGCGGTTCAGCAAGCGCTCAAACGCCCGTTCGTCTTGCTTTGCCGGAAAGACGGCATTGAACAGCCGGCTGCCCGGCAACTGACTGGCCAGCCGTAACGCATCTTTGAAGAGCTGGCAGCGGCGTCCCTTCGGAACCGTGCGGTCCGCAATCCGCCCGCGCCCGGAGACGAACTTCCAAGCGTGGAACTCGGAATAGATGAAGATGCCATCGCTGGCCTTCAGATCGTGTCGGAACGCCTTCACCTGTTGAAAGGCGGTGTGCCACTCCTCGGCCGGGATGGCCAAGGCCGAGAAGGCGCAGAGTTCCTCGTCGCGGGAGTCGTCGATGTAGATCAGGTGCATCGGGTGTTGTGCCCCGCAGTGTCACTCAATCGGCCAACCCCCATGCTCATCAATAACTTCATCGATTTCCGACATCAGCCGGATCGTCTCGCCTAGCGCCACGACGATCCGCTTGTAGTGCTCGCGGTCGTCGTAGGAGAGCTTCCGGCCTTTGCGGTCCTTCAGCCATTTCTCGCAGACCTGGTAGCCGCCCACTTGGAACTTCCAGACCTCCGGCGGCACGCCCTCGAAGTATTGGCCCTGCTTGCCCTTGGTCGGCTTGCTCTCGCTGATGTAGACGCGGCCCTCAGGGATCGGATCGTCCTCGCCCTTGACCTTGGTGCCGGGCGCGGCGTACTTGGGATGGCCCTTTTCCACTATGTTCTCGCCGCGGACGGGATAGCGCACCTGAGCGTTCTGGAAGGGATTCGCAATATCGTCCTCTTGGTTCCAAGAGGCAGCGGCGTAGTCGGCTTCCACCAGGTGTAGCGCCACGAGATCGGCGCCGTTCTGGCACAGTGCTCGAAAGAGGTCGAGGTTGCTGGTCAGCGGGACGCGCGGGAAGTCGATTTTGAGGAATTCCTGATAGCGCTCGCGGTAGGTGGGCGCGTGAAGGATCGCGTAGATGTAGTGGAAGACGTCTTCGGGGCCGAAGGTATTCTGAAGATCACCAAGTCCATCAGAGACAAAGTCCAAATGTAGATCATTGCATACATCAAGCACAAAATACGGGTCCAGATTAGGCCAACGTGCGTACGTTTCATTGGGGAAAAATCGCTCGATCAGATCTTCAATTTTCTCCCTTTCCTGAACAAGAAATTTCGCCGATGTGCTCTCCTCAAGATTCTGTTGAAGTATGCTTATCATTTGCTTTCTAGAAATAGTGTCCTTACCGTCGGATGAGGGATAAATGTAGAGTGGGAAAACTCGATCCGAAACATGATGTCCAATCAAGAGATTAATATCGCATAATTGGTTGCTGACGAAGACATGGCGAAACTCATCGTCTACTGTTTGTCGTAGCGCGGCGAGAGCCAGATTTGGTGAGCGGAGATGCTGCATCACCGGCAGTCGAGCGCGACCAAGAAGCTGAGAGTCATAATAGATGTAGCGTAGATCGAACGGACGATAAAGATAGCGTTCGACATTAGCTTCATCGTAGTCAGCATCTTCCAGACAGTTGGGAGACCAGCCGGAGGTAGTTTGTAAAGGATACTCCTCGTTAAGACCCTGTTGTGGCCAGTTATCAATCACTTCTTCCATTCTTCTCTGGAGTTCTGCATCTGACATGTCAACGAAGAGTTGATCACGTTTAGTTTGTACTGCAGATGAACCTTGTATGAATAATTGTCCTACATTCCATAGTCCATGGTAATTAGTCTCCACTTCTGTCTCGATGGGTTTGAAGAAGCAGAATTGGCCAAAATACGAATCGGCATCGACTTTCATTATCTTGGTCCATGAAGTCGTAGAGAGATCATTTTGGGATAGATAGGAATATTTCTCCGAGTAGGGGCCCCATAGCTCGTGAAAATGTATCTCTGATTCCGCATCCCTATCTGGATCTTTTACGAATATTCCAATTGCTACACCTGGTTGGATATCAAAGACATTTTCATCTTTCGTACCAGGAGGGCTATTTTCTGACTTTATACTGCTCCCGTGAAGATCTAGTATATAGAGATCAGTGAAAGTACTGGCAAGGGATTTGCGCATTGTTCTATGCGTAAGCCCTTCAATATAACTATGATTGGTTATAAAGGCCAGTATACCAGCACCAGTTCGGTCAATACGCCACTGAGCCCAGCGTATGAACTTCATGAAGTCATCAGGATTCCATTTCCGTTCATCAATGGGCTTCCAGTCTTTCATTAAGCCTTGTATCCAATCTCCTTGGTTCATTCTACCAAAGTTTGCATACGGGGGATTACCAATTATTGTCAAGATTGGTAGGTCGTGTTTAACTTGTGCAGCCATATTTGCTTCTTCTGTGATTACTCGAAGAGGACCGTACAGCGGCACTTCTCTTGGTCTTGGTTCTTCTAGAGTGTTGGTAAGATAAATTCCCAAGCGTTCATCGGTGTCAAAGGAATACTCCCATTCCTCACGCATTTCCTTTGGAAGATCCACAGCAGATAACTGCAGGCCTAGCTTGAGATGAGCCATCGCATATGATGCCATAAGGAGTTCAAACCCGAAAATGCGTGGCAATAGGTGCTTGCGGACATACTCAGCCCACATTCCTCCCTCATCGCGCTCTCGAAAACGCTGGCGAATCAGGTCAATGACGAAGTACAGGAATGTTCCGGTTCCGCAAGCCGGATCGAGTACTAGTACCTTGTGAGAATTCTCATATTTATTCTCGCGCTCGCCATTATTCTGGAGTGAATGTGAGATCTGCTGGCGATCCGCGAGCCCATCCGGACAGTGAAATCGCTCCTTTAGCAGGTAGTCCACGGACCGGACGATATACGAGACAACAGGTTCTGGTGTGTAGTAGACTCCACGTCTCTCGCGGAGCTCGGGATCGTAGGCCGCCAGAAAGTCCTCGTAGAAGTGGACGACGGGATCCTGCCCCGCAGGTCGTCGCCCAAATCCTTCGAGAATGGCCGTCATGTTGAGATTGTTGAAGAGATCGAGCAAATCTTCGATGATCCACTTGTAGGATTTGTCTTCGAGGGCTGATCCCGTGACGCTCTCGAACAGGCGTCGCAGGAACTTGTTCGTCTTGGGGATATCGCGCCAGGCATTGTCAAGGTTGAGCAGTTCCGGGCCTTCATGGTTGACGGCGGCGGCAAAGAGCCCGTAGGCAAGCGTCTGCGCGTACATGTCGGTGAACTGATCCCGATCGATATCGGGAATCAGGATCTCCTCAAACGCCTGCTTCAAGCCATGGAGCTGTCCGGATTCTCCCTCTGCGTCGTAGGCTTTCCGGAGCTCATCACAGAGATGCCGGGCCGCGGCGGCAAGGCGTTCCGCCAACTGCTCCGGCGTATTGATGTCCGGACGGGCATCGCGGAGGAAGCGATCGAGGAGTCGGTGGAGTGCGTCGACATCGGCTTCCTTCGGTCTGCGGCCCTGCTCGACATCCGATTTCGACAGCAGCGTGATCTGATCCCGGAGCATGACCGTGCGGCCATCGCTGGCGTAGTCGTAGAGCCAGAAGTCGCGATGGTTGGTGAGAATGAAGCGCTTGCCGGCGTCCCGGTATCGTTCGACTTGCTCCGCGTCACGATCGGGCAGATCGTCGAGGTCCTTCGTCAAGCCCTTCGCCTCGATGTAGCCGATCAGGAAGCCCTTGTCCGTCTTGAGCTTGTAGTCCGGGGTGCCGTAGGTCTGGCGGATGGGTTCGGTGATGACCGACATGTCGTCGCGGTCGAAGGCCGAACTGAGGCCTTCGATAAAGGTGTCGAGGGCAGGGCGCAGGGACAGTTCGTTGGAAGCGTCCTCGTCCTGGCTAAGATCGCTCAGTTGGCCTAAGTAGCGCTCGATGACGTCTTGGAAGGCTCTACGCTGCTGTCGCATGCTCATGGTCAGGACATCACCCAGTGACAGACCCCGACCGGGGTCTTTTCGATTTTGAGTTCCGCCTGTTGTTCGAGCTCGCGGATGCGTTCGTTCTTCTCCTGGTGGAGGCGTTCACGTTCCTTCTCGATCTTCTTCCACGTCCTCTCGCGTTGCTCGTCGTAGTCGTTCACCTGTTGTCGCAATTCAAGGCGGGTGCGGTAGTCTTGTGTGCGGTTGATGCGCTGGCGCAGGTCACGCTTGGCGGCCTCGTACTTCTCCAGCTCGCCTTCCAGAGCCATAAGCGCCTCCTCGGTGTAGCGTTCGAGTTTCTCGTATTCTTCGTCGATGGCCTTCAGGTTGCGCTCCTCGATGTCCCCCTGGAGCGACGCGACCCATTCGTCCAACGCCGCCTTGCGATCTTGCTTGACCTCGGCCGGAACCGATAAGGCGGGCTGTGATCTCGGTCGGGCCGTGAGGCTCGGAAATCGCGTGCTGACTTCGGGCGAGAGCCGTTTCCACCCCTCAGACGGATGCTGGACGTAAACGATGTGTGCCAGGTGTTCTTCGCCCATGTTCTTGAGCCCCTTGAACGTCAGGCGATAACAGAACCAGAGCCCCTCGTGCCCGAGATAGGGTTCCACCATGCTGATCTTGTGCTGCCCCTCCGTGTAGAGGAGCTCGACGGGGGCAACCTCGTCGGACGGCTGCTTGCTGATCTCTTTGATGACCGCCTCAATCAGAGGATGGCCGAGATGCACGCGCTCGTAGGCGGCGGCGGAGCGGGCCGCCGTGCCGTAGCGGAGCTTGCGCGTGCGCGTTCCGCGCGGCAGCTTCAGCAGAATCTCCGGGGAGGCTTCCACGTCCACGGTCTCGTGTTCTTCGTCGATGGCGACCTGATCGCTCCCGAAGTACCCGTGCAGTAATCGGAGCGTCTGCCGGTCAATCCAATTCAGCTGGTTCTCGGTCTCTTCGCGTTGGAGCTTCAAGCGCTGCTGCACGTCCTCATCGAAGTTCTCCAGGATCTGGCGCCGCGTCTCGGCCATTCGGTCCTGGATGTCCTCCTCCAGTTCGGCTTGGAGCTCCTTGAACGCCCGATCGATCTCCTCGGGCGTTCGACACTGCTGGTAGATCTCCAGGATGCGCTTTTCGAAGTCGACCCCGGAGCCGATGGCGCCGAGGACCTCGTCGGAGGCGCCGAAGACCCCCTTAAACAACTTGAACTTCTGATCCAGCAGCTCGAAGACGCGTCGATCGGCGGCGTTGCGGTCGTTGACGAAGTTGAGCACGACGACGTCGTGCGCCTGGCCATAGCGATGGCAGCGCCCGATCCGCTGCTCCACCCGCTGCGGGTTCCACGGCAGGTCGTAGTTGACCACGGTGTTGCAGAACTGCAGGTTGATGCCTTCCGCGCCAGCTTCCGTGGCGATCAGGACCTTCGTGTGCTCTCGGAACTCGTGGATCAGGGCTTCGCGGAGCCCGGCCTCCTTGGAGAGGCGTTCTCGACGATCCTCTGGAACGTCCTGAATCCAGCGTTCGTGGGCGCGCGCCGCGATCCGCTTATGCTTGTCGTTCTGGCCGCTGAAGATGGTCACGTCGTTGGCATAGCCATTGGCCTCCAAGAGTTCGAGCAGATACTGCTGCGTTCGACGGGATTCGGTGAATACGACGGCCCTCTCCGGCCAGCCGTTGTCCCGATTGATCTCAAACCGGCGTTGGAGCGCCTGAAGGAGCGCTTCTCCCTTGCTGTTGCGCGTAATGCTCCGTGCCAGCTCGTGGTACCCGCGGAGTTCGTCGAGTTCGGCCTGGATCTCGGCCTTGGTGAACGGGACTTCGGAATCCCCCGTCTGGTTGGCCTCGGCCAGTTCCTCCCGCTCCTCGGCGAATCCGTCGACGTCGAGTTGATCGGGGCCGGCATCGTCGACGGGCGCGCCCTCGAGCATCGCCTGTAGCCGATGGATGAGCCGTTCCAGCGTGCCGCTGATGGCGAAGCTGGAGCTGGCGAGGATCTTGCGGTAGACGAGCAGCATCAGTGAGCGCTGGTTGTGGGGGATGGCCACGAGTTCCTCGCGCTGGAGGTAGGCGGAGACCAGTTCGTAGAGTCGGTGTTCGTCGTCGTAGGGCGTGAAGGTTTCCGTCACGCCGTGTCGATCCGTATAGGGAACGTACTCTTGAACTTGTTGGCGCAGTGTCCGCTTGCAGACCGCCTGAAGGCGGTCTCGAAGCTCCTCAGTGTTGGTCGCTTCCAACCCCTTGCTGTCCTCCATGAACTTGGCCTTGAAGGAGAAGACCGTGCCGAGCAGCTTGTCGTCGATGAAGCTGACGAGGCCGAAGAGCTCCAAGAGGTTGTTGTGCAGCGGCGTGGCGGTCAACAGCAGCTTCGGCTCCTCGGCGATGGCGTCCTTGATGGCCTGGCCCATCTTGTTGTCGGATTTCCAGACGTTGCGGAAGTGGTGGGCCTCGTCAATCGCAACCAAGTCGAGGTCGCGCAAGCCCTCCAGATCGTCCGCGTGGTGATAGGCGTAGTGGATGGAGCAGATGCCGATGTTGCCGGCGTCGAGACACTCGCGAAACGGATTCTGGCGTTGGCCCGGTCGCCCCTCGATGATCCGGGTGGGCAGGTCGAACTTCTCGAGAAGCTCGTTCTGCCACTGCTTGCGCAGGCTGGCGGGCACGATGATGAGAATATCGCGTCGCCCTTCAGCGTAGAGCTGAGCCATGACCAGACCGGCCTCGATCGTCTTGCCGAGCCCGACCTCGTCGGCTAGTAACGCTCCCCGGCTGAGCGGGCTCTGGAACGCAAACAGCGCGGCGTCGATCTGGTGGGGCTGCAGGTCGACGGCCGAGGACTGCAGCGACCGCGTCAGTCGGCGCTTGTCGCCGGCCGGTCGTTGCAATTGGAGCTCTTCCGCGATGAGCCGGAGGTGGAAAGGGCTCAACCGGCCACGGTCCATGTCTGTCTCCGTGGAGCGGGATCCTTGGAGGATATCCTCTGAGTGGGCGGGTGACGTGGTTGCTTGTGTTTGAGGAGTGCCGCTGGGGACGGAGACTATCTTGCGGCGCCGACTCCCTCGGGATGGGATAACCGCTTCAATTTTCGTCTGCCAGAACTCGGTCGCTTGCGCGTCGATCTCGGCTCCCTGAATCTCGCCGTACTGCCCGTCTTTGACCCACACTCCCTTTATCCACTCTTCGGCGTCGTATGCGCTCATGCCGGGGCCATGCTTGACCCGGAAGGCGCGATCGCGATACGGGGCTGGATCCTCCACGTCGACAGCGGAGTGAAGCTCAACGATCACCACTTCGAATTGCTCGAGATCGCGGTTCAGGGCGTTGGCCATCGGTCAACACTCTCGGGTTAATCCCAATGCATACTGATGTAGTCGTGAGCGCTCTGCGTATCCAGGGGACGAGTCGTATTGCCCGTTCGCACGTAGAATTCCGTCTGATCGCCGTCGTGGATGAAGATCGGCTGCGGGCTCCGATCGACCTCGATGGCACAGACCGTCTTCCCTTGGGCCTGTTCGTATCGGGGCTCAACGAACTGCAGGAACTCGGAGCCGATGAAGTTCTCCAAGACCTGGAGGACCTTCTGCTGGAAGCCGTCGAGATCCGATCGGCCGAGACTCGCCAGGTCGTCCTCGAGGCCAAGCACGGTGCCGTTGTCGGCCACCCCGATCAGCAGCGTGCCGCCCTCGGCATTGAGGAAGCCGGCCACCGACTTGGCAATCACCTTCTCCAGCTTCTTGTTGACTTGGGCCTCGCGTAGATCCCAGCGCAGCGTCGACTTGAACTCCAGGGCCGTGCTCTCGCCCATGGGGATCAACTGCTCGACCGGCACCGGCTGGCTCTCCTCGTGGTCGGTGATCAGCTCGGCCATCTTGCTGTTGATCGCCTCGGCCAGGAGCTTGCGACGCTCTTCCAAGAACGCCTCGTAGCGATCCAGGCGCCAGAGCGTTGGATCTTCGGGCACGAACTGCTTCTTCAATGCGCCGGGGAAGTTTTCCTCGACCTTCGGCAAGTACTCTTCAGGCGGACGGTTGCTGATGGACTTGTTCGACTTCCCGCTCAGGAACGCTCGATTGGCGATCTCGTTGACGAGCTTCTTGTGGATATGGTTCTCCGAGGAATACCCGCCTTGCTCGGAGTAGAGCAACGACGAGGGAAAGATGTGGTGACTTTCGATCTGATTGCTCTGGCCGACCGGATCATCCAGAGAGATGCCGTTCGACCAATCGACGGCCCCTTGGCTCTTGATGACGGTGTAGGCCATGCGGTAGAGCGGATGCTGGATCGCTCGGCCCTGGAAGTCGCTCGGCTTGACCTCGATGCGGCCACGCTGGTCGATGATCGCGTTGATGAGCTCCGACCAGGGCGGGTCCGTGCGGTGGATGATGGTGAGGTCATGATCCAGCCGTTGGTCGGTCTGGCTGGTGTAGCGGGCCCACATGGACGCCGCGTAGAGCCAGTGGAGGCTGCTACGCAGCTCGCGATCGTTGCGGAACTCGCCGCCTTGGCGATCGAGAAAGACGACCAGCGGCACCAGCACGTTGGTCGTGTTGAGGTCTTCGGTGGAGTGGATGAACCCTTGGCCGGGCAGGATGGAGACGATGTAGTCGAGGATCTTGGAGAGGCGATCCCAACCGGATTGGAGCTCGTCCTTGGGGACGTCGTGGATCTTCTCGAAGTCGGCTCGCTGCGTCAGGATCCCCGTCAGCGCGCGGACCATGAACGTCAGGTCGAACTCGAAGCGCTTGGCCGCTAGCTCTTGAATCTTCGTCTTCATCTCCTGGCGCGCGTGGGGCCACTTGCCAGTGACGTGGGCCAGGGCCAGTTCGGCGTCGCTCAGGCTGGTCCCCTGGCTGTTGACGCGATCGAAGACGTCGATGGCCGCGTCGATGTTGGCGTCCTGCGGCACCAACTGAATGGGATAGGTGTGGTTCAAGACGCCCTTGAGTCGGTTGACGTTAGCGTTGTAGACCTCGGCCCGCTGCATGGCCGCGTCGCCGTCCTCGCAGACCTGGGTCGCGAGCTGGAGGATGTTGATCGAACTGTCCTGGGTGAATAGATCGGTCACGGCCACCCACTCCGGGTCTTGGGCCATGATGTTCGCCTGATAGTACTGGAAGTCGCCGTGATAGATGTTGAAGTGGAGGCTGCGGGGGTCGTAGTTGATCTCGTGCTCCTGGTAATAGGGCGGGACCGCGTTCTGGGTAAGCAGGTAGAGCGCCGTCAGTCGTTGTTGGCCGTCGAGAATGACCTTGACGTTGCCGACTTTGTCCTCCAGTCCGGGATGGTTCTTGATCTCCGGCGGCGTTGGGGTTTTCCAAAAGAGCAGGCTGCCGGTCGGATATCCCTTGAACAGTGACACCAGCAGCTGTTTGGCCTGTTCGCGGGTCCAGACGTACTCGCGCTGGAACTCGGGCAAGACGAGGTCGAGCGCGTTGATCTCGAAGATGAGTTCTTGAATGGTCATGGCTCAGTGGATTCCTGCTGGGTCTCCTTCTTGAGGTAAGCCTTGACCCACATGCGGACGAGCGTCGTATGCCCGATGCCCTTCTCTTGGGCGATCTGCTTGAGTTGAGCGATATCCTCGTCGGTAAGCCAGACGGAGACGGCGCGGCCGCGCTGTGATTGATCGTCTGCGGAAGTGTTCATTCCAACCTCCGGCGGACTCTATCATAACTTGATAGCGAAGGGCAATAGAACAGATTCGACTCGTCATTGACGCATGGATCGATTCAACGCATCCCCCGATGCAACGCAATGCTCGCCACCGCCAGTCCGGTTTCTCGCGCACGTGATTGAAGTGAGTCAGGATCGACCATGAACTCGCCCCAGGCATGATCACTCGGTCCACCATGGCTAGGATGCCGATTGGCGTCAGCTCTCGT